>JAFUBA010000092.1 GCA_017460395.1 Clostridia bacterium | reverse complement strand
GACTCTGATATCTACGCCATTGTTGGAAAGTATATTGACGGATACTTTATCTGCTTTCCCACACTGGATGCAGGATGTCCGCTTGCTGGCAATCTCGGCGACATGTGGTGGAATATACCGCATCTGAAAACTGCCCTGAATGGCAGTGGATTCGAATGGGTTGTCTGGTTTGCAGCATATGCATTAGCAGATATGGCCCGTTATTTGGGCCTCTCAGTTGAATAACAACGGTCAAAAAAATGAAGCATGCAGTTTCTGCATGCTTTTCCTGTTGAAAAGTTTTTCTTCCCCATCCCCGTATCTTTTACGTTACAGTCCCCTCATGGCCAGCGAAAACACTTCCCAAAAAGATGCATGCCATGCCTCATTTCGTCCAAAAATGACAATAATGAACGTCCCAAAAAGGTAAGAATCAATGCAAAAAAACTCGTCCCGAATGTAAGAACGAGCGTACATTTTCTTTAGGAACCTGTGTCCAGAAGTTAAGAACAGTTGTCCAGCGATTATGCGAACAAACGTCCAAATGAAAAAAGAAACAGTGTCCATTTTGAGTAGAATTTCCACGGAAGGAGTATTCATATTGCCGAAGCTCGGATAGTAGTGTATACTATGAGATGCCGTGGAATTCATGATTCACATCATTCATCTTCAATGAAGCTCAATCGCAGAAGGAGCATCCGTATGGCTTGCATCGTGTATCAAACAAATAAGAAAACAGGCGTACAGTACGCCTATCAAAGTGAATCATATCGTGACCCAATCACCAAAAAGCCAACATCTCGGCGCATATACCTGGGCAGAGTCGATCCCGAGACGAAGTCCATTATTCAGAAAGCTGAAACAGGGAAGCGCAACCGTTCTAAGATTGGAGCACCATCTGCAGAATCGACGATAGAATCCAAGAAGTACATGAAACAGATTCAAGAGTTACAGAGCCAAGTGGAGTCGCTCCAGAAGCAGGTTGCCGAGATGGCTGCTCTGAACAAACAATACGTTGTTGCACTTAGAAAAATAACCCATGTCGCGAGCAACCTGCCACTGTAGCAAAACTCATGAATGTAGCCTCCCTTATATGTGTCTGCGCCCATTCCAGCGCAGCAGCTCTTTTATTCAAACAGTTTGTCCAGCGTAATCACCTGCTGAAAGATGTGACTGTACTCGTTCTCCACGAGACCGAAGGTACAGATCAGTGTGTTGTGAATGACCTTCCGCTTCCTGATCACCTCACCCAGCATGGCCTGACGGTTTCGAAGCTGAAGATCCTCTTTCCCCGTCGCTTGAAACGCGCGCTGATAGAATTTCATTTCGCACATGTTGATCACATTGTCCTTTCGAACGATCAGCATATCGATCTGTGTGCCAGGCTGGCCATCACCACCGTGCTGCACCCATGCAGATTCTTCAGAGCCTACGTTCAACACACCAAGTGCCATTTTGATCTGTGGAATGTGGCAGAAGCAGAGATTCTCAAAGGCATAGCCGCGCCAGCTGGAAATCCTCTGTGAAGAAGCATTCTCCTGCCAGAATGTATTGTCCAGCTCCTTGCGGTCTTTGACGAAATTCAAATAAAAGATGCAGAACGGATCAATCAGCTTGTAATGTGTTTCTTTCTTCCTGCCAAAAGGCACATAACTCATCACAAAGTTACATGCAATCAGCGCATGCAGGTTTTCTGAAAGCTTCCCGCCATCTTTTGCATTTGTATGCTCTATGATCTCCTTTCTCGTAAAGCCATAGCTGCGCTGATTCAGAAATTCGACGATATCCTTCATCTGTTCTGGGTTTCTGAAGATGGATGAGAACAGGCGGTCATATTCCTGCCTCAGATTTGCGCCTTCTTCAAAGAACATGGCATTGACGTTCTGTGCCAGGCTTTTGCATCTGTCAAAGTACTTCAGATAATACGGAATCCCGCCGACAATCATGTAGCTTTGCGCGATGTCGTATCTGGAAAAGCGGATATTTCTGCTGTCCAGGAATTTCTCACATTGTTTCAGTGTAAAAGGTTCCAGCTTCATTTCACATGTGAGGGCCTGGCGCAAGCCGCCGTCACGCTTCGTGAGGCGGCTGAGCATCCAGGAGCTTTCACTTCCGCATACAATCACCATCAGATTGGACCGGTGACATCCCCATTCGTTCCAGAAAGTTTCAAGCCCTGTCAAAAAGTCAGATTTCTTCGTGTCCATCCACGGGATCTCGTCAAGGAACACCACCTGTCTGCTCCCATCATCCCTGTCCCGCAGAAACATCTCCAGCATGATGAACGCTTCAAGCCATGATTTGGGGATGTGTGTCTTTTTCATCCCATGATACAGAAGTGCATAGTAGAATGCCTCCAGCTGTTGTCTCATTGGCCGAACGCCGGACTTCTCTTTTATTTCAATGGGAGACAGACCCGCATGCTGAAATGTCATTTTATCCTTGAACACCTGCTCTACGAGAAACGTCTTTCCCACCCGCCGCCGGCCATAGACAGCAACCAGTTCTGCCCTGCCACTGTGATACAGTTCATTCAGCTTTGCTTCCTCTTTTTCTCTTCCGATGATCATGAGCCTCCCCCTTCCTGAGGTGGTTTCATCCCGAACCTCTGTGCGCTGATCTCCACTATTCCTTGCGGAGCTGTCGATAAAATCGTATACGTCACAATAATCGTCTGTCAAGCACAAGTTTATCATGTTTCATATAATTATTGTAACATTTTGATACAATAATTGTCTGAAACATTGATTTTTACGAAATGCACCTTCGCGGAATTATGTCTGAAGATTTACCCCGGACAGCTCAGGTACCCAATCAGTGAAGACAGCGTTTCTTTTGCTCCTGTGGGTGGCTTTGCATCACGAGACGACCCTGTGCACACTGCCTTTTCTCTTGAACGGTCCTTTCCAGTCTGCTACCATTGCCATAAGGAAGCTACAATCAAACAGTTACTTTCAGGAGGTGCCAATGTTGCTGAACATCGCCATCGTTGAGGATGAAGCGCTATTCTCTGACACACTCACAGCGTTTCTCCAGCGCTGGAGCCGAGAAACCGGGCAGGTCATCCATGTGGATCACTTCTGGGACGGCGCCTCGTTCATTGACGAATACAAAGGGACATATCAGATCATTTTCATGGATATTGCCATGCCGAACATGGATGGTCTTCAGGCAGCAAGGAAGCTTCGTGACGCTGACAGTCTTGTGTGTCTGATCTTTGTCACCTCCATGGCACAGTATGCCATCCGCGGCTATGAAGTAGATGCCCTGGACTTCATCGTCAAACCGGTATCCTACGATCTCTTCCGCATCAAGATGGACAAGGCTTTCCGTCAGCTGCCCAGCAAGGAAACGTACACCATCCATATTCCCGGAGGTCTCAAGCGCGTTCTCTACCGGGATGTGTTCTATGTGGAGAGCGCCAAGCATTACCTGTATTTCCATCTTTCCGGAGAGGAGTACCGTGAGCGCGGAACCATGAAAAGCATCAGCAAGGAGTTCATCGCCCAGGGGTTTGCACTGCTCAACAGCTCCATCCTGGTCAATATCGCACATATCGATGAGGTACATGGAAACGATGTACACCTTTCCGATCAGATATTCACGATAGGCAGAGCCTACAAGGAAGCATTCTGGGAGTGTATGGCCCGGGGTATTCAGATGGGTGGTGGATGAGATGGACCTCTCTCAGCTGTTTCATATCGGAATCAATCATGGATACATACCCCAGATTCTGCTGGCGGAATGCCTGTTTGTTTGGCATCTGGACAAAAGAAACCGTTTCCCGGCGCGGATGCTGGGCGGTGGCATGCTCTTTCTTGTGCTTGCCATCTTCCTTCCCAATCTCATCGCGACACGCCTGTCCGGTGTCTTTACCATGACCATCTATCTTCTCTCCATTGCCTACATGGCTTTCTGCTTTGATGCGCCCTTCTCCGAAATCCTCTTCTGCTGCGTGGCTGCCCAGCTTCTGCAGAATCTCAGCTATAACCTGGAAAACCTGCTGTACCTTCCCTTTGCCCATGCTTTTTCTCCGCTTGCCAGACTGGCACTGTCGCTATGCGTGATGGGGGTCACCTATTTAGCAGGCTATCGTCTTCTGGCACTTCGTCTCAGAGAGCGTGAGGGCAATCCCGTGGAAACAGGTGCAATCTTTGCCCTGGCCATCGCCTCCACGCTTTTTGTCTATCTGATGCAGTATCTCTTTCAGCGCTATGAGATCGACCAGATTTGGGTGACACGGCCTCCCATGATCCTCTGCTGTATTTTCGGTCTGGCCTTTCAGTTTGGTCTTCTCGCACTGGGTACGGAAAAAGCGTCCAAGGCCCTGCTGGAGCGCACCGTAGAACGAGAACAGCGCCAGTATGAGATCACACAGGAAAGCATCGATGCCATCAACCGAAAGGCCCACGATCTCAAGCATCAGGTGCATCGGCTGGAACGTCTGGCCATCGACGATCAGGAAGAGCTCCGCGAAATCGGTGAGGCAATCGCACACTATGAGCAGTCCTTCCATACCAGGAGTCCGATCCTTGACGGCATTCTCAGCGAGAAGCAATGGGTGTGTGATCGAAACGGGATCACAATGAGCGTTATGGTCAAAGGAGAAGCTCTCTCTTTCATGCGCCCCGGCCAGATCGCTTCCCTTTTCGGAAATGCACTGGATAATGCGATTGAGTATGAACAGCGTGTTCCCCAGCAGGAAAAGCGCTGTATTGCTCTGCGCCTCTTTGAAAACAAGGGGCTGGTCGTCATGCGCGTGGAGAACTATTTTCCGGAAAAGCTCCACCTCACAGGCGCGCTTCCTCCCACAACCAAGGCTGAACGCGGCGAGCATGGGTTCGGACTGCGCAGCATTGAATACATCGCAAAGCAGTACCACGGCAGTCTCCAGATCACGCAGGAGGGTGAACTGTTCGTGCTCACCGTGATGCTCCAAAAGCCCTGACACAGAAGCGCAGATGACAAATCTTGCCAAAATTCTGCGCAATTTTGCCACTTCGTACATTTCTCTTTTCATGATGCTTTAATAGCCTCAGTTCGGCATCACAGAACATCGAAGGAGGATGTACCGATGAAGAAAAAACATGGACTCTCTGTCAAGGCACTCCGGCGACTGCTTGTCATTACAAGCTTTCTCATGGCAGTCGTCATCGGTGTCACCGCCGGGGCTACGGCCTACCGTTCCCTGGTCAGCAGCACCATCGGCGGTGAAATGTACCGCCTGGAGGATACTGCCGGAGCGCAGACGCTCAACCCCTACACCACCAACGGTCTGTCGCTGGCCGACTGGAAAACCGAAGCTGATAAGCTTGTCCAGGAGGTTGTGAACGAAGGCATCGTGCTTCTGAAAAATGAGCAGGCTGCACTCCCGCTTGCCTCTGGCGCCAGAGTCTCTCTGTTCAGCCGCTCTTCGGTGGATCTTGTCCTGGGCGGCACGGGCGGCGGCGGAATTGATGCCTCCGTGGCCATTGATCTGCGCACCGCGCTTGAGGAGGACGGAGGGTACACCGTCAATCCCGTCCTCTGGGACTTCTACAAGACCTATGACGGTAAGGAAGGTTACAAACGCAGCAACGGCGGCTGGATGGGGGCCACCCCGGAACAGGTCTTTGTCGCTGAAGCTCCCCTCGCCGATTATACCGATGAAGTTCGTGCTTCCTACAGTGAGTATGCCGATGCTGCCATCGTTGTCATCGCCCGTGTGGGCGGTGAAGGCTCCGATATGCCCAGTGGCAAATTCGGTGACGGCGAAAAATATCTTGCTCTTCAGGAGCAGGAAAAGGACCTGCTGCGCGAAATCCACGACAGCGGTGCCTTCTCCAAGATCATCGCTCTGATCAACACCTCCAATGCCATGGAGCTCAGCTGGGTAGACCAGGAAGAGTACGGCGTACAGGCCTGCCTGTGGGTGGGCGGCGTCGGACAAAGCGGCGCACGCTCAATCGCCCATGTACTCACCGGCCAGGTCAATCCCTCCGGCCGGCTCGTCGATACCTATGCCGCTGATTCCATCTCCGCACCTGCCATGCAGAACTTCGGAAGCTTCCAGTATACCAACGCAGATGATGCCCGCGCGGTCATTACCGGAAACTTTGGTCCGAATTATGTGGTCTACCAGGAGGGCATCTATGTTGGCTATCGCTACTATGAGACGCGCTATGCCGACAGTGTGCTTGATCCGAAAAACACCAACGCTTCTTCCTCCGCAGGTGCCTTTGTCGGCGATACCTGGAGCTATGAAAGCGAGGTCGTCTATCCCTTTGGCTATGGTCTGAGCTACGGTGCGGACAATGGTCTTCCCTTTACACAGAAAATCGTGTCCGGCACTATGACCGACAACGGCGTTGACATTGAGGTCAGTGTCACGAACGAAGGTACCACCGCCGGAAAGAGCGTCATTCAGCTCTATGCCCAGCAGCCCTATGTCAGAGGCGGCATTGAAAAGTCCGCCATCCAGCTCATCGGCTTTGACAAGACCTCTCTCCTGCAGCCCGGTGAAAGCACCACCGTCACCATCCATGCCGACAGACAGGATTTCGCCTCCTACGACTATCAGGGGGAGAAGACCTACGTGCTCGACAAAGGTGAGTACTTCTTCGCTATCGGCGACAGCGCACACAGCGCACTGAATAATGTCCTCGCCTACCGCGGCAAGACTGTCGCGGACGGCATGGATGCCGAGGGCAACCTTGACTGCGTCTATGCCTGGACAAACCCCGAGAAGGCCCTGCTGAATACCGCCTACAGCGGAGGAGAAATCACCAACCGCTTTGATGACGCCGATCTGGGCTATTACGGTTATGATGTTCCCTACCTCACCCGCAGTGACTGGAACACCTTCCCCACACCCTATACAGCGCTGACAGCCAACGCACAGATGTTGGAAATGCTCGATCCCTTCTACACCTATAACACCCTGGCCAGCAGTGCCCCCACCCATCAGTACGGTGTCGACTCGCAGATGACGCTGGCCAAGATGTACGGTCTCTCCTTTGATGATCCTGCCTGGGAAAAGCTTCTTGACCAGATGACCATTGATGACATGGTAACCATGGTCTCCGGCTCCGCACTCAAGCCCATCTCCAACATTGCTTATCCCGCCATGTTCATGAAGGATGGCCCTCAGGGCAATACCGGACGCAAATATGTTGAGGACAATTCCTCCGCTACCGGATTTTGCGGCGAAGTCGTCCGTGCTTCCACCTTTAACCGTGACCTGCTCCGCCGTGTAGGCATTGCCATGGGCGAAGACTGGCTGCGCACCGACACCGAGGGCGCCTACACCCCCGCCAGCAACACACACCGTACGCCTTATGCCGGCAGAAACTTCGAATACTTCTCCGAAGACGGCTTCCTTTCCGGTGAAATGGGATATGAGGAAGTTGTCGGCATGCAGTCCAAGGGCACCATCGCCTATATCAAGCACTTTGTGCTCAACGACCAGGAAACCAACCGTCAGGGTGTAGCTACCTTCTCCAATGAACAGGCGATCCGTGAAGTCTACCTCAAGGCCTTTGAGAAGCCGCTCACCGAGGGTCAGGCAAAAGGTGCCATGTGCGCATTCAACCGTATCGGCATGACCTGGGCCCAGGCGCATCCCGGCCTGATGACCGGTATCGTTCGCACTGAATGGGGGTCCACAGCCATCATGGACACAGATATGGCCATGAATGTGACCTATCAGAACATGGAATCCGGCCTTGCCGCAGGCAATACCATGTGGGCAACCTCCGGCACCAGCTTCTACGATTATCTGATGGACCATGTCGAAAAGGATCCTGTGACCCTCAACAACCTGCGCAATGCTGTTCACAGCATCCTCTACAATATCGCCGACAGCACCGGTATCAACGGTCTGTCCCCCACAGCACATGTTGTCCATGTCCTCCCCTACTGGGAGACTGCAGCCTACGTCGTTCTTGGCGTGCTCGGCGCACTGACACTGCTCCTGGCAGCAGCACTCATTGTCAAATCCACCAGAAAGAAGCTAGAGGTGTAAGATCATGAAGAAGAGTAAGTTTGCCGTCATGTCTCTTGTCTGCGCAGTACTCACCTGCGTCTGCGCTCTCATCTATGCTTTCTCTGTATCCCGTGATCACTCCGCTGTAATCATCGCATCGATGGCCGTAGCTGCCGTGTGCTGCGTTGTCCTTTCCCTGCGCAAAATCCCTGTGGCAGAATATGTTCCCTTTGTTCTGACCCTCATATCCCTGGCGATCTTTATCCGCCTCGGTTTTGATGAGATCGGAGACATTCTCTCCAAGAACAACATGAACGGTCTGAGCGCCTCCTGGATAGCCAGTGCTGTGCTGCTTGTCCTCTCCTCCGTTTGCACGGGCGTAAACACCGTTCTTGCCGCAGATGTGAAGTGATATCCACCTCATGCACAGACTGGTCAGACCCTTCGGGGTCTGACCGGTCCTCTTAGGAAGGGTTGCTATGAAACAGACTGCCGTGCGTCAAAAGGCGCTTTCTCTTGTCTGCGGTGGAATCATTCTGCTGACTGCCGTCTTTGACCTGATACGTGTTGTATCCCTGGGCGCACTGATTCCGGTGATCACCGCACTCGTTCTGGAAAGTGCCATCCTGCTTGTCACCTTGATTGCCTTTAGGAGCGATATTCCTTTCCTGATGCTTGTTCCGGGTATCGTCGGGATCATCCTCTTCGGTTACATGAACAACATCGGAACCACGCTTTTCTACCTGGGCTTCCTGATTCAGTCCATCGCCAGCTTTGTCTGGGCCATCCTTGGAACCGGCCTGCTTCTATGGAAGAAACGGCGTCCTGCGCCTCCGGACCGTGTCCTGTGTATTCTTCTTGCCGTGCTTTTGCTGTGTACTGCCGCTCTCTGGGGCACAATGACCTGGCGCGCGAAATCGGATGCAGGCCCCGCAGCAAGGCAGATCTGGGCCGTCCCGACCAAATGGGATACCGGAACGAATGCGCCTGCCGGGGTGGTTGTAGACCTGGCCTATGAAACACGGGCATACGCAACGGATTCCCGTAACGTCACAAAGCATGCCAATGTCTATCTCCCCGCAGGCTATGATCCTCAGACCCCGTATGATATTCTCTATCTGCTCCACGGTACTGGAGACGATGAGAACTACTGGCTGAAAACCTTTCCCTATAACACCGTCATGCTGGATCGGCTGATTGATGCCGGGGAAATTCAACCACTCATTGTTGTCACGCCAACCTTCTATGTGGAGGACGACTGCAGAGATGATCTGGAACCGCTGACCTATACCTTCCGCGAGGAGCTACGCAATGATCTCATGCCGGCTGTGGAATCGCAGTTTTCCACCTATGCCGCCACCGCAGATGACACAGGCTTTGCCGAAAGCCGGGACCATCGGGCGTTTGCAGGCCTTTCTCGCGGTGCTGTCACCACCTACAGGTCTGTACTGGGCGGCTGTCTGGATTACTTCAGCTATTTCGGCACCTTCAGTGGAAGCCGAACCGATGCTTCCTACCTGAGTGAGCGAATCCAGAGCGGAGAATTATCCTCCCTTCCCATCCATTACCTGTATGTCTCCAGCGGCAATTTCGACTTTGCCCTGCCCCAGCAGCTCAAGGATTATGCAGCACTTCTGTCTGCCGAGTCCCGCCTGACCAAGGGAGTCAATACCACATTCGATATCTTTCCCATGCGGTATCACTCCATGGGTGACTGGCATCTGGCGCTGTACAACTTCCTTCAGAAAATCTTCTGAAGGCTCCAGCCCGGATGACAACAGTCTCCTCACCTGTAGGATGAGGAGACCGTTTTTTATGCGCAGAACATCTTTCCTGTTCTCCGATATGCTCCTTTGGGTCAGAATGTAGAATTCTCTCCCATAGGCCAGCGTATTCTTTCAACAGCGGACAAACCCGCGTGCTGAAAGGTCATTTTATCCTTAAACACCTGCTCTGCGGGAAACGTCTTTCCCACCCGCCACCGGCCATAGACAGAAGCCATATTCTGCCCTGCCACTGTGATACCGTTCATTCAGCTTTGCTTCCTCTTTTTCTCTTCCGATGATCATGAGCCTCCCCCTCCTGACGTGGGTCCATCCCGAACCACTGCACGCTGATCTCCACTATTCCTTGCGGAGCTGTCGATAAAATCTTAAACATTACAATAATCGTCTGTCAAGCATGATTTTGTTAAGTTTCAGACGATTATTGTAGCGTTTTGTTACAATAATCGTCTGAAACGTTGATTTTCATAAAAAGCACCTCCACAGGATAATGTCTGAAGATTCACCCCGGATGGCACAGGCACCCAATCAGTAAAGCCAGAATTTCTCTGTCCTCTGCTGTCACGACGTGTGATCCCGCCTTTCTTTACACGCCGGACCCTGTCTGTTAAGATGGACCCAGTTGATTCCGAGACGTCCATTGAGAAAGGGAGGGTTCTCATGAGTGTTCCGAAGACCATGCAGGACAAGTACGATGAGATTTCCGCGATCCTGATCCCCTACTGTGATGAGCATTTGAGCGAAGAGTACAAAGAGCTTTGTCTCAAGGCCCTTGAAAAGCTGTGCCGGAAACGCCCGTCCCCGCTTTCCTCCGGCCGGGCAAACACCTGGGCTGCCGGCATTGTCTACGCCATTGGCTCCAACAACTGGATTTTTGACAGAAGCCAGGATATCCACATGACGGCGTCGGAGCTGGTGGCACCCTTTGGTCTTTCGAAGAACACGGTGGCAAGCAAGGCGGCAGAAATCAAGAAGATGCTGAAAATCGGCCTGTCCAACGCAGAGTGGTCGCTGCCCTCCATGATGGACACGAATCCCATGATCTGGACCGTGTCAGTCGATGGATTTCTTCTGGATGCCCGCTATCTGCCCCTGCAGCTTCAGATTCTGTGCTATCAGAAGGGACTGATTCCCTATGTCCCTGCCCTGAAAAAAGCAGAGCAGAAAGCCAATGAGGAATCGTGATGTCTCCGAGCGTATCAAAGCTGTCGCAGTCAGGCATCTCTTCCATGTGTTCTCCACAACCTGAGCTGCCGCTTTGCCATGAACCGGCTGAAACCGCTGCGGATCTTTCTTCCGCGGCGGTGTTTTTCATCCTTCCTTTTCCCATTCCGGAAACAAAAATTAAACAGGCAGTTCCTTTCCTTTTCTCAGCTTTCTCATATAATTGGACGCACACCGGCGGAAAGCTGGTGTGAAAATCACCTGCGGAGGTTCAAGTGGACGGATCATTTATTCTCTCCCATGTACCAGATTATCTCTCAGGTGCATGGGTTACCCTGCGCTTTGGCCTGTACGGTGTGCTCTGTTCCCTGGCGCTGGGGCTTGTGTGCTGTCTTCTCTGCTATTTTCGGGTGCCCATATTCCATTGGATCGCAAAGGGCTACATTGAGCTTGCAAGAAACACGCCCCTTCTGGTACAGCTCTTCTTCCTCTATGCCGGTCTTCCCCGGGTCGGAATCAGGTTCAGCGCCGAGGCCTGCGCCGTGATCGGGCTCACCTTTCTTGGCGGCGCGTATATGTCGGAAGCTTTTCGCAGCGGGCTTGAGTCGGTGGACAGGGCACAGGTGGAGGCCGGCGCCTGTATCGGGCTGACCGCCGGACAGAATATGCGCTATGTGATCTTTCCCCAGGCACTGGCGACTGCAATCCCCGCCCTGTTTGCCAATGTCATCTTCCTGATCAAGGAAACCAGCGTGTTTTCTGTCCTGGCGATGATGGACCTGATGAACGTTGCCGATACGCTCCGCACAAGCGGCGGACGAACCGTAGAGGTTCTGTTCATGCTGATTGTGGCCTATCTTCTGATTTTGCTGCCTGTGTCCCTTCTGGCAACTCTGGTGGAAAGGAGGCTTCGTTATGCAGGATTTGGGGATCAGCATTCTGTTTAAAGGCATCAACTTCCAGCGGCTTTTAGGCGGGCTCTGGGTGACACTGCGTCTTGCTCTGATCACCATCGGACTTTCCTGTCTTTTTGGCCTCCTCTTTGCCAGCCTCCTGCTTTCCCGGAGAAAGCTGCCCAGGATCTTCTGCCGGATCTGGCTGGAGATTGTGCGCTTTATGCCCCAGCTGGTGCTGCTCTATATCGTGTATTTCGGCTTTGCCCGCGTCTTTGGCCTGGATCTGGACGGCGAAACCAGTGCCGTGATCGTCTTCACCTTCTGGGGCACCGCGGAAATGGGTGATCTCATTCGGGGCGCACTGACCTCGATTCCCCGCCACCAGACGGAATCGGCTGCAGCCCTGGGGCTGAAGAAAAGCCAGATCTTCCTGCACGTTCTGATCCCCCAGACCCTTCGGCGGCTCCTGCCCCAGGCAATCAACCTGTCCACCAGGATCATCAAGACCACAGCCCTGGTCAAGATGATCAATGTGACCGAGGTGCTGAAGGTAGGCCAGCAGATCATCGGCCAGTTCTACCGGCAGCCGGACGCAGCCTTCTGGGTATACTTTGTCATTTTTCTTCTGTATTTTATCATATGCTGGCCCTTTTCCCTTCTGGCAAGGCAGCTGGAAAAGCGCTGGGCGTGAAAGGATGGATGCAACATGGCAGATACAATCCTTCGGGTGGAAAATGTGTATAAATCCTTTGATGGCCAGGACGTGCTCAGAGGTGTATCCCTTCAGATCCGGGAAGGCGAAGTCGTGGTGATTGTGGGCCCGAGCGGCTGCGGCAAAAGCACGCTGCTCCGGTGCATCAATGGGCTGGAGACGATCAGCAGCGGAAACATCTTCCTGCGGGACGAAAAGATCTCCGGCCGCACAAAGGATCTGCACCTTGTGAGGCAGAAAATCGGCATGGTGTTCCAGAGCTATGATCTGTTTCCGCACATGAAGGTCATGGACAACCTGCTGCTTGGCCCGACCAGGGCCCTTTCCAGGCCCAGAGCGGACGTGGAGAAGGAAGCCCTGGAGATGCTTGAACGTGTGGGGCTCAAAGATAAAGCCTATGCCCTTCCCCGCACCCTGTCCGGCGGACAGAAGCAGCGGACTGCGCTTGTCCGGGCCATGCTGATGCATCCCGAGATTCTGCTGCTGGACGAGATCACCGCCGCTTTGGACCCCGAGATGGTCTCGGAGGTTCTGAATGTCGTGATTGATCTGGCCCGGGGCGGGATGACCATGGCCATCGTGACCCATGAGATGCGCTTTGCGGAGGCAGTCGCGGATCGGGTGCTGTTTCTGGAAGATGGCGTCGTTCTGGAGGAAGGAAAGCCGGAGGAATTCTTCCATACGCCAAAAACCGAGCGGGCGCAGCGCTTCCTCCAAAGCTTCACGTATGCCTCCAAGAGGGGTACTTCCGAAAAACAGTCAAAAAACAATCTTGGGGATTGACAGGATCCATAGGTTTCTCTAATATGTGAATCACCCACTAAACCGGTGGGTAAATAACAGGGTAACCCGAGAAGAAAGGAGACAGAACCATGAAGCAGATCATGATGATGTGTTGTTCCATGTGCAGCTCTGTGCGTCTGTCTCGCCGGGAGCTCTGTTTGCAGTGACGCTGCAGCTTGGAGCAATGTATTCCCAGGAGTCGGACGCATGTCCGACTCCTTTTTTCGTGCCATCTGCAGCCTGGACTTCAGGGAGGGAACGACGCATGATGCAGGTACGGTTCATCTGCGCGACAGATCGATGTCATTTCGCATTCTAAAAAGGCTGTGACACTTGTTTGCAATGAGGGACATCTGGTCCCGCATGATTCCCCCACAATCAACTTCTTTGAATTTGAAAGGATGGTATACACCATGAAGAAGCTCCATAAGTTCTTTGCTCTGATCCTGGCCGTGGCCCTGGTTCTTTCCCTGTCTCTGTCTGCCTCCGCCGAAGGCTTCCGCACCCTGGATGAAATCAAGGAAAGCGGCAAGCTGACCATCGGCCTGTTCTCTGACAAGAAGCCCTTTGGCTATATCGACGAATACGGCGAATACCAGGGCTATGACGTCTATCTTGCCCGCCGTCTGGCAGAAGATCTGGGCGTAGAACTGGAACCCGTTTCCCTGGACGCCCCCAACCGTATTGAATTCCTCCAGTCCTTCAAGGTGGACATCGTGCTGGCCAACTTCACCTATACCGATGAGCGCGCCACCCAGGTGGACTTCGCCCTGCCCTATATGAAGGTGGCTCTGGGCGTGGTGAGCCCTGACAGTGCCCTGATCACCGAGCCCGAGCAGCTCAATGGCAAGACCCTCATCGTGTCCAAGGGCACGACGGCTGAAACATTCTTTGAGCAGAATTACCCCGAGGTAAACCTTGCCAAGTATGACAGCTATACCGAGGCCTACATTGCTCTTCTGGACGGCCGCGGAGATGCCCTGTCCACCGACAACACCGAAGTGCTGGCCTGGGCCATTGAAAATCCCGGATTCTCCGTCGGTATCGAATCCCTTGGCAGCCTGGACACCATCAACCCCGCTGTATCTCAGGGCAACGAAACGCTGCTCAACTGGATCAACGAGGAGATTGTGAAACTGGGAGAGGAAAACTTCTTCCACGCCGATTATGAAGCCACCCTGCGCGAAACCTATGGTGAAAACGCTGATGCGGACAGCCTGGTTGTGGAAGGCGGCGTCATCTGACGCACCCTGCACCCCATGGCCCCCGATAAAACCGGGAACCTTCAGCTTCAAAAGCAGAGAGGGAGAAATCTTCCTCTCTGCTTTTTCAATCCATATCCCTCTCCTCGCGTCCGAGGATATCTGGGAGAACGCATTCTGCAGAGCTCTGACCTGCCTGTTATCCCTTCCGGTTTCTCGGAGTAAGACCTCCAGATCCTTGCTATCCTCGACTTTGTCGGTGGCCATCTGCCCCTCTCGAAGGCTTTTCACGATTTGTGCCCTTTTCCTTCTGGCAGTCTTCTTCTACTCTGCCATGAGGACCTGACACTGATTTCCCTGCAGGGCGATGTCATACCGAAGGATCCCGTCTTCGCCCATTTGTATGGCACGGGCCTGCCGGAGCGCCTGCTCCCCCGCTTTCCCGCATTCATCGCCTGATGTCCAAATTGATAGATCCACGCCAGGAATTCCCGGTTTCTTTGGTTCCAGCGTGATTTCACACTTTCCATCCCCGCGATCCCACCCGGTCTTCACGAGGACGTCATCGCACAGATAAACCATCAGACCAAGAGCCAGGGCATGCGCGAAGTTTTCCGCACCGTCAAACAGTTTTCCAGCTGAAAACATCATTTTCTGCAGCGCATAGCACATTTCCCTCGTGTCCCTGCGCGGCATGGCTTTCACAAATTGAGCCAGCTCATCATTTCCGGAGAACCATTTGAAGATCATTCTGCAGAACATCGCACGGACTTCTTCGTTTGCAAGTGCCAGCGTGTATACCTCCGGTCCCATGGATACCGGCCGCTGATGCGACACCACCTTCATGTATCCGTAGGACTCAAACAGGCGCCATGCGTCTTCCGCGGAGAACTCATCACCAGACGCATCTGCATTCTCCCCCAGGGTGCACGTGAAGCTTTCACCCTGAAAAAGGCGTGCAAACTGTGCCTTCCATTCAGGATCACTCTTTCTCATGAGCGTCTCAACGCCCGTATTCGCGCTGATCCCGGCCAAGAAGCTGCCGTCCCCTCCTCTGTCGAGAAATGCCGTCACGGACGTAGGATTGTAGACGCTTCTGGCTCGTCCGAAGTGATAGCCGTCGTAGAAGTTCTTCACTGCCTGCCGCGCAGATTCTCCGTATCCTGGCCTGAGAGTGCCTTGAAGACCTCAGGCTCCGTAAAGCCAAAGAAGTCATCATACTTTTCGGAGGTATGGCCGATCACTTCAAGATCATGAATGCCAGACAGGACCGTTTTCCCGTCATGATACGTCATGCCGACGATGAGGCCTCTCTCCAGGCTCGGATTATCCTCGAAGGTGTGGTACATCAGGCGTTGCAGGAACGCTTCCGCCTCCTCCTTATACCTGAAGTCACCTGCCTCCCGCAGCGGGCTGTCGTAATCATCCAGAAGAATCAGAGCCTTCCGATGGCAGATTGTCTCCAGGAGGCCGCTGAGGAGCTTCAGCGCCTTTACAGTCTCCTCCTCCGACATGTCCGATCCTATCCCCCCAAGCGCCTCCAGCTGCTCAGCACTGAATCTGTCTTTCTGCCGATAGATCTCAAGGTCTGAGAACTTGCGGAGGATGAACTTTCGGATCAGGTGCCAGAAGGTCGTATACTTGGAGGTGACAGCGCCTGCAAAGGAGAGAAAGATCACAGGATATGCTCCCTGCATTCCCCTCATCTCTTCGCTTTCCCAGACCTGCATGCCTGAGAACAGGTCGCTTCTCCCGGCGTATCTGCTGGAAAAGAAGCATTCTACCGTGGTCAGGTTCAGCGTTTTCCCAAAACCTTGCGGGCGCGCGATGAGCGTGACACGGTCTCCACTTTGCCACCAGTCACTGATGAATCTGGTCTTGTCGATGTAAAACCTGTCGTATTCCTTCAGCTTTGCATAGTCCTGGACGCCCATGGCGATGACCTTCTTCACGTTGCATGCCTCCTTCCGGGCTTTTCCTTCACTGTGCTGAGCCTTTGTACTTTTCATGCACGTGATGCCAATTCTAAATTTCCCCGGGCCGTATTGCAGGAAGACGGCAGAGCACCGCGAATAGAAGAACAGGTTTTTCACTTCCCGGAAAACCCTACTTTGACGACTGAGAGGTCCTCCCTTTATGCCACTCACACCGCAGATGTTTCTGATCGTCTGTCCCATGCTGTTTCTTGCAGGTTTTGTCGATTCCATCGGAGGGGGCGGCGGTCTGATCTCCCTGCCGGCCTATCTGTTTGCCGGTCTCCCGCCACACATGGCGATTGCCACCAACAAGCTTTCCTCCTCCTGCGGGTCTTCCCTGACCACGATCCGCTTTATCCGACATGGCCTTGTGAATCTTCGCCTGGCCTTTCCCTCTGTCGTGGCGGCACTCATCGGATCTCAGCTTGGTGCAAGGCTCTCCCTGCTGGTCAATGCTGAAGTACTCCGCTACATCCTCGTGATCGTTCTGCCTGTCGCAGCCTTCTTCGTACTCAACCGGCACCTTTTTCAGGACCGTGCCGAGGGCAAGGCATCCTCTGACCGTCGGACACTCATCATATGCATCATCTGCGCCTTCCTGATCGGCGGCTACGACGGCTTCTACGGACCCGGAACCGGCACCTTCCTGATTATCTCCTTCGTGCTCTTTGCGCACATGTCTGTGACTTCTGCCAACGCTCAGGCCAAGGTCATCAACCTGACCTCCAACCTTTCCTCCCTGGCGGTGTTCCTGGTGGGCAATCAGGTGCTGATCCCCCTGGGGCTTGCGGGTGCCGTGTGTAACATGGCGGGAAACTACGTAGGCTCCGGCCTCGCCATGGATCATGGGACAAAGATCGTCCGGCCCGTGATCCTCTGTGTCCTGGCACTTCTCCTGGCAAAGATGATCTTCGATTTCTGATGCTTTAACTGTCTCCCACAGACAGAGGACCGCTCGTCCCTGCCAAGCTCCGGAAGAATCAGACCCTCATGCCTGCATGTACTCCTCAAACTCCGGCAGCGGATCATTGAAATCATCTGCAATCCATGCTTTTGAATCGGCGAGTATCCCTATCTGTCGGCGCTCGCCGGTCTTTTTCTTTTCCGGAACACAGCTCGCGCGATACTCTACCTCGGCCGTCGCCCGGAGCGGTTCCCGGCAGGCAGAGCCGTTTTGCCTGGCTTCACATGCCTCGCCAAAATAGAATCCCTCTGGACAGCTTCCACCACACACGCTGCCATTGCGGCTTTCCTGGCTGGTTTCTTCGTTCATGTTTCCACATCCTGTCCGTGCGCCTGGCTCCATGTCCCGATGATGGACTGAATCTCCTGGAGTGTTCCTGCGAAGGAGATGCCTTTCTGCCGCTCATTGCTGGAAAAAAACAACTCCGTCATATGGTCCAGCAGTGTCTTCAGCCCGTCATAGTAGCCGCGGAGGTTATAGAGAATGCACGAACTTTGGATATGACCTCCAAGATCGAAAGGCTATGTGACAATTCACAGGCTTACTGACCTAATCATTCATTGGTGAGGTCACAAAATGTGACCTCACGGAACGCCTTTCGCGGTCAGGATCGTGGAAAACCAAAGATTGCTCACCTACGCATGATATTCTTCGGTTCTCCATGCAGGTGACAGATACACAGCATAATGTTCTCGTGATTCAGGCGCAGCTAGTAGACCACGAGGACCGCCTGAATACCGTGCGGCATTTGCCACAGATTGGAGTTTTTACCTTTATGATGGCTCTGGCAAAGAAAGCGGATAGCGATCACCCAAAGGAATTCCTGATCTTGAGCGGCTAGCCGGCCAAAGCCGATGAAACCTATTCTTTTCCGGAACACAGCTCGCGCGATAGTCGACCTCGGCCGTCGTCCAGAACGGTTCCCGGCAGACAGAGCCGTTTCACCAGGCTTCACATGTCTCGCCACGATAGAATCTCCCTGGACCGCTACAACCATACACGCTGCCATTGCAGCTTTCCTGGCTGGTTTCTTTGTTCATGTTTCCACATCCTGTCCGTGCGCCTGGCTCCATGTCCCGATGATGGACTGAATCTCCTGGAGTGTTCCTGCGAAGGAGATGCCCTTCTGCCGCTCATTGCTGGAAAAACCCAACTCCGTCATATGGTCCAGCAGTGTCTTCAGCCCGTCATAGTAGCCGCGAAGGTTATAGAGAATGCACGGTGCATCCAGATGCCCCAGGGAAACCTTGGACATGACCTCCGAGATCTCCTCCAGCGTGCCCGTGCCTCCGGGAAATGCGATAAAAGCATCGCCAAGCTCGATCATCTTGTCCTTCCGCTCGGTCATGGTCTGGGTCACGATAAGCCGCGTGATCGCATCGTACTCATAGCCCGCATCAATGAAGAACTGGGGCTCCACGCCCGTGACCTCGCCGCCGCTCTCAAGCACACTCTCAGCCAATTCGCCCATCAGCCCGGCCTTGGATCCTCCATAGACCAGAGCATGTCCCGAGCTGCCGATCCATGTACCGAGTTCCCGCACTGCCTGTTTGTACAAGGGATCGTTCCCTTCCATGGCACCAAGATACACAGTGATATTCACGTCTTATCCTTCTTTTCTTCATAAAAACTGTCCATCGCACATGTAAGAACGTGCATCCTTTGACGTTGGCATCTGCTGAATTTGACACCCGTCAAAGGATTTTTTGTATGGTCACAGATCGCACGATCTCCAGCTTCCCCGCACCATCCAAAACCAGAAATTCGGGAAGAGCCGTCGTCAACTCTTCCCGAATTTCACCTCTGCCACTTTTGCTCCGTCCCGCATCACGGCCCAGGTACTGCCGTCCTCCTGCCAGACATAGATATCCTTTACCTTTGCAGGCTCAAGAAAACACAGAGCCGCCATGATATGTTCAGAATCCATCGGAGCATCGTAAACAAGAGACTGCATTTCCTTCCCGTCATCCAGGATCAGCTTCACGATCAATCACCCGCATTCCACTTTACTCCCTGTCACTGTATCCGTCAAGGATCCCGGAAGTCGATCTGATAGCCTGTATATCACCGCATTCTTCGCCATTCCCGCGGTTGCTTAGTCCCGATTGGGTCGTCTACAATGCTGAGATTACAGCTTCCTGTATCGCGCATTGCGATATGTGCCGATCTTTTCGATTTTTCCTTCCCGAACCAGTTTTCCCAGTACTCTCTCCACTGTTGAGACGCTGATCTCAGGAAACCGAACTGCAATTTCTTCCTTGGATACCGGGACGAAACTTTGCATCAGGGTGTTCTCGATCTGCTTTGACTTGCTGATCTTTCGTGCGGTATTTTCAATAAATTTACTGTCCAGTTCTTTGTAGCAACTGTACATGATCTGCAAGAGAAATGTGATGAAAGGAACATAGGTATTCCTGTTTTCATACCAGCCCTCGCTGGAGGCTTTCAGTGCCTGATAATAGTTATTCCGGTATTCGTCGATCTTCTTGTCAATTGAAATGTACTTCCCGATGTCAAATCCTTCCTGCAGCAATAGCAAAGAAGTGAGGAGACGCGATACTCGTCCGTTTCCATCCCTGAAAGGGTGAATACACAAAAAATCAACGATTACACAGGCAATCAGGAGAAGTCCATTGATCCCACTTTCCTGCTTTGCTTCTCGCCAGGCAAAGATCATTTGCTCAACAGCTTCTGGCGTTTCCTTTGCGTTTACAGGCACAAAGCGGATACTGATGACTCCCTGCTGATCTCTTCCCTGGACCCAGTTGTTATGCTGCTTGTATTTTCCAGCGTCCAAAGAAGTCCCCCGGAGCATGAGTGAATGAAAATGCTTCAGCAGATCCTCGCTAATTTCCAGATCTTCAAAGTGCGTATATATTTCATCAAGTACATCCCGGTAACCGAGGATTTCCTGCTCGTTATGCGTAAAAGGTTCAGATTCTTTGTTTACAAGATTTCTGATTCTTTCTGATGTTGTGACAACTCCTTCGATCGCGTTGCTGTACAGAATGGTATCGATCCTTGCAGCCTGCTGTAATTCCAGAAACACATGGGGATTATACATCCTTCTGATTTCGCATTTTCCCCGCAGATCGTAGATCATTGCAGCAATTCCCAGCAAGTTTGCCGGAAGGCTGTCTGCAAGGAACCGATAATCAAATTGATGCATCGTCTTCTCCCTCATCTTATTTGTACTGCATTACACCCGCTGTAATAGCACAAGCATCGAACACATGACAGCAGGGGAAATCAAAGAAGAATCAGCGGATTGGAGCTCCTGTAAAAGGTTGCCAAATGAAGATGCCAGATGAATCTGCAGGACGACATGCTTGTGGATAAGTCAGATCCTATGCATCTCCCAAGAAGCTGTTTGTCACTTCCTGTCGCTTTGCACGCTCATGCGTCTGACCATCAGGACGCTCACCACCAACACCAGTGGGAAGCAGATGCCGGCCAGGATGCCCGCCTGAATGTTCTCCCCCATCAGATGGGACACGTTGCCCACGATCGCAGGGCCCGCAGCCCCGCCAAGGTCCCCCGCCAGCGCCAGGAGTGCGAACAGGGCCGTACCGCCCCTTGGAAGCCTGGCAGATGAGATGCTGATAGACCCCGGCCACATGATGCCCACCGAGAACCCACATAGCATGCAGCCGATAAGCCCCATGAGCGGGATCTTTGCAAAGGCCGCCAGAAGATAACTGCACAGGCACAGGATGCCGGAGGCGATCATGAAGCTGGACAGATTGACCTTCTCCCCGTATTTCCCGTACCATACACGGCTCAGTCCCATGAACACGGCAAACCCGCAGGCGCCCAGGAGGTCCCCCATGGTCTTGCTCACACCGAGGGAGGACTCTGCAAAGGCAGAAGCCCATTGCGCCATGGAAAGTTCCGATGCCCCGGCGCAGACCATGAGCACGATAAACAGCCAGAAGATTTTTGTTCTCAGCAGCTGTGAGATGGTCATGCTCTCGCCCTCGTTCACGATGGGCTCAATCGGGCAGGTGGCAAAATTGTAGATGTTGTACAGCGGGATGATAGCCCAGATGCAGGCCAGGATCCGCCAGTTCTCTGTCCCGAAGGCCAGAAAGAACAGTGTGGATCCCAGGATCGTTCCCACCGCGCCCCAGCAGTAGAAGGAATGCAGAAGGCTCATCATGCCGGCCTTGTTTTCAAAGGGGCATGCCTCGATGATCGGGCTGCAGAGGACCTCGATCAGGCCGCTGCCGATGGCGTAGATGATCACGCACACAAGGATACCTGCGAAGGGATGCGGGCACAGGTCCGGCAGAAACGACAGCATGACCAGCCCGGCCCCGGACAGGATCTCGGACAGGACAATGCTCTTCCTGTAGCCGATCCGGTCCACGAACTTCGCACTCAGAAAGTCCACAATCAGCTGCGTCAGAAAGAACGCCAGGGGAATCAGGGCCAGATCCGCGTAGGATATGCTGTAGGTCCTGTAGAATGTGAGGAACAGGAGCGGGGCAAAGTTCGCCGAAATGGCCTGCGTCACAAACCCGAGATAGCAGGCAAGTTTTGTCTTCTGGTAGTTCTTCTGTGCCGGCATGGGAAAAACTCCTCTGTGTTTATTCTTGAATTTCCGGGTGACCATGCAGCCTTGTATTACTGCAGCGCGCAGTATATCACACGGGCGGGAGGAAACAAGATGCATCCTGACGCCTTCTCGCTCCGCAGGGTCTTCTTCCCGAAGAGTGCCGGAGCCAGATCGGCCCGCCAGCCTCTCTTTCCCCACGTAAAGAAAGGCAGACTGCTCAAGCCGTCTGCCGGGTACTGAATCTGTGCCTGTCTTTCTGGGAACCACGCAGGATCAGATGCCAGTTTTCTGGGAATTCTGTCATACGCAATGTCTTGTATCAGACAACTTCCATGGTGATCGTTTTTGCCACACCCTAGCATCATACAGAGGTCACTTTGGCTGACGCCATCACGTGCATGGATTGGGGCAATCTGGCCTCCTGTCAGCAAGCTGCAGCCATGCGGTATGCATTTTTCATTGCACTGTCATTGGATGTCATCTGCTGCTCATCCGCATACATCTCATCTGCTTTCTCGCAATAGAAGTACTCTGCATTGTATTTCACAGAAACGCCTTTATAGATATTCGTCTCCCGCAAAAGCACCTTCTTCACATCGTGCTCTTCCATGCAGCATACGCACAGCTTGCGTATTGTCTCCAATACCTGCATTTTCATCCAGCTCCTCATTGCTAACCAACTTGTAATGAGGTCTCTTTGCTGTTCCAGGGACCACGATTGCCAGTTCCGTTCGTCCCGTCTCTGTCGGGGATTCATGGATATGACATACTGCTTCCCTTCTGACTGACAATCCGTCTGCCTTATGACTCACCACCGACTTCCAGGTAGATATTGATCACGAAATACCCGTCCTCCTCGTAGATCCGCATATCCCCGTGATGGCTCTCCACCGCCTTGCGGATCAGGCGGATGCCCATCCCGTGGCGGAGCGGATCCGCCTTGGAGGTCGTCAGCTTCGGGTTGGTCTCCAGGACGGAGCCGTCAATGCTGTTGCTGATGACCACGTTCAGGTAGCTCTTGTGCATGTGCATGGAAAAGCGAATATCTGGCGAGGAAACCTTGGCAGAGGCCTCGATGGCATTATCCCAGAGGTTGAACAGCAGACTGCACAGCATCTCCTGGTTGATATCCAGGTTGGCCGGGAGGAGCACATTGAGCGTCACAGGGATGCCCAGCTTCCTTGCCTCCGCGGTCTTCCGGGACAGGAGCATGTCCACAAAGCTGTTCCCCGTGGACACCTTTTCCTCCTGCGACAGGGTCGGCTCGATCGTCTGGTGGATATACGCGATGGCTTCATCATTTTTCCCGTCGCGGATCAGGGATTCCAGGAGAAAGTAGTGCGAGCGGATCTCATGTCGCAGCGAGCGCGTGTGCTCGAGCATCACATGGACCTCCTCCATCTGCTGGAGATGGTAGTTGAGGAGCTGATTGTCCAGCTTCAGTTCCATCTTCTCCGCCGTCTTTTGGACAATGCAGCAGAAGAAATAGTAGATCGTCATGTCCATCGCCGAGAGCACAAGCCCCGTGACCAGAAAGAACCGGCCCTGCTGCTGGCCCTGCCACAGGGTGATCATGGCATTCATGAGGACCGGTATCAGGATGACCAGCACCCACTGAAGCGAGGAGAGCTGCACATTGATGCGGAAGGTCACGCGTCTGAGCCACAGGCACAAAAGCAGGACCAGGGGAATCACAAGAATCTGGCCCACCTCATTGGACCAGAAAAAATGCCCTGCCACGGTGATGCTGATGAGCAGCGACAGTTCAAGAAAGCTCTGGAAAAACAGCAGACTCTCCGTCAGCTGCCGCCAGTCCACCCGCAGGGCAAAATAGCCGTAGAGCCAGGCAAAGAAGAAGACCAGAATGTTGAAGGCAATGAAGGCATAGGTCCCAAAGGAGGGATCCAGGGCAGCGCGCATGTTGAAAACACCGTTGGTGAGCGCAAAGGCAGCCACTGCGCCCAGCATCAGTGCCAGCGATCTTCCCCTGGAAATTCTTCGCCGGAAGGCGGAACGCAGCATCGCGAGAATGGCGAGGAACTGCATATTGCCAAACCAGGACAGGACGGACTGAAGATACATCTATTCTCCCTCCCTGCTCCATGTAAAGAAAGCATCCCGGACCTCCTGCCGCCTCGAGCGGCTCAGCGGCAGCTCGGCTCCGCTGTCGAGCCGGACCGACTCCGCATTGATGCGGTGGATAAAGTTCGGATTGACCAGATAACTGCGGTGGATCTGAATGAAGTGATAGGGGCTGAAGCACTCCATCACCTTACCGAACTGGATCGTCAGGCGGATCGTCTCGCTTCGGGTATGAATCTCGCACTGCTTGCGCAGTGCCTCGATGTAGAGGACATCCCGGGCGTTGATCACATATACTGTGTCCGAGCGCTCGTCCTGAAGCTTCAGATACCTTGCTTCACGGCTGCGAAGCTCGACGAGAAGGTCCCGCGTCACCCGCCCGATCTCCTGATTGAAGCGGCTCTTTCTGACAAAACGGAATGGTGCCACCTCAAAGACCTGAAAGACCATCTCTTCCCGGTTGGAGATGAACACGACCAGCGCATCGCCCTTCAGCTTTCGGATATGCCGGCAAAGTGCAATGCCGTCCATATCCGGCATGTCGATATCCAGAAAGAAGACATCATACGATTTTCCGTCCGAGAGCCTGCTCTGCAGCGCACGTCCGCCGGTAAAGCTGGAGACGGAAACCGTCTCCCCCTGCTTCTCGAATTCTCCGGAAATCGTCTTTCCGATCCACTCGGCGTGGACGGATTCATCATCACATACTGCAACCCTGTACATGCTCTTCGCTCCCTGTACGCAAAAGCATTCACACGTGGATTCTGTCAGCGAATTGCAAAGGAAATAAAGTCGGCCGCATCCTCCCCCTGATAGGTAAAGTACAATGGATGCACGCCCTGCCCGATGCTGAAGGCAGCCTCACCGCCCACGGGCACCGTCGCCACCGTGTTCTTGCCGTCCGTCACCACAAACTTGCCCTTGCCGCGTCCCGTAACGCGAATGGTGCGCTCATCTCCGTCAAAGGAGAAGTACTTAAAGCCCGCCGTGGCGCCATCACGCATGTTCGCAATATACTGGTCGCCGTTCTCCTCCCTGTCCTTCCCGCTCTGGGTGAAGTAGGGATGGCCCTCGGTGGCCTTTTTCCCTTTGTCGATGCGTGCGGTCGTATGGCCCTTGGCCCAGAGGTTGCATGCAATGCGTGCCTCATATTCACCTTTTCCCTCCAGGGGACCGCCGTTGAGACCGCAGGATGTCACCTCCGCCTGGCGGAAGCCGCCGTCCGGTGTTCTCTCCAGCTTTTCCGCGCAGGCCTGGCGCGCATAGGAGGTGCGGTTGGTCTGGCGGTGATAGAAGATATACCAGTCATCCCCGATATTCAGCATGCCGCCATGGGTGTTGCCCAGATAATTGTTCGCATGGCTTTCATCGGTATTGCCGTTCATGTACAGGTCACCCAGGTCCACCAGAACGCCGCCGTAGGTGTATGGACCGTCGGGACGGTCGCTCATGGCATAGCACAGCTCATGGTTGTTTTCACCCGAATACACGAAGCAGTACCTTCCGTCCACCTTGCGGATGGAGCTGGCCTCAAAGAAGGCATGGCCGGGATAAGCCCCATCCCTGCCCTTGATGGGAAAGAGGAGATGCGGCTCCTGGCGGATGGTCACCATATCCCTGTCCAGCTCCATCACCACGCCGCCGTCATTGCGCAGGTTATGCCACCTCGAGGCCACAAAGGGCACCTTGGTGGCAAAGCCGGAGAAGAGCCAGACCCTGCCGTCGTCATCGGTGAGCACGCCCGGATCAAAGGGGAACTGCTCGCCGCTCTTTTTTCCCCACACCTTGCCGGAGGCATGGTGTACCTTCCCGTAGAAGGAGAAAGGACCCGCCGGACTGGTGCTCACTGCCACACCGATCTCACCCAGGAAGTCAAAGGCATAGTAAAGATAGTACCGCCCGTCCGGTCCCTGCGTGACATCCGGAGCATAGAGGGAGCGGATGCCCAGACGGTTGCCCGGATCCTGCTTTTTGCGGTAGATGACACCCTCATACCGCCACTGGGTCAGATCATTGACCGGCGCGGACCAGCACACATAGTCGTTCACGCAGAAGATCGGCGCGCCGAAGGCATCATGGCTGCCATAGACATACACCCTGTCGCCGAAGACATGTGGCTCGCCGTCTGGGACATACTCCCAGCTGGGAAGGTAGGGATTGAATACCTGTCGTCTGCCCGTTTTCATCTCGCTCAAATCCTTTCTGCCTGCATACAGGAAGCTGTCCCGTGCTCTCCGGGACACGTACTGTAAAGCAGGAATACCCTTCCCTGTGCGGAAAGGGTATTCCCGGGTACATTCACCAGGTGTTATCTGCGCCCTTTCTTGGGCCTGCGCAGCACCAGGCAGCCCCACAGAATCACGAGAACTGCCACTGCGACATCCACAATGATGAGCACATTGATCCATGCCGAGCTCCGCACGCTGACCTTCGCACCGTCACCCAGACCGTTCATGATGTTGGAGTTGGCCTGTGTATACAGGAAGTTCTTGGCCGAGCGCTGCAGCGCCGTCACAAGGCTGGCATCCGCGTCGGTGATATCCGGGAAGACGCCTGTCGCCAGGTTGACATCACCGCCTGCCAGGATCATCTGGTTGGAGTTCATGTAGACAGGACCGGTGTTATAGTCTGAGATCACCATGCCGCGGAAATCCCACTCGCCGCGCAGCACCTCTGTGAGCAGTGCATAGCTTCCGCCGGTCCACACGCTGCCGATGCGGTTGAAGGAGGACATGAGGCCCAGAGAACCGCCCTCGGTGATGGCAATCTCAAAGGGTCTTAAATACACCTCGCGGAAGGTCTGTTCATCCACCCACGTGCATACACCGCTGCGGTTGGTCTCCTGATCGTTGGCGGCAAAGTGCTTGAGCTGGGTATAGACACCCTTGCTCTTTGCGCCCTGGATGACCTGCGCGGCCATCTTGCCCAGGAGATGCGGATCCTCGGAATAGTACTCGAAGTTGCGTCCGCCAAAGGGACTGCGGTGGATATTCACGCCCGGGGCAAACCATCCGGAGTAGGGCTGGTGTACGCCCTCGGATGTCGTATAGCCCACCAGTGCTTCGTCGCCGACCGCCTCGCCCATGCGCCGCGCAAGCTCCACATTGTAGGTGGCTGCGAGCACGGGCTCGGAGGCATAGGAGCAGACACTGGAGATCGTGTTGTTGGCATAGGCCATGAAGTTCACCCAGCCCAGCGGTCCGTCGGAATCGATCGTGCCAGGCTTCTGGATGCTGGTCAGGGCCGGCGTGCTGTAGCTGGAGGTGCCCACGAAGGTCCGGATCTCATCGAGCGTGAGCTGGCTGACAAATTCCTGCCAGACTTCATCGCCCGTGCGTCCTGCAAAGCGCTCGCTCTGCTCGGAGGTGATCACCTCATCTCCGTAGGGGATCAGGCGCATCTCATGGAAGAGAATCGGATCTGTGAGCGTGACGCCTGAGGCGGGAACGGCACCGGAGACATACCAGGGATCCGATGGATCCGACGTACTGTACAGGTGCGTGATGGTGTTGATGAAGTCCTGGGAGACCGTCCGCTCCTCCTTGGTGGGCGTGGTCGGGAAGGACAGGATCTCATCTGTGCCAAAGTCCGCGCGCGTGAGGGTGGTCTTTGTGCCGTCTTCTGTCAGGAAATGCCGGCTCACATCGTCAAAGCGGTTGACCACGCTGTTTCCGAGCGCATTCACCGGATACTGGATGCCCTCTGTCACCTCGTAGTCGAAGGCCGCGACGGTATCATGGGAGTGGCGGGCCACGCTGACCGTGTAGGTGCCTGCATCCATCTCATATCCCATAAAGCCGTTGTCGTTATCGTCAAAGGCGTCATAGCTTGCCATGTCACGTACAGGGAAGCTGACGCTCACTGTATCGCTCTCGCCGGGGGCAATGAGCCCTGTCTTGGCAAAGCCTGCCAGCACGCGGTGGGCTTTCTCGATCTGGCCTGCATAGTATGGTGCGGTGTAGTATACCTCCACCACATCCTTGCCTGCAACCGTGCCCTCATTGGTCACGGTCACCTGGAAGGTGAGCGTGCCGTCCTCTTGAATCTCCCCCGGGAGCAGGGAAGGTATGACCTGCCAGGAGAAATCCGTATAGGACAGACCGTATCCGAAGGGATAGACCACATGGTCGGTGTACCAGGCTTCACCCTTGCCCTCGCTGGCCTTTTCCAGCTCGGCGGCACGGGTCTCATAATATCGATAGCCGTAGTAGATGCCTTCCTCGTACTCCACGAAGTATTCACCTGAGCCGTTGCGGCCCTCGCGCTTGCCCTCGATGAGGTACTGGTTGCCCTTGTCGGAATTGTTGTGACCGAAATTGTAGTAGGTAGGATCCTCGGTAAAGTCGCGGGCATACAGGTCCACGGTTCTGCCGGAGGGGTTCACATTGCCGTTGAGAATGCGGCCCAGTGCCATGATCCCGTTGTCGCCGGGGAACCCGATGACAAGCGCGGCCCCGATGGCCGTATCATAACCTGCGAGAATGGATGTGCTGTCTCTGTCGTCGATCCCGTCCAGGAAGCCGAGCTCCATGGAGGTGCTGGTATTGAGAATGAGCACGACGCGCTCGAAGCCTGCATCGCAGACCTGGCGGATCAGCTCCTGCTCGTTTTTGTCCAGCTCCAGGTAGTGATCGTCCTTGGAGAATGCACCGTCCACCGCACTGCTGCCCTCGTCGGCACCTGTGCGCATGGTCCGGGGCATATCATTGCCCTCGCCGCTGGTGCGGGAGATCACGATGAGCGCCATGTCGCTGTAGTCGCTGTAGCTTTCCACGACATCGGACGTGTATTTATCGTAGGGTGTCTCACCCGTTATCACACCGAAGTTGGCCTCTGCCTCAATGCTGGCCTCCCCGTTGCGGCCCTTGCCGGACTTGGAGGAATTCTCATAGAACTCCTTGAGGACGGGGTTGCAGTCGTAGCCGGCCTCTGTGAGGCTGTCATAGATGGTCTTTGCGCGGGAGTGGTCCGTGCTGGAGGAGCCTGAGCCGCCCAGCACCAGGTTCACGCTGTTCTTTCCAAAGATACTGACCCTGGGGCGGCTCTCGCTCTTTTCCCCGTTCTCGGAGAGCGGGGTGAAAAGTGGCAGCGTCGCGCCGTCATTTTTCAGAAGGATGGTGCCCTCCTCACAGATCTCCTCCACCAGTGCGTTGGAGGCTGCCAGGGAGGCATCCTTGTCCGCCTTGTCCGTCGCAAAGTAGGCAAAGTCCTCGGAGGAAGTGCCGCTGCCGTATTCCACGCTGTTGGCAGCGCCGCCGAACACCTGATCAACCAGGCCACGGATAAATGGCACCTGCGTCATGACAATGGTGGCAATCGCCATCACTGCCACCAGAATTCCGCCGACAATCAGCCACACCTTGACCTTGCGGCTGAGACGGCGCTTGGTTTTCTTCTTGCTCACTGTTTCATCTCGCCTTCTGCTGCACTATCGCTCGTGTACAGGATGGATGTGATATCAGTAGTTGCCCTCGTAGAGCTCCATGGTGACCTCGGCGTCAGAATCGGTGACAATCTGAATGTAGTCGATGGCCGGTGCCGCCGCGAAGATACCGGAGGTGGGGCTGTAGGAGTTGGCTGTATAGAACATGATGGAGTTGTATTCCACATCGGCCTTCAGGGTGATGCCCTCAATGGCAAATTCGGTGAACTCGCCGTAGGCGGACACTGGAATGGTACCGTAGTCCAGGGGCTCGCCGTTGACGGCGATCACGTAGTACTGGTCAGCCGTCGCGCTGGAATCCAGCACAAAGTCGACGGTGTTGGAGGACAGGCTCACGATGAGCGTTGCGCCTTCAATATCCTCTGTGGTATACAGCTCAAACTCTACCGTTGCACCGTTATTGCACAGGGAGCCGACATAGTAGCCGTTGCTTGCGCCCATGTCGCGGTCATCCTTGACCACGCAGTTGCGGCCCGTGGGGTTGGAAGAGAAGTTACCGCCAACAATCTCGTTGACATAGGTGTTCTCGGCTTCAAACTGGAATACGTTTTCCTCCGCCTGTGCACAGGCAGGGACGACACCGACGGCCATGACCGCCAGGATGGCAAATACCAGGACCATGGAAAAGGTCTTTTTCATCATGTTTTCCTCCTCATTCCGCTTCTGCTTTGAGTTATATTGGATGCTTCCGGGTGGATTTCCGTGGCTGAATCAACAAGACGGGAGAGAGGGAATGTCCCTCCCTCCCGGGTGATATTACTCGACAGTGATGGTATAGGTTCCGGTGTATTCAAAGGACAGCGGAGCTTCCACAAAGCCGTCCCTGGCCATCGCGGTCAGATCGGTGATCACGGTGAAGGTGTACACACCTGCACGCTCCGGCGTACCGGAAATGACTCCGGTGAAGGGATCCAGCGTCAGGCCCTCAGGCAGGCTGCCTGCGGTGAGACGGTGCATCTGGGAGAAGATCTCGGTATAGCCTGCCACGCTCACGCAGCCATTGTAGCTCTCGCCCTGTGCGGCCCTGAGCGCATCCTCGCCTTCGCCGGCAATGGACAGAATGCCATTGTCCACGTTGATCACGAAGACCTGGGTGTTGCGGACATAGTGGTCTGCCACAGCCGCGATCTGTACGGGATAGGTGCCGGCGGCGGTCGGCGTTCCGGTCAGCGCACCGGTGAGCGGGTTGAGGCTCACGCCCTCGGGCAGGTTGCCTGTGACCAGCTCATATACGAGGGTGGCAGCGCCGGTATTCACGTCCGCGGGAATCGCGATGCTGGTGTTCACTGTCTGGCCGACAGCGGTCTCCACCGTGGTGCCGGCAAAGTCGGAGATGTCCACGAAGTTGTCCATCAGGGAGGACTTGGTCAGCGCATAGATCTGGCTCTTGGCGCTGTTGCGGACAGCTGCCCAGGTGATGATGTTCTCTTCGCCGTTGGTGATGACGGTCTTGCTTTCCTCATTCCAGTCACCATGAGCCACAATGCCGATGCTCATGCTCAGCGGATTGTCCAGGCCGGCACGGGGATACATGTCGGTGTTGGAAGTGGATGTGCCGTAGGAGCTGGAGCCCATATCGGACATGGTGTATCCGTCAAAGCCCCATTCGCCGCGAAGCAGGGTCGTGATGAGCTGGAAGTTGTTGTCGCAGCCGATCATGCCGATACGGTTCATGGCGGTCATGAGAGAGTAGGGATTGCCAATCTGGATGGCTACGTCATAGGCCTTGAAGTACACCTCGCGCAGGGTCTGCTCGGTGGCAAAGGTGGCCAGGCCAGAGCGGTTGAATTCCTGCTCGTTGGCACCGAAGTGCTTGAGTGTGCAGATCAGGCCCTTCTCCTGGGTGCCCTTGATGATGTTGCCGGCAATACGCCCGGCCAGCAGGCTTTCTTCAGAATAGTATTCGAAGCTGCGTCCAGAGAAAGGTGTGCGATGCATATCGACCGCGGGTGAATACCACTGATTGATGTCATCCCACATGGCCTCGTTGACGATCATGATACCGTACTCATAGCTCAGGCTGTCATTCCAGGTGGAGGAAACCATGCTGGCGTTGGGCAGGTAGGTGCCCTTGCGGGACAGGGAGTGCCAGTTGTATACATTGCCAGGGCCGTCAGCAGCCTGAATGGTGGGCATGCCGAGACGCTCGATGATGGTGGAGTTGTACATCTGACCCCAGATGACGCTCTTCAGCTCTTCCCAGGTCAGCTGATTGAGGAATGCATCCCACTTCTCGTCGTCCCTTGCGACACCGAACATATCCTTGAACTGGATCTCGGCGATCTCATCGGTGCCTGCGCTTGCCTGCGTCCAGACATCCTTGTTGGCCTCATACAGATCCATATAGTAACTGTACCAGGCTTCTCCTTCTTCCTTCGCGGTACCGGCGGGCTCCCATGCCAGGGCCTTCTCGGTATCATAGATGAAGTTGCCTTCCTCGATGGCGTGGTCTTCCACGACAGGTGCGGTCGGGAAGGAAGCGATGACTTCCTCGCTCATGTCCGCACGGGACATGGTCTTCAGACCGTTGCCGGCGCTGTTGTACTTGTCATCCTGGGAGAAGATGGCTTCCGCATTGAGACGGGAAGCGCCGTTGAAGTTCAGGGTATCGGTTGTGCCGTCATAGCAGATGCCGTCAGAGACAGTGCGTGTGATGACACAGTTTTCCTTGACGGTGTGGGAGTCGGACTGCAGCAGGATCTCATAGTCGCCCGCTTCAATCTCATAGCCGGCAAAGCCGTTTCCGTTGGCATCCCTGTCGTCGAAGGAAGCAAGCTCCTTGACGTCGAAGGAAAGGGTGTATTCGGCGCTCTCGCCGCTTGCCAGAAGGTCGGTCTTCACATAGTCGACGAGGGTCACATAGGCCTTTTCAATGCCGCCCGCAGTGTAGGGAGCCTTGGCATAGACCTCGATGACATCCTTGCCGGCCGTGTCACCGGTGTTGGTGACCCTGACCGTCAGAGTGATCTGATCGCCCGCTTCGATGGTGCCGGTTGCCTCGGTGTTGACCAGCTCCCAGTCAAAGCTGGTGTAGGAAAGGCCATAGCCGAAGGGATACACGACGTTCTCGGCGTACCAGTCGGGATTGGCCGTGTATTCCGCAGCGCGGGTCTCATAGTAGCGATAGCCGACGTAGATGCCTTCCTCGTACTCCACGCTGGAAACCTGTACGGGGGTGTAGCGGGTGACGTCTGCCTTCTTCCATTCACCGGCGGGATGATCGCTGGTGAACTCATAGTAGTTGGTGGTCACAACCACGCCGCGGAAGTCCTCGGTGGTCTCAGTGCGGCCCACGATGTCTCCGACCTTGTAGTCGACCGTCTCGTCAAACTCGCCGTAGGCATAGGTGTTGGCATACAGATAGATGCCGGTGGTCTGCTCGTTGTCGTTGAAATTCACATAGGTCGGATCCTTCTTGAAATCTGCAGCCCAGATATCCACGGTCTTGCCGGAGGGATTCACGTTGCCGCTGAGGATGCCGGCCGTGCCGGTGAGACCGACGGCACCGGGCATGCCGATCCAGACGATCGCATCGATGGCTTCATCTTTCTCCAGGTTTTCCATTTCCATCGGAACACCTGTGTTGATCAGCACAATGATCTTGCCGAAGCTCTGGGCCTTTACATACTCCACCAGGGCTTCCTCGTCATCGGTCAGCTCAAGGTAGTGCTTCTTGCCCTCAACCACCTGGCCGTTTTCATCGACAGTATCCTGCGTGCCACGATAGCTGTCAGCGCCCTCGGAGCCCTGACGTCCGAACACCAGGATGGCGACATCACTGTAGTTTTTGTAGCTCTCGGCGATGTTTTCCGGATAATCCGCCACCGGGATCTCCAGCGCCAGGTTGTCTTCACCTGCATTCTTGTAAGTGAAGGAACCACCATCGAACATGCCACCACCCTCGGAGATGTAGGTGCCCTTGCGGGACTCGGTGGCGATAAAGGTGTGCAGGGTGGGATTCACGCGATATCCTTCGCTTTCCAGCGCTTCACGCAGGGAAACGTTGGTGGGATCCGTGTTGTCGCCGCCCGCAGAGCCGGCACCGGAGAAATAGGTCAGCTCAGAGCGCAGTCCGAACAGGCTGATGCCCAGCGAGCTCTCCCCCAAAGGCAGCGCATGATTCTGATTCTTCAGCAGAACATTGCCCTCTGAGGCAATGATGGCGTACAGCTCGCGGGAAGCCTCACGGTTGGCCGCTTCGCTCTCATAGTCGTTGTAGAAGATCCCGGGGGCACTCTCGGCCACGCCCAGGTTCGGTAGCAGCATGCCCAGTGTCATGCTCAGTGCCAGAACAGTACTCAGGATTTGCTTGAGTTTCATCTTGACTCTCCTTTGCTTATTGTTTTCCGCCTTCTGCGCCGGTTCTGTCAGGATTTCTCCTCTCCCTCACAGACTCCGGTTCAGCTTTGGTAGCTGCACTATACCATGCGTCCACAGGAAGGGTCATATTTTCGGTACGAACTGCAGCTATCTGGTACGAACGGTATGTTCTGGCAGCTTTTTTACCAAAAGAAGGAAAAAATGCAGAGAGAAAACACAGAGTGAAGCTTCACCCAGTCCCGGGGCTCTTCGCGCAGATACACGCATTTCCCTCAGGACGGCTCCTCATCCTTTGGCCCGTCTCTGCGAAAGGTGTAGTGCCAGATGATCTGCGCAGAGCGCGATGGACGGCGGGATCTGCGCCATGTTTATGCACTTTCCCTCGCTGCAGTATGCCTGTTCCTCCTGTGTCAGCTCGTCCATGCGTCTGAAGCTCCTCGAAAGCATCAGAAAACACCGCAGAGGCTGGCAGAATACAGCCATCCCCTGCGGTGTTACTTCTTCCTGGTGATCTCCTCTTACTCTTTGTCCCGTTACCTTGGCCTGACAACTGTTCACATAGAAACATAGTAGCATAATGATTCAAGGTTATTGACCTTTCACATTTGTCGGTTTATGATTTCTTCGCATATTGCGAAATTATCGCGCAGGTGATCATATATGGTGGTTCTGGATCTGAAATTGGATGGAGTCTATGAATTTGCTCATTTTGACATCAACTTTACGTATCCCAAGAGAGTGGTTCATTCCATCATTGAGGACGAGCACCTTGAAGGAAGAGAACGCTTTCGCTATAAGAAAGCCATCATCCTGATGGGCGCCAATGCCACCGGAAAAACCACTCTGGGCCTGGCTCTGCAGAAGATCTTCACCTACATAAACACGGGCGATCCTGCGCCGCTCCTGGAGATGGCAATGAAGGATCAGGCCTCCTTTGAGATCGATTTCGTGAACGGTGGCTTCACACTGCACCGCCTCTCGGGCACAATCTGCAGGGCAGCAGATCGGGTGGACATCGCCTATCGATCCACAGAAATCGGGAAGACGGATTTTTACGAAAAGTGCATCCAGAACTTCCTGGACCGCACCTCCGAATTGGAGAAGGATCCGCAGTATCTCAGGCAGTCAGTCGGCGAAATCCATGCCCGCTTCGCATGTCCATGGACAGATCCCTCGCCCAAATTGGCCGAAGCAGATCCGGAAATTGTTCTGAAGACGCTTCGTGCGGTCATCGGCACACTGGATCCATCACTCAGGGATATTTCCACCCCGGAGCACACACATAACACTTTCCTCATCCACCGCAGGAATCAGGACATCATCATACAAGAAGGCAAAATCCTGCACCGGGAGCTGCTCTCAGGCGGAACCGCGCAGGGCATTGATGCCGCCCTGTTCCTGGCCTCCATGATGGGAGATGACATCAGCTTCTACTTTTGTGACGAGCGTTTCGCAGGCGTCCAGAGCGACGTTGAAAAGATGCTGTTCACCCTGATGATGGAACGCGTTCAGAATAACGAGCAGCTGATCTTTACCACACACAACACGGATATGCTGGATCTCAATCTGCCCAAACACAGCTTTGTTTTTCTCCGAAGAGAACCGGAAGATGGCGACTTTCGCATCTGTGCGATGTCCGCATCCGATGTTCTGAAGCGTAACACTGATTCTGTAAAATGTGCCATGGTGAATGACGTATTCGCATCGCTGCCAGATCTTTCCCTGCTCGCAGAACTGGATTTGGGGTGGCCACATCATGAATAGACATGCCGTAATCTTGCAGAAGGCGCCTGTGAGTGTCAGCTGATCGGCATGTGAAAACAGAATCATCCCGCCGAAACTCCTCCGTAAGCGACAGAAAACACCGCAGAGGTTGGCAGAATGCAGCCATCCCCTGCGGTGTTTCTTTCTTCCAGGTGTTCCCCTCCTGCTCTTTGTCCTTTCCCCTCACCCCGTCACAGCTTTGTGCAGAGGAAGGCTGCAAGGGCAGAGACTGCCGGAAAGATGATCAGCAGCTTCAGCAGCTGGCTTTTCAGGTTGAACCCGTATTTCTTGCCGTCCAGCACGTGCTCCGCCTCCGGATAGAAGTACTGGAAGAATCCGAACTTCAAGAGCAGAAATTCGTCAAAGAAGATCATGTCGTAGGCCTTGTAGACGGTTGCCATCACCAGAAACCGCACGAAGAACTGCCAGAAGCCATAGCCGCACCTCTTTCCGTCCAGCGCGGCCACCACGACAGCCCCCACCCCGATGAGCAGTGCGAGCACCAGCATGACCCAGCCCAGGCACCGTGCACCGCGAAACAGCTCCTCTTTTCTGTCCTGGATCACCGCCTGTGCCTCCTTCGGCGCCGAGGAGAAGAACCGCCGGTCCTGAATAAAGGCCACCGCTGCGATCATCATCATGGTGACCACGGCGCAGATGACAAGTGACAGAAATATCGTGACAAACATCTTTCATACCTCCAAAATCTGACTCAGTTAACCCGGATCGTCGGGCTTCAATTTGCGAACCATCATCTCCCAGCCCTCCCGCGCCTCACGGCAGATGGGGAATATGGGATAGCAGTGAAACATCCCCTGCCCGACGATCATCTGTTTCATGGCCGCCTCAAAGCCTGGTGCAAAGGCATAGAGCGTCTCATCGGTGCCGCAGATGAAGGTTACCCTTGGCGCACCCGTGAAATCCGCGTTCTGCAGGTGGATCATGTATCCTTTCACTTGTTGTTAGGAGTTACTAACCCTATACCAGAAGAAAAGCCCATCCTGCCGCCGGGCCGTGCACGAAAACGTGAAATGGGCAGCGCATCGGGTTAGTTATTCCTTACGCCCTGAATTATGGCACGTCCCCCGTGCATTTTCAAGAATGGCATGACGTGTCTTCCCGGTCATTCAACCAGGCGTTTCGGGGATTCGAAAAATGCGTCATTGTGTTTCACGCCCCCCTCGGTTTATGCTTCACCTGCACGGCCGCCATGCAGAAAAGCCAAGGAGGATGATCACATGGACATTGGAAAGAAAATCAGGCTCCTGCGTTGCAGAGCCTCCCTCACCCAGGAGCAGCTGGCAGAGAAACTGGCCATCAGTGCACAGGCGGTGTCGAAGTGGGAGAATGCCGTCACGATGCCGGACATCACCCTGCTCCCTGCACTGTCGGAGACGTTCGGGGTCTCCATCGACGAGCTGTTTGACCTGACAAGCGAACAGAAGTTTCGCCGCATCGAAAACAGGATGGATGTACAGGACGAGCTGGACCCGGATGTCTTCCGCGAGTATGAGGACTTCCTCACGGAACAGATCCGTGCAGGAAACAATTCCCTGGAGGCGACAGACCTCCTCGCCCACCTCTACCACCACCGCATGGAAACCTATGCCAGAAAGGCCGGTGCCCTCGCGCAGCAGGCCATCCGGATGGCACCCGAGAAAAAGAGCTGCCAGTGGCTTCTGCAGAAAGCCGAGGGCGGTGCGCCCTGGGACTGGAATGTCGAAAACCGCAGCAAGGTCATCGACTTCTACAAGCAGGTGATCGCAGAGGACCATCTCGAGCCGAGGACGCCGCTTCCCTACATGTACCTGATCGACAATCTCATCGCCGATCACCGCACGAAGGAGGCGGAGGAGTACCTGAGGACCTACGCGTCCCTTCCCGCACACAGGCCGTTCATCATCCCGGTCTACGAGGCCGCGATCGCGCTGGCTGAGTTCCGGGAGGAGAAGGCCGACCGCATCATGGAGAAGGCCCTCCAGGATTTCCCCGAGGAGCCGGACCTGCTCTTTGAGGAGGCTCAGTACTACGCCCGCAAGTGCGATTACGGCAAAGCGATCGAGTTCTATGAGGCCTCCTACGCCATCCCCTGCGACCATCCCCGTTATACCGACGCGCTGGAGAGCATCGCGATGATCTGCGAGATCCTCGGCGATTACGCGAAGGCTGCGGATACCTGGAAGCGGATTCTCCACGCCCTCCGCACGGAGTGGGGCTTCTCCGAGGAGACCGTGGTCCGGGATGCGGAAAAGGAGATCGAGCGGCTGACAAAAAGGATCCCGAGATCCTGAGGCTTTGCCCCTGTACAGGAAACTGTGCAGGGGCGCTTTTCGTGCCGCATCTTCACAGCCCGAACGTGTCGCGGACAACCCATGCCACCGCCTCCGGTGACATGAAGGCGTTGTCGATCGCCAGATAGTTTTCGAACCTGGTTTCCCCCTCGCGCCGGGGAATCCTGGTTTTCTCATCCCCTGCTCCGCGTCCTTCCTTTTCGCCCTTCGTCCCCTGCCTCCCTCCGGTTTCAGGACCCTGTGCTCGATCAGCTCAATGCAGTAGCATTCCGCCCCGCCGGACGAAAAGATGTCCCTGATGTCCTCCAGGTGCTTCCAGGAAGATTCCAGATCGAAATCCAGCATCCGCACGAAGATCAAGCCGTAATTCTCGGAGGCTGCAAAGTTCCGGAGCACCACATCCCGCAGTTCCTTCACCGTCTTCCCGTCGTGCCGTCCGAAGATCTCCTCTACAGGTGCAAAGAAGATGTCGTTGCGGAAAAGCCTGAGGCCCGTGACCTTCATGAGCTCCTTAGCCACATCCATTCGCACCTCATGTGCTCCGCCGATGAGAAACACCAGTTTCATCGTCTGACTCCTTGAATTTCTATTTGTCATGTCCAGCTTTCAGGGCCTGAAAAGGCGGCCAGGTGCCGGGAGGCAGATGGCCGCGTCTTTCACTCGACAGAGATATCGTCCCTCTTTCCCGGCAGCGGCGCTTCGTCGCCCAGGTAGAAGGAGGCAAAGCCCACCTGGTTGTAGCAGATGTTCTGGTTGGCCGCAGAGTTGCGGTACCACGGGTCGTGCATGAGGCAGCGGATGCCGTACTCGGTGGGTGCCAGCGTCCGCACGATCACGATGTGGCCCTCCTCGTCGGTCAGGATCAGCTCCTCGCGCCAGTCGCCGAAGAGGTCCGCCTTCAGCGTGGGTGTCCGCTTGCTTCCGGTGGATATGAGCCCTGTGGTCAGATAGGGCTCAAAGGTGAGAGTATCCTGATCGGGCCTGTGCACCTCGCTTCCGTTGCAGGAAAAATGCGTCAGCCCCGGGCCAAACCAGACGGCGTTCTCGCCCTGCGGGATGCCCCGCTGGCTTCCGGTCTCCAGCAGCACACGGCCGTCCACCAGGCTACGGACCCTGTGCCCGCACTCGGAGCCGCCGGCCATGGCACCGGGCCAGCGGTTGGAGAAGTTGCCGGCCACGGAGCCCTCATCGTCATCTCCGGAAAACTCGCCGAAGACGAGCGAGCATTCCTTTATCAGCGCTCCGTCCTGCCATCTGAGTCCTTTGTTGGGATCGTGGGCCTCGGGGCCCGGCAGCCAGCCGAACTGCTCGCCCGTGTGCCGGTTATCCAGGGTGTATTCCTCGGTGCCGGAGTAGATCCGGATCTCGCCCTGCGCATTCACAGGCAACAGCGCACTGCGGTCGCCGTGCTGCAGTCCCGCACAGAAGTTGCCGGGCGTGTGCCGGATCTCCTCCGTCGCCATGTTCTCGCCAAATGCCGGCTGCTTCCCCGTGCCCGTGAGCATCGGGAGAATGTCGCCGCACAGGACCCTCGGCAGAAGGTGCTTCCCGTCCTCGGACAGCTTCAGGTTCATGCCCTTGAGGATCACCTCGTCCCGGCCGTCCCTGTCGATATCCGCCATGTCGGTGAAGTGGTTGCCGCGCGCACGATACAGGTCCGGGCCCTCGCCCAGCGACCAGCACGCAGGATCCTCCGAGTCGAAGGTCACGGGAGGCAGAAGGCGTGAGCCCTCCATGGTGTAGGCCGCAAACGTCGTCCGCTGATAGTACCCCCGCTGGATGACGGCATAGTAGTTCTCACCGTCCAGACAGGCCACGCCGCCCGCATAGCGGTTGGCGCGGTTTCCCTGCCCGTCGCCCCACACCGGGTACTTCCAGCGGTGCGCGAGGAAGTATCCGTCCTTTTCCTGCATGACCTGCACCTTGTAGCTGTCCATGGTGTCCGCACCCGGCAGCGGCTTTGTGATCGTGCAGAAGTTCCCGCGCTGGGTCATGGGATCCAGGGCGAAATTGTCCCCGTCGGATGCCACGGCCGTCCATGGGAAGGCGTAGTCCACGGTATCCAGGATCACGCCCTGCTTCCCGTCAAACCCGACGGCACTCACATACTCCCTGTGCCCGGGGCCCATGGGGCCGATGTGGTAGGACTTGATCCATGCCTTCCTTGCGGGGTCATTGGGGCCGTCATTGTCTGTGGAACGGATGGGCGATCGGTAGCAGATGTCAAAGGCGTTCATGAGGGACCAGCGGCTTTTGAGCGCCGCCTCGTCGCCCGTTTCAAAGTATGTTTTGAAGCGGTCTGTGGTGCAAAGGAGGCCCTCCTCCCCGCCGACCACGTGCGCGGCATCCTCCGGATAGACCACCCTCTGCTCCTCCTCGCTCCAGTAGCCCACGCGGGTGCCGGGCGCGGTCTTCAGGATGATCTCCGCCTTTCCGTCCCGGTTGAAGTCCTGCACGTGCAGCATCGTCTCATGGTCGTTGGAGGACTTCACGTTGTAGCCCATGTCGATGCGCATGAGGAGCCGGCCGTCCAGCTTATAGACGTCAATGTACTCCGGCGCACTCAGGTTGAAGTCGGAGCGGTAGATGGGATCCGAGAACATGGGATCCGGGCTCTCCGCCCGCCATTTCACGACGATCTCGTACTCCCCGTCCCCGTCAAAATCGCCCACGCTCATGTCCTGGGTATGGTACTCGGAGGACAGGGATGTCTCGATGGCGCCCTCGGGCGTCCTCGCAAAGGGCAGGGATTCCCCTGCATCGAGCGCTCTCACATACCGGATGAAGGCCGCCTCCAGCTCCTCATACAGTTCCTTTGTGATCTTCCCGTCCTGCAGCTGCGATGTCAGTGAAAGCTTCTCCCCCAGCAGCTCAGAAAGTCTCCCGCAAATCAAGGCAAGCTGCTCCTCCGTCACCGCTTCCCCATTCTCGTACGGTTCCCGGAAGGCACGCAGAAGGTCCATATCCACCCGGTACCAGTCTTCCCCGTTCTCAAGCCTGAACGCACTCGGGTCCGGCAGGCAACCGGGGCCGACAGTCACCCCGCGGTAGGTAAAGTGCACCAGCGGCACCCGCTCCGGTGCAGGACACATGGGGATCCTGTGCACCGCAGCCCGGAAGGCCTGGCCTTCCGCGCCTGAGAGCGGAGAAAGGACGGGCAGCATGGGCTCCTCCCGCGCTCCCTCCACGCCCCCGATGACAGGGCACACGGCATAGGCGTCCTCCGGTGTTCCGTCCGGATCCACAAAGCAGCTGGGCGTGGTATTCCTCTTCACGATGCCGGGGTTTTCGGGGTACTGGCTCTCGGGCTGCACGTCCCGGGGCAGAATGTCTGTGAGGCGCTTCCAGTCATCGCCCTTTCGCTTCCTGTACACCCGCCAGGTGATCCCGTCCGGCTCATCCCCAAGGAAGCGCCAGCTCAGATACATCCCATGTTCCAGGGCAGCGACGATCAGGCCCCTGCCCAGATGCTCCATTTTTCGCATGGTATCTCCTCCGATTTGATCCTGCGCCAGCTTTTCCTGCACAGGTATCCTTCATACAGTCTTGCCTTCTCCGCATTCAGAGAAAGCCCGCGTCGCCGCGGGCATTTTCCTTACCAGTCCTTTCACCTGCGTCCTGCTGCCTTCCTGATCTTTGCTGCCAGCTGCGGCGGCATATAGTCCGCGTCGTGAAGCATCGCCTGCAGGATGACGTCCGGGAGCATCCTGAGCTCCTCGACGGACATCTGACTCAGCTGTTCGAGGATTTCATCCACGGTCTCATCGTCCGGTCCGTCCTTCAGGGATTCGACCACGCCGTCGAGGTTCTCAAACTCATCGGTCTGCTCAAGCCTGATCCTGGCAAGGCGGCAGAATTCCTCCAGAAGAACGTGAGCCTCCTCCGTGCGGTACCTGATCGTCTTCGGATAAAGACCGTCAAGGTTCTGGATAAACTCCCCGATCAGCTGGTTGGGATCATACCTGGCCTCCTTCCCAACGGCCGGCGGGAGGACTATGCCCTCCTCCGTCACACCGATCAGGAGGGCCGGAAGGAAGGGCGGATTTCCGTCGACCGGTGGTCCCACCCGGAACACATCGGCCTCCATGATGCCGCGCTGGGGCCGATTTTTGAGTTTTCTTATGGCCAGTTCATTCAACTGGGTCGGTGCCTCCGGCTCCTCCTCCTGATAGGGCGGCAGGGGAATGGGCACCGATTTGAGCTCTCCGTCCGTGACCGAGAACAGAGGGATTCTCACGGGTGTCTTTTTGCCCCTGTAGCCAAACCCTGCTTCATCCTCATAGGACTCATGAAAGGGCGTGGCTGTGATGCTCCGGATGCCCAGCTCCGTCAGGCTGCGCTTGCCCATCCTGTCCATGACTTCCAGCGCAGTTTCCATCGCCGTCCATTCCCATTCCTCCTCAAAAGGATACGGAAAGCAGTACGGGCGAATCCGGCTGAACTTCGGGAACGGGGCACGGAAGGGCGTGCCGGTCGTCTTGCAGTACGCCTGCACTTCCGTCAGCTCCTCCGGGGTCAGCTCTTCCTTTTCTGCCATGGAGCACTGAATGCTGTCCTGGGACAGCACCTCCGCCAGGTCATCCTCTCCGCCGCCCATCGACAGCTTTCGATAGGATGAGAAGCCTGTGGGACCGAGATATATGGCAATGGCCATATGCTCGCCGTTGCGTCCCATGACGGAGCAGAAGCCTGTGTTCTGCTCTCTGTCCCCCGAGCCGTCATCCGGCAGGTTGATCGCAAACAGATCATTCTCCCACATGCGCATCCATATCTTGGACTTCCGGAATTTGTAGGCCAGATCATAGATATGCTGCTTGTCTGCCATTGTCCTCTCTCTCCCTTGAACATCCATTTGTACCCGCTCAGGGCACGCGCGTTCATCGGGAACCATTTTGCCCAAGCCATCCTGTCCTGTCAAGCTGTATGCAGAGAAAGTTCTGATGGAAAGGGGGATGTCACCTTCTCTTCCCTCCAAAGAGCATGTGTGATGGCGACTGAAAGCGCCGCTCCGGAAGAAGGAGCGGCGCAGGAATTGAAAAATTGTACTTCAGGCAGCTTTTTCTTCCTTTGCCTCAGGAAAAATGATCTTGTTGACGAAGAAGAAAATCAGCATGGACACACCGCCGTTGAGCACGGTGGTGCCGATGTTGTATACGGCCGAGGAGACATATTTGCCTGCCACCGCGACCCAGATGCAGTTGATGGAATTCACGATGCAGGTGATGATGCAGAAGGCAATGAAGTACCACAGGATCTGGTACCACACCTTTCCCTTGCTGCGGAAGACAAAGTTCCGCTGAATGGGAAAATTGATGCACTCACCAATGAACATGGCGATCATGTAGGCAACAAAGTAGCGAAGGCCGCCGTGGGCTGCGTCATAGCCCAGAATATTCCACTTGAAGGTTTCGCCAAACAGCGTCATGTCGATGCCCGGCCAGCCGAAATCCGTCTCGGGAAGGTTCGTGAGCATGCCCGGCAGAAACTGCAGGATCAGGTACTTGAAGACCGTGATCAGATTGCTGACGATCACAAACAGACCGCCCTCCCG
>JAFUBA010000091.1 GCA_017460395.1 Clostridia bacterium | reverse complement strand
TGGCGACTGAGCGGACCATGCCCGTGAGAGCATCGCTGGGATTGAGGATGAAGTTCATCCCCTGCACAAGCAGGAGAATCGCAGCGATGGTCCGGTTGCGCTGTACGGTATTGAGCCATTCCACAGCGTCGCTGACAAGGGCCTCCACCTTTTGGGGAAACTGAGGTGCTTTTTCGTTCATGCGGATACCTCCGTCTCTCATGGATTATTTGCAAAGTCATGTCCAAGGGCATATTCGAACTGGCGCTGGAAGGCAGCGGTGGCATCCTTGGCGATCTCCTCCTTCGGACGCATCATGTCAAAGGCATGCACATTCGTGGGATAGATATCTGCCTGGGCCCGGATACCGGCCTCCTTAAGACGGCGGACATAGTCCAGGGTCTCGAAGTAAAAGGGTTCGCCGTCCCCGACAAAGGTGTAGCAGGGCGGAAGACCCGCAAGGTCGGTGGCAATGGAGGGAGAGGCATAGGGCGATACATCGTCCCCGGGTTTTCTTCGAAGGTACAGACGCCATCCGAAATGGTTTCTCCTCGTGTTCCAGACCTTGCCGTGGTTGTCCCTGGAGCTCTCCGTGTCCATGCAGCTGAGCATGGGATACAGGGGCATCTGGAAGGCGACACGGGTCAGGCTCTCGTCTCGCGCCTTAAGGCAGACCGCAGCGGCCAGTCCCCCGCCGGCACTCTCCCCGCCCACCATGATCTGGTCACGGCGAAAGCCGAGATCGAGTGCATGATCCTTCATGCAGGCAAGGACTGCGCAGCAGTCCTCCAGCGCGGCAGGATAGGGCTTTTGCCAGGACAGGCGATATCCGGGAGAGACCACCACGGCCCCGAAGGTGCGCACCATGTCGGCTGCGCGGCCCATGTAGACCATTTCCTTCATGCCAAGAAGGTACCCGCCGCCGTGGATCCAAAGCACACCCGGCGGATGAGGCACGGGATTTTTGGGGCGGACGATGAGGGTCGGGACGCGCCCGATGTGAACCGTCTCTGTGATCATGTCAGGGCCGGGACGAAGCGAGCAGGCCCTATGCATTTCCTCCTTGCGCACTAAAGACGCGTCACAGCGTCGTGGCCTGCGCCGGTTTTCTTGGCACGATCCGCTGATACTTGACCGCGGGATGACCGATGATGATCGCGGTCACGACCTTGTTCCCCTTGGGGAGATGAAGCAGCTTCTTGAGCTTTCTGCTCACAGCGCAGCACACCGAGAAAAAGCCGCTGTAGAGGACACCCAGGCCGAGACTCTCGGCCATGATCTCCATGTAGGCCGCGGCGAGCGAGCCGTTCACCTCGCTGCTGCTGGAGATGACGATAACGAGGGGTGCGCCCTTGAAGAAGAAGTCATCGGTGATGTCGACCTGTTTGAGGAAAGGCACAAAGGGCGAGCCGAAGCGCTTGGCGGTCCGGAAGAGCTTGACGCAGATCGCCTCGGCCTCCTGCTGCTTGCTCCCAAGGAGGGTGAAGGCGACATTCTGCCGATTGCCGCCCGTGGGTGCATATCTTCCGGCTTCCAGGATGCTATGGATCGCTTCCTGGGACACCTTCTCCTGGGTGAAATGACGGATCGTACGCCGGCTGCGCATGGCCGCAAGCATCACCTGACTGTCAAGCGAGGACATGGAAACGGTGGGCGTATCCTGTATAGGATAGGCCGTCATCTGCACGGCGAGTGCAGGGCAGATCGCGTAGCAGTGCCCGCACGCAATGCAGCCCGATGGCAGCACGTGGGCCTTGTTGTTCTCCAGGTACAGACAGTGATTGGGGCAGTCCCGGACGCACAGGGAGCAGCCGATACATTTCTTTTCGTCGATGCAAATGGACGCCATGGCGTGTCCCACCTTTCTCAAAAGACCTTAGCGCGTGAGGAAAAGTCGCAGATACGCTGTCGCTTCCCTGTCGTGTTTCCCTTTGAAGCCGTGGCCTCCGCCAACGATCTCGTGATATTCACAATCGGCATAGCACTCGCGGGCTTTCCGGGCATACGAGACAGAGACGATTCTGTCCTCAGTTCCGTGCACGAGCAGCACAGGACCGGGGTAACCTTCGATCTCCTGGAAGGGATCCATCTCAAGCACGGAGCGGGCGTACGCTCCGCCCAGCTTCATGGGAAGGCGGCCCAGAAGGTCTGGCACATTACGAGGATCAAAGCGATAGAACATCATGTGTCCTTTGCGCGCATCGTCCGGAATGCACAGGGCCGGATAGAACAGAACGAGGCGGTGAATGCTGTCTCCTAGTTCCTTCGCGGCCAGGGTGGAGACAAAGCCTCCCTGGCTGCAGCCCATGAGGGAGACGGACGAGGGCTGGAAGTCGGATTGCACAGTCTGGATGACTGCAAGCAGGTCGGCTTTTTCGGTGAAGAGCGTCATGTCCTCGCTCTTGCCGTCACTGCGGCTGCCGATGCCGCCCCCGCAAAAGTCGAAGGTGACGGCGAGCAGTCCATCCTCGGAGAGGGC
>JAFUBA010000090.1 GCA_017460395.1 Clostridia bacterium | reverse complement strand
CATGAACTGGTCTGCTACATCGAAGAAGACGCCGCCCGTTACTTCCACTTCATCCTGTATGGACAGGAAAAGAAAGCAAACCCGTGATTTGTATGAAGGCCCCATGACAACCATGGGGCCTTCTCCGAGAGCGTCTTTCTGCCTTTTTCACAGATTTTCTCTGCCGATAGATATGGACCGTGCATAAGCCTCGTTGACTCTGCTCATTCCAGGAAGCTGGTTGATCCATTCTGTTACCGGAATCCTAATCAGATATCAGGACATGCGTAACAAACGCTCCAGGAGCAGGTATTTTCCGGAAGGACAAAGAGCTGAAAGCCATGACTGCCTCAGACAATGCTGTTCCGACAAGGCTCTGTCCCCTGTTTCAGGCTTTGTGCGTTTCGTACGACAGCAGGGTCCTCTTCGGACTTTTGCGGTTTCTGCCTTTTTTCGTTCCGCAATGCATGTGAAGAACTCCCGGCTTATTTCTAAACAATGCCTCCAGCCCTTATACCGCGAAGGATTGAGAAGCTATGTCGGCCACCCCGCCGGCTCGGAAAACTTCACGGCGCCGGAAAGGTGTGGCGTTTGTACATCCTGGTCCGCACTGGCGGGGCAGGATTTTCTGTCTTTCCCTGACTCGAAGATCTGCAAAAGTCACGAAACGGCATCCGGAAGCTGGCCAACACTGCACTTTTTCTGACATGACAAAAGCTGCCATGGCAGGATGTGCACAGCAACGATGCCGCCGCGTTCCGATATCTGGCAGATCCATGCCCGGAACAGTCGGAGCTCGGTACCCTGTGAGTCCGCCTCCATCACGGCTTCTTTGAGAGCCGCTGAAGAGACAGCATGTCACATAAAGCACCACAGTGATTTTACCGCGATCACGCGCATGCCGTCAAGAATAACCCCCTCAAAACTTGGGATTTCCATGGTTTTGCCCGTTCCCGGTATGATCTCGGAGGATCAGAGTCGGCCTGCGGGTCTATACGATTTTTCATCAAACGTCCGCTCCGGATCTTTGAAGAAATCAGCACAACTGCCATGTTTCCAGTCCTTCAGTGCCCTATAGGCCAAAGTGCCCCTTTCCGCTTTATCCGGAAAGGGGCATATGGTCTATAGAGCCTTCCAGCTTGACCAACGGGACACCTTGCTTCGTTTTCAGGTCAGCGGACATCCGCCGAAGATATCGCCGCTGCAGCTTTCCTGTCTTCCGGCCTCACACATCCATCCTGGCCTGCATCATGCTTTATCCGGTCTTTCCAACAATACGCGATGACCCGCCATATGAATCCATCGGTCTTCTCAGGAAGCTCAACAAGCTGACCCTGAAGGTGTCTGTGATCTCATCTCATGTTCACTTTGCTTAGATTTCGTAGTCCATATCCCCAGAGCCTGTGAACTCAACGATCTCCAGGCCCCAGGAAGTCCATTTTTCTTCCGAATCGCATGTCCCCTCGCCCACAAACTCCTCCCAGTTCGGTTCGTAATAGTCATCCGCATCGCAGTACTCCTGCATATCACTGTCCAGGTCGCTTTCCACCTGACTGACAAGGATGCCGAAAATGTCATCCTCCGTCAAAAACGGATTTGCATGCAGTTCCGACGACAGATGTCTGCGCAGTGCAGCCTTATCCTGAACCGTAAACGTCACACTGGCCTCCGCAGTGCATGGATAACGGACTCCATGCTTGGCATGCCAGTCACAGTTACCCTCCCACTCGATGGTCCATTCTGCCTGACAAAACGCCTCAAAACCGGCCTCTTCCGATGCGTTCCATGACTTCTTGTTCTCATCGCTGAAAAGAGTGAGATACATAGTGGCCAAGTCTTTCGCCGTCTTTTTATTTACGAAATGTTCTGCCTGGATATGCTCTGCCAGCGCATCGGCAGAACACCCCTTCTTTGCCATCTCATGGGTCCCGGACATCAGGGTGATCAGCACAAGCCGGGCCGTTTTCGCCTCAATCCCGTTCTTCACCATGGAAGTGTACACGGCATACGGATTCGCTGAGAGCGTTTCAAAACCATGCTTCCAGATATAGTTTTTCAGGAATTCTGTCACATCATTCATCGGCATTTCCTCCTGTCACGTAGAACCATACCCGTCCGAAGAGCGATCCGGAAGGGTCACAGATGGGCTGCGGGTATATACGATTTTCATTCAAGGCTCCGTTCAGGACCTTTGTAAAAATCAGGACAGCTCAGAAGAAGCTGATGTCTTCGCCCGTCGTTGCTTTGTAGTTTTCCAGCCAGGCAGTATCCACTGTGGAGGAATGTTTCCTGATGAACACCTTCATGCCACCCTCAATGTGATCGACATCATACGTATCACTGATGGCATCCAGCGCTGCTTTGCCCGAGTCGTACTGTGTTTCCTTCCCGTCCTGCACAAGCGTCACCTTCCCGGATGTCACAGTGAGCAGTGCCGCGATCGGAATGGAACCGCCAAGGTTTGAAAGGGCACCTGTAAAGTCCTGTACCTCGAGTCCTTCGGCCGTGATGTGGATCCGCTCTCGCTCGGCCGGGCTCAGCTCCTTGTCTGCGATAAAGACAGCCCGGATGCCGCGCTTTCCGATCTCATCACCCAACTGGCTCAGCGGCAGCACAGGCACGCCGTCCATCGTCCGCCCGGCATCTTTCCCGATCATCAGCGCAGCCCTGAAAGGTGTGTTTTCCTCCAGGTGCCGAATCACCTTGCGGGCAAGATCCCCGGATCCCACGACTGCACACGGGACTTTGTCGGACTTTGCCAGTTTACTCTTCTCCACAAGCAGGATGCGGTAGGAAAAACGGATCATGGCAAGGAAGAGGAACTGCAGCACGGCACCGATCACGTAGTAGGTGATGGGCATGCGCCGGATGAAGATGACAGTTCCCACCACATGCAGAAGGGAGGCCGCCAGGCTTGCCCCGATAATCCGGTTCATGTCATTGATGCCGGCGTACCGCCACATGCCGCCATACAGGCGGAAGGCCACAAAGAGGATGAGGCATATCACCGAGTAGAACGGAGCAAATCTTCCCCAGTCCCCCAGCAGATACGATACCGTAGGACGGAAGGTGGAGTTCACATAGAACCGGATCAGGAGCGCAAGATAATACGATGCATTCACCGCAACCAGATCCAGCAGCACAACCCATAGATCCTTCCTGATCATATCCGCGACTTTCTTCATACACGTTCATCTTCTTTCCGTAAAATTATCGATTCACCTGGAAAAAATCTCAAAGAATGTATTCATGTATCCTGCAGGCGCACGGGGCTTTTCGATCACCGTGACTTTGCCCGGCGACTCATCCCGCATCTTCCCCGCAGATCAGCTCCTGTCTGTGTTCCCCGAGGGGATGCATGCGCTCAGGCAAGCGTTCATGGGCGACTGATCTCCGTCTGAAGGCACTTATCTGACCATCTCATCTGCCTCCTGAAAAACTGCTGAGCCAATGGAAACCAATATTCTGCATATGCCTGCATTCTCCTTCCACACATGCGCCTTCTGCTGCAAAAAAAGCCTCCGGTGGCATCCGGACGCCTCAGAGACACATGAATCGCGGCCCATTTCGCTCCTGTGTGTACGTTTCGTACGACAACAAGAGCCTGCAACTGCATTGCAGCGATTTTCCAGAAAAAAACAGTCCAGCCCATTTTCTGGTCTCATCAGAGCGCCCCATACTGCAAGGCTGCACTCTGTCCGCTCCGAAAAAGGCACGTTCATTCACCAGACTGTGTCTGCCGAATCAATGTCCCCTAATGACCCCTTCCCGGAACTATATGTCAGGAAAAGCATCTCTGCTCGGAAAACTTCACGGCGCAGAAGCGGGATCTCCTTTGTACGCGCCGCATGCATGAATGAAAACCGCATATACCCGTAACCCATCTCTGATCTTCCAGGGCTTTCCTGGAACGGGTATATCATGGTCCATGCGGCGCTGTGTGCCGCAGTCAGCGACACCATACAAAGTATATCACGAAAGCCCAGGTTTTCAACGTCCATCCTTCTTAAAAACAGCCAATATGCGCCGTTATCTTTCAGAATACGGTGTTTTTTGGATGTCTTTTACCTGCAGGACGCCAGGCAATCAAAAAACGCAGAGAACCAGTCCTCCTGGCTCTCTGCGCCGGAAATGTAACGTATGCCCAATGTTATCTGCAGATCACATCCACGGGCAGGTTCATGATCTTTGCCACCTTCAGCAGCGTATCAATATGGCGTCCTGCGGCTGCTGCCATATGGTGGGTCGGGCCTGCCTCGCTCCAGCGGTTGCAGAATTCCCTTGCACCGATGGAGAAGCGGGTGCGCATGTTGGTGTCGCCGAAGGTAAAAATGGGGCCCTCCTCATTGACACCCTCTGCTACGACAAACTTGAAGTGGCCGTCCCTGTCCTGGGTGATGCCCAGATAGGTGACAGGGCCCAGGTGCGGGTAGAACTGCGTCAGGTAGCCGCCGCCGGTCTTGCCGTGGAAGACAGGCACAATCTTCATGTTCGGCTTTTTGGCAGAGATGTCCGCATCTCCGGAGCCGCTGTGGCCGATGATGCAGATGTCCTCGTTGAAGTCGATGGAGTACATCTCAGACAGCTGGCCCATGCCCGCAATCGTCTTGAGAATGCTCATGGCCATGGCCACCTTGATGTCGCCCTCCACAGCGCAGGCCACGCCCTGTTTGATCAGCATGGAGAAGGCAGGGATCAGCATACTGTCCAGCACGCCCGCCTTGCCCTGAGCAAACCCGTCATAGTGGGAAGCTACCAGGGCGATCTTCTCGTCCTTCACCCACTGTTCAAAGGCGACCACGTACCTGGCCATGTCCCAGACCTTTTCGATGCTTCCGCCGCCTTCAATGTCAAAGGTATCCAGGATATCCTGTGCCTTCTCCCGGACAGCATCATCGTCCGTGATATTGTCTGCGATGGCCCACATCTTCTCCCAGTCAAACTGCTTGGTGTAGACAAACATCCTGTGATACAGATTGGTCTCATCGATGTACAGATCCATCATGCCAGGATAGGGTCTGCCGATCTGGGCGAGGTTGGTATCGCGGAAACGGCGACGCACCTGTGCGGCCTTGCACCAGTCCAGGATCTCCGCCTCCACCTGGGGATCTCCGCCCTCCACGACGCCTGTGATGACGGCATGGCGCTTTCCTGCGCGCTCCAGGTCGGCCACCATCTCGCCCACGGCGCCGCAGGCATACAGTGTGCCAAGCCACGTGGCCGTATCGGTGTTCGCATAGTCCGGAGCCTTCATTTTCTGCACATTGACCAGCACCACCGGCACGTCAAGATCACGCACAGCGGGGAGCATATTGTAGCTTGTAGCATAGGTCAGCAGCTGCAGGATCACCAGATCCACATCCGCTGCACGGAACTTGTCTCCCGCCTCCATGGACTGCTCCTTGGTGGTGACGATACCGCCGTCGATCAGCTCCACGCTGTCCGGGATCAGCTTCTTGAACTCTTCATACTGCCCCTTGAACTCGGGGACCAGAGATGGAAACTGGGGCAGATAGGCGCCCAGAGCAATGGCAAACACGCCTACTCTCGCTTTGGTTTCCACCAGAGACTTCGTCAGCATAGCATATTCCTCCTTCATCGTTCCGGCAGTCCGGCCGCTTTCCTGCCATTTCCGCCAGCATCAGCGCCTATTATACAGATCCTTCCGGAAAGGTGCAATCCATCGCGCATCCCGGTCGTATGAAAGCCTGTATGTGCAGAGCCTCATGCCCTTTTCCTCCCGGAGGCAGGGAATCACCCAATCAGCTCTGGCCATCCTGCTTTCCCGCTTGTCCATCCAGGTACCACACAGGCATGACAGACGCCATCACCGATCACGTTCATGTTGCCCCGGGATTTCGCCCGCAGAGCCTCCCTGCAGCATCTCAACAAACACCCCCAATGAAACGTATATGCTTCATGGTGATACGCCACTGCTTGTCTTGTCCTGGTGCCACCATTCTGTCCTGCCATAGTCTGTATCTCTCGCGCGCGTGCGCGCGCGCACTCTCTCTCTGTTAATGTTCCTGTTTAT
>JAFUBA010000089.1 GCA_017460395.1 Clostridia bacterium | reverse complement strand
GGATTGGCACATTTTCCGGCTTGGGATCGTTCAGGTAGGGCTGGTAGATGATGTGCACAGCGCGGTCGATAATGGTTTTCTCAATCGGCTGCAGGCCGTCGCGCCCGCCGACGATCAGCTCACACAGGGACAGGATGAAGTCCGATTTCAGGGAAAGCGGATTCTCATCGTCGCTGTAGTTGAGATTGATATCCATCGGGTTGATGTAGGAATCGCTGGTGGGCGAAATCCGGATCACCTGACCGTGGAACATATTGACCAGCGGGTAATACTCGCCTTCAGGGTCACAGATAATCACGTCATCGTCCGTCAGCAGGATCACATTGGCAATCTCACGCTTGGCGGCAAATGACTTACCGGAGCCAGGCGTGCCCAGGATCAGGCCGTTGGGGTTCTTCAGCCATTTCCGATCCACCATGATCAGGTTGTTGGACAGGGCGTTCAGGCCGCAGTACAAGGCTTCCCGACTGGTCTGGAACAGCTCCTGCGTAGTGAAGGGCACAAAAATAGCGGTTGACGATGTCGTCAGACCGCGCTGAATCCGGATGGGATTGTGCCCCAAGGGCAGACAGGACACCATACCCGCTTCCTGTTGGAAATCCAGCGGGATCAGCTGGCAGTTGTGCTGCTGCGCAAGGCTCTGCGCCTGCCTTACATTCAAGCTCAGCTGCTTTGAGTTGTCCGCCGTGTTCATCACCAGGAAGGTGATGAGGAACATGCGCTCGTTGCGGCTCTGCAGATCCTCCAGCAGCTTTTTAGCCTCACCGCCGTAGGTCGCCAGGTCACTGGGGATGATATCCATATCATACCCGGCGCGGACGGCCTTTTTCTGTTCCTCGATCTTCATCTTGTCCAGATCGGTAATCTTCCGCTTCACATCCTTGATGGCCGCCACTTGGTCGATGGCCTGGATGTGCAGAGAGACGATCAGGCTGGATTCCATGGCGAGGAAGTCTGCCAGGCACCGGTCGTTCAGGTCGGCGGCGAGAATGGAGAAGAAGCTGACCTCGCCCTGCTTGCTGCCCATGCCGAAGGTGTTCTTGGCTCGGAAGTCAAAGCTCGCCGGCGCGATGAAGTCCTTGGTGGAAAGGCCTGTCGGAGCCAGCCACTTCCAGTCAAACTGGAACGGTGCCTGGGTGTCCATGTGGAACATGTCGTGCATGAGTTTCAAGCGCTCCCGCCCGTCCAGCGGGGTTGCAGCGACGCCCAGGCGCTTGAAGTTGTTCATGAGATCAATCTCGATGCGCTCCAGCCTGGGCTTGGCCGCCTTGATGTTTTCCGCCTCAATGCCGTAGGTAATGAACTTGGTCTTCGTCAGACCGTTATTGCCCTTGGCCAGCTGGCCCTGCAGCATCTCGGCATATTCGTGTCTCACATCGTTGAACCCGTCATCCTTGTCCGGAATGACGATGCTCTGCTCAAAGGATTCCGCGCTGGCCGTCAGATTGAGGAAGGAAAACTGAAGGTGAATGGATGCGTCAAAGTAGTTGAGGAAATCACACCAGCCCTCAAAGATCGAGGTCTTATCATCGTTCTGGGCCAGCTGGTAATTGATATCCTGAAACTGAATGGTCTTGGTGTAATAGCTGTCGGTGACGCGGCAGATGCCGTCAGGCCACATCCGCTGATATGGGATGGTGTCCTGTGCTGTGCGCGGGCCCTTTTTCGCGCTTTGCTGCTGCGTGCGGGCCATCAGCTCCTGCAGCTGCTTCTTTTCAGCACGCGTCAGCCTGATCTTTTCCTTTGTCTTTTCCTTTTTCTTTGCCATGAAGGATCTTTCTTACCTCCCGTCTGTTGCGGATATTCTGCTCTGTCACAGCGTAAAAGTTGTCGGTCTCATACGCCCGTGTTCTGGGCCTAACAAACCGCGCCTCAATGTAATGCTTCAGCAGCACCTCCAGGGGCTGCCCGTTGCGCTCGAACATGGCGAACATGAAAAACGGCAGCATGATGAGGATCATGAGCGCGGCCGCCATGTTGACGCCGATGGCCCCCTTGCTCAGGAAAAACACCGGCACGCCGAAGAGGGCACCGAGGCCGAAGCAGATCACCTGGCGCTTGGTCAGATTGAACAGGAACTTGGATTTGACGCGGGTCAGATCCTTGGGTACCGGTACATAGGCCATGGGTCATCCTCCCTTTCTGTAGAGCGCATACCATGCAGGCATCCGCTTTCCGGTCTGATTTCTGCTGCCCTGGCGCTTGGGCTTCCGTTTCCGCAGCATGCTGCGCTTCTTTCGTGGTTTTGCTTTCCAAGCGGTTGTTTTCTTTTTCATTCCTGTCACGCCCGTTCCTGATTAATGTGCGTTGAAGATGGACTTGGCGACGGAGCTGGACTTGAAGAGGGTAAAGCACAGAAGCACCGTGTACCCGATGCAGGTCCAGAGCGCGGCGCTTACATCCGTGCCGACGCTGATGTTCTGCACCAGCACCGCGTAGATCCCAACGCAGACCATAATGAGGAACGCCTGAAAGCCCAGGGCAAAGAGCGAGCGCAGGTAATTCTGTCCCATCTGTCCCCATTCCCGATTGACCATCGTTGCCATGGGGATCGGAGCGACTGATGTCACCATGTAGATCTCGATCATGCGGCCATACACGATGATGAAGATGCAGATGCTCAGCACCCAGGCGATAATGCCCATGAGGGACGACTGGAACCACAGCCCGAACAGCGGACCGATCTCCATCTCCATGAGTCTTTCCTCCATGTTTCCGATCAGAGTACCCACATCCAGCGCGGTTTCCCCGATGATGACCCCGGCGGCCTGACTGACCACATGCTGGGCGACATCAAACACGGCCATGACGATGTTCCAGGTGTTGGTGACGATCAGCACGGCGGCGAAGGTCTTGAGAATCCACTTGAAGAAGATGAAGGTCTCAAAGTCGTGCATGTTGTTGCGGTCGATCAGGAGCCGGATCAGCTCCAGGCACATGACAAAGGTCAGGATAATCCCGGCAATGGGCACCACCACATTTTCAGACAGACTTTTGATCATGCTGAAGATGCTGCCATTCCACGCCTGGGGCGTCTTGCCCACGGTGGAAGCCACATCGGCCACGCGGGTATTGATGCTGTCAAACAGCCCAGACAGATTGCTGACGATGCCGCCCACAAGCAGCTCCTTGAGCCACTCGGTAATCTTGTCCCATATGAAATTCAAGGACATCCCTCCTTAAAGGCCCCCTTCCGCGGGTGCGGAAGAGGGCGAAAGAGTGGTCGAAGCTTCATCAGCCGAAGAGACCGCTGAGCAGGGGAACGAGGGTGGTGCCAATCAGGGCGACACCGCCGCCGGCCATCAGCTGCTTGATGCCCTGGGACTTCGCGCCGGGGTTATCGTTGCCGTACCCCTCCAGCAGGTTAATGACACCCCAGATGCCAAGGCCGGCACCGATGGCGACGACCAGCGTCTGGAGTACCGTTACAGCAGAAGCAAAAAAAGCCATATACTTACCTCCGTATCATAAAAGGCCGCCGTATCCGGCAGCCAGTAGTTGGGTTTCATCCGTCAGCTCCTCCAGCAGCTCTTCCTCATCTTCCGGGTTATCGCTCACGTCGATTTCCCAGACCTGGCTCTCTTCCTCCAGCCGAAGTCTCAGCTGGCGGGAGAGGTATTTTTCGATGTGGAAGGCGTTCTTTGGATCGGAGTCTGACAGATACTTGTAGTTGGGATGCGATGTGATGTCGTACTTGTCCGAGAGAAAGGGCCGGACACCGCGCACCTGCAGGATGCACTTCCCGCCGTCCATGACGGCGATCTCGTCCACCGACATAAGGGCCTTGCCGAGCTTCTGATAGTTCAAGGAGTGGCTGGTTTCCCGGCCCCGGCTCTCGCCGGTATTGAACGTATCAATGGTTTCCTTGCCCAGAAGCTCCTCCATCTCCTTGAGCGTGGTCTTTTCCTTCCCGCCCAGAAACAGCAGCGTATCGCAGTTGCCCACGATGGTGTCCGCGTTGTCCTTGTAGATGGCCTTGAGCTGGGACTGCGCCTGAAGGACGATGCAGGCGGAAATCTCACGGCTTCGGATGGTGGCGATCAGCTTCTCAAAGTTGGGGATCTGCCCGATGTTTGCAAACTCATCGATCAGGCAGCGCACATGCACCGGCAGGCGGCCACCGTGCACATCGTCCGCCATTTCGCAGAGCAGGTTGAACATCTGGGAGTACGCCATGCTGATGAGAAAGTTGAAGCTGGCATCGGTGTCCGACATGATGAGAAACAGCGCGGTGCGCCTTTCCCCGAGGGTATCCAGGTGCAGCTCATCGTAGGCTGTGATCTCACGCAGCTCCTCGATATCGAACACGGCAAGCCTTGCGCCGCAGCTCACCAGAATGCTCTTGGCCGTCTTGCCGGCAGCCATCTTATACTTGGCATACTGGCGGACGGCAAAGTGTCCCGGCTTGCGCTTGCCAAGGTCCGCAAACTTCAGATCCACCTCGTTCTGGTAATCCTCATCGTCCTCCCGGGCATCCATCTTGTTGAGCATGTCGATCAGCGTCGCAAAGTTCTGCTCCTCCGGCGGCAGCTCATAGTGGATATAGCCGATCAGGGCAATGTAGAGCAGCGTTTCCGCCTTTACCCAGAAATCATCGCCGCCCTTTCCTTCACCCTTGGTGTTGGAGATGAGGACGGTGACCAGCTTCAGGATATCCTTCTCTGAGTGGATATAGGCGAAGGGGTTATAGTGCATCGACTTTTTGAAGTTGATCGTGTTGAAGGCGCGCACCTCATACCCGGCGGCCACCAGCATTTTCCCGGTCTCCACGATCAGGGTGCCCTTAGGGTCCGTGACCACGATGGAGGTGCCCTTCGTCTTGGTGCACTGCATGATGTTCGGCTTGATGAAGAACCTTGTCTTCCCTGAGCCGGAGCCGCCGACCACCAGCACGTTTTTATTCCGTGCGTTGCGTGGATCCTTGGGACGGCTGCTCATGGTCAGGCTCTCCGTTTTCGTCAGGATCACGTTGTTCCAGGGATCCGGATCAACAAACGGCGCAATGTCGGAGTGTGTGCCCCAGCGGGCGGAGCCATACTCTTCATTGCGCCGATATTTCTTGGCGTTCCGGCTCTTCTCATAGACCATCAGCCGCAGCACGCAGCCCACCGCCAGACCGATCAGGAGATCGGATGGGTGGAAGCTCGGCCAGGGTGACCCAAAGGCGGCGGTAAAGCCGTCCATCAGGTGAAGGAATTTCTGGGAAGCATCCGCGCCCTCTGCAAGACGCCAGGCCTCTCCCAGCTTGGTCGCATAGAGGCCGAGGAGGACATACGGCAAAAGCTGGATCAGCTTCCTTTTCAGCTTGTCTGTCATCGCTGCATCCCCTTGTCCAGGACACGGTCCTTTTTGCGGCCCGGAAGCATATCCTTTGCAGGATCCACGACCGGCTGAATGGGCGGATGATCCCTCTTATGCTTTTTCATGTAGCTGGCAGCGTAGGCGGACATCGCCTGATCAATCGCGCTTCGGTCACGGGCCTTGAAGAACAGCATGTATCGCTGTTTTCCCTCCGGGGAGACCCCCTTTTGGATGGCATAGTCCACGCCGTACTGCTTTGCGATATGGTCGAAGGTTTTTGCCTCCTCCTTATCTGCCAGCTCCGTCTTTTCGACGCCCTGATTCTGGGCGATCAGCTCCTTGACCGATTGCTTGCCCTTCGGCTTTACCTCATGGTGCTCCTTGAGCTTTCCCTTGGAATAGCCCAGGAACTTCATGAAAGCCGTGGCCAGGGTGCGTGCCGTCAGCTTACTGGTATTGATGATCAGGGTGACCGATTTATTTTCAATATCTTCCTGCATGGGAATCTCCCTCCTGTGTCAAAATGAAAAGGAGGAGCCAGGGCGGCACCTCCAGACGGTGAAGGAAATACAGACGCTTCATCCGCGCATCACTCCTTTATGATTTCGCTTTGCGCCGCCTGCGGATGAGGCCCACCGTGCCGGAGATGGCCATGAGGCCGAGGCCTGCCCACATAAGGCCGGTCGCAGCCAGGTGCACGCCGGTCTGGATGGTGGTGTAGTTGACGAACTGCCTGACCTTTTCCGGGACCGTGTAGTAGGCATCCAGCTTCAGCTTAATCACCTCGCCGGATACGCTGTAGCCCTCCAGGGTTTCAATCTCCCGGATGAAATAGGTGCCGGGCAGCAGATCCTTGATCTGCACCATGCCGTCCTTCCCGGATTCATAGATGCCCAGCTCCCTGCCGCTTTCGTCCTCCAGGCGAAACCTCGCGCCGGACAGCGGATTGCCGGAGCTGTCGGTCTTCCGGAACTCATAGTGATTCGGGATGTTCACGCACAGGATGGGCTCCGGCTGCGTCCAGCCGTTGCTGACCTGGAAGCGGATATCCTCCATTCTGGAATAGCCCTCCGGCGCTGCATCCTCGCGGATGATCCAGTCACCGTAATCGAAATTGCGGAAGATGATCACCCCATCCTTATCGCTGAGGGCAGTCTCTACCCTTTCCATGGTGGTGGCATCGTAGAGGGAGAAGGCTACGTCGGGAATGGGCTTGCCGGTGGTATCCACCTTAATGCACATGAGCTTCTTCTCCGGGTCGATCACGGTCGCGGCGGGCTGATCGGTGTTGGTGTAGCCCTCGTCGATGGTGACCGAGATCACATCCAGGCTTTTCAGATACCCCTCCGGAGCCGACATCTCACGAATGGTGTATTTCCCGTAGTCCGCGCCGATGAAGCGGGCCAGGCCCTCCATGTCGGAGACCGCCGTCATGACCAGCTTTCCGCCTTCGTCATACAGTCCGAATTCCGCACCCTGCAGGGCGGTATGGTTCTGATCGACCTTCTGAATCAGGATCACGGACTGACAGTTTTCCAGCGTGGCAATCGGCTCCTTCGGATTGACAAACGTGCCGTCAATGGTGATGGGCACCTTGGTGAAGTTCCTGAGGTACCCGGTCAGCGTCCTGGTTTCCTGGATGGTATAGGTGCCATACGGGATCTTCTCAAAGGTCACAAGGCCTTCCGCGTCCGATACCGCTGCTGCCTGCTGTGTGCCGTCCTCCCGGAAGAGGCCAAACTCCACGCCGGACAGGGGCTTGTGATACTCATCCACCTTCAGAAGGCTGAAGCGGGTGTAGTCATCCGAAACGTTTGCCTTGCCCTCGATCTCGCCCTCGGCATTCACCTCAAAGGCAAGCTCGGTCACACAAAGCTCATAGCCCTCCGGGGCCAGGACCTCACGGTAGGTGTAGCGTCCAGGAACCGCGGGGAACGCGGGCAGATAGCCATCATCACCGGTATAGTCCTTGAGCACGGTCTTTCCGTCCTCGCTCTTGACCTCGATCAGGGTGTGCGGCAGATAGTCCGTGCCGGTCAGATCGGTCTTAGACACGCGCACGTCCTTGTGCACCAATTCATTGACAATCGGCGCATCCAGCTCGATGACGATCTCCCGATCCTCTGTGGCATAGTCATCGCTGATGTTCAGCAGAATATCCACGTCATTCAGCTTCCAGCCCTCAGGGCCGGAGAGCTCACGCACACAGTACTTCCCATGCGGAAGCTGGCCGCTGAAGCGGATTCTGCCGTTTTTGCCGGAGACCGCCGTCGCCAGCAGCGTATTGGCCTCCAGCGTGCCGCCCGCATAAGCGATGGGCTCGCCGCTGTACAGGCCGAACACGAACCCTTCACCGGGTACACGCTTCAGGGTGGTATGGGTCATGCCGTCCCGGTCCGTTTCCGTATCCAGGATCTCCTTTTCCTTCATGAGGCTGATCCGGGTGGGCATGAAGTCATTGACCGCGACCACACAGACCGTCACCCTTGGCGTCGTATGATCCCGTGCCTCCAGCAGCACATCGTAGCGGGTACTGTCGAAGACATAGCCCTCCGGCGCGGACACCTCCGTCACATAGTAGTGGCCCAGGGGCAAGGGATCCGTTTCCGCCTCGCCGTCCCTTGTGATCAGCGTGGCTGCCACCTCGTCTGCCTTGAACCAGAGGGTGCCGTCCTTCCCGACAATATCCTCCACCGCACGCACCTCAAACACCGCGCCGCTCACGGAGCCCTTGCCGTACAGCGGTGTATGCACCGTATTGCCGAAGGGATCCTGCTGCGCGTGGAAGCCCATCAGTACCGGTCCCTGCTTCTGCACCTGGATCACGCCCTTGACGGGCGTATTGGGCACCGTGATTTCCTGGGTATCCACCGATTCGGCCAGAGAGACTACCGGAAGGCAGGAGAGCAGCAGAAGCAGCGCAAGCAGGATGAGCGGCATTTTCTTCTTTGTAAAATACATCCGTTATACCTCGTTTCTCAGTTCATGAGGAGAGAGAAGGGCAGCGGCCTTCACCGCTGCCCCCTGTCTCACTCTGCAGTCTCCGCCGCGTCCTCTGTCTGAGCAGCCTCAGCCCTGGCCTCTGCGGGAATACGAACCGTTACGCTGTACCCGTCATCCAAATAATCATCCGGCACACGGGTTTCCACGATCTGGTATTCGCCCCAGGTCAGCAGCGGGGTTTCTGCCGTGCCGTCCTTGCCGGAGGTAATCACCGCAACGATCTCGCCGTCGTTCTCGCCGTTATGGGAGGGCAGGCCAGAAATGCGGGTCACGGTGAAGACCGCGCCGGGCAGGCCCTTGCCGGTTTCGCTGTCGGTTTTCACGATGCGAAGCTTGCCCTGGATCGGCATATTGGTCACCGTCCGGGTGACGAGCTCATCCATGCCCACGGTGAGCCTTTCGCTCCAAAGCTGATCCGTATAGCCGGTGGGATTTGCGTGCTCCTGCACGATGTAGTCCGCAGGGAACAGCTCCGGGGACTCGGCGATGCCGTCTTCTCCGGTGGTCATTTTGGCCACCAGATCACCGGCCTTTCCGTCCTCACCCACGGTGTAAATGTCGAACTGCACACCGGCGATCACATGCTTGTCCAGCTCATCCTGCTTGAGGATCCGGATGCGTCCAGGAGCAGGCTGGTTTTCCACGGTCGCCAGCAGCGTGGTGGGATTGACATAGGTGCCGTCCACCTCGACCTTCCATTCCTCCTCGGAGGGATGATAGCCATAGGGCGCGCTGACCTCCCGGATGGTATAGCTGCCATAGGGGATTTTGGTGAACACCACGGCACCGTCCTCATCGGAGATCGTCTCCTGAATCTTGGTATCCTTGGCATCGAAGAGGCCAAACACAGCGCCGGGCAGGGGTTCGCCGTTGTCCATGGTCTTTTTCAGCTCCACCCGATTCAGCTCATCCCGGATCACAGTATCGCCGGTAACCTTGCCATCGGCAGACACCGTAAAGGTCTTGATGGCGACATTCAGCGCATAGCCGGAGGGAGCATAGGTTTCCTTGAAGGTGTAGGTGCCGGGCACAACGGGGATATTCGGAATCTCGCCCTTGCTGTTGGTGTACTCCCGGTAGATGGTATTACCCTCCGCGTCATACACCTCAATGAGTGCGCCGGGCAGCTTTTCCGCGCCGGTGATGTCCGTCTTGGTGAGGGTGACCGGCGTATAGATCAGGTGGTTCAGGATAGGATCCTCCAGGTACACGGTGATCACGTTCTCGCTGGCGGCCTTATTTTCGCTGGTCAGCTTCACGGAATATTTATCCGCACTCAGCAGCCAGCCCTCGGGCACGGCGATTTCCTTCACGTAGTAATCCCCATGCGGGAACATGCCGGAGAAGGTCAGATTGCCCTTGGCATCGGTCGTGCCGGTGGCCATCAGGGTATTGGCGGGGAGCTTCTGGTCATTGCCGTAGGTGATGATGCCATTGTTGTAGAGGCCGAACACAAAGCCCTCGCCCGCGACCACCTCGATGGTCTGATGGATCATGCCCTCCTTGGTCTCGGTCAGCTTGATAGCTTCCTTTTCCTTTCGCAGCGTCACGCGGATGGGCAGGTAGGTGTTGGAGGCAGATACCTTGACCTCGACGATGGCCGTCTTCTTGTCTACGGCAGACAGGGTCACAGCATAGGGCGTGGTGTCAAACACATAGCCGTCCGGCGCAGAAACCTCCTTCAGGTAATACTTGCCCAGGGGCAGCACCTTTGACTTGACCGCGCCGGTACCGCTGGTGGTCAGCGTTTCCACCAGCTCGTCCTTCTTGTAGAAGGTCGTGCCCTCCCTGCCGACGATATCCTCGGCAGCATGCAGCTCAAAGACCGCACCAGCGAGGAACGCATTCTGATACACAGGCTTCATGATGGTATTGCCATAGGCATCCTTTTCATCCGCAAAGCGCACCAGCTGCATACCGCTCTTTTCCAGGACGATATCGCCGCGCACAGGCGTGTTGGTGACATTCAGGGTGATGGTCGCAGGCTCGTCCGCGGCGTAGGCATAGGGAAGCTGAATACAGGTCAGCAGCATGACCACTGCCAGCATCAGGTGAAAACAGCGCTTCATCTTCAAATTGAACATATCTCATATCCTCCTCAATTACTTGATCCAGACAGTGGTGGTATAGCCGGCATCCAGATAGTCCTCGGGCACGCCAGTTTCGTCGATCCTGTACTCGCCCCAGGGCAGAAGACCGGTCTCCGCGATGCCCTCTGCATTGGTGGTGATGGTTGCCACCACCTTCCCGACATCGGACGCGTTATCCGATTCCGGGCCGGAAAGACGAGTGACCGTGAACACAGCACCGGGCAGCGGCTTTTCCGTCACCGCATCCGTTTTGACAATCCGGATTCTTCCCGAAATTCGGGCGTTGGTGAATTCGGCCTTCGAGGTCACCCCTGCAACCACAGAGATGCTCTGGGAGGCCGAAGAGAGCTTATAGCCCTGCGAGGCCGTCTTTTCCCGCACGGTGTAGGTACCGGGCTGAAGGCTCGCGAAGGTGGCCACACCCCTATCATTGGTGGTCGCGGTGGCAAGCACAGTGCCGGAACCGTTCAGCAGCTCAAACACGGTGCCCTTCAGCAGAATACCGTCATCCGATTTCTTGGTGACCGCAATCTCGCCCAGGCTCAGCACAAAGGTGATGCTTGCGCTCTGAAGGGGATACGGCGCACCATACAGCGGCACCAGCACCTTCTGAATGGAGACAGAGGGCACACCGACGAGGAAATTGGCCTCCTCATCGCTGGAGGAAATCGACTGCATGGAAATCGAGAACTTGCTTTGAGTGGACGTGATCCGGATGGTGTCTCCGCTCTTCACGTAGTAGTAGCTGCTGTCCGATCCGCCGCTGTTGCCGGTGATCGTACCGGCAGACTTAGGGATGCGGATCAGATCGGCATCTGTTGTCAGCTTGACCGTGCCGATATAGCTGCTGCCGGAAACGCTCAGGCTCTGATTGGAAGCGGTGATCTTTCCGGTAATCTTGGCGCGGGCAATGCCGTTTGATGCCAGCCAGCGGGCATACTCCAGATACACCGCAGGCGCGCCGCCGGAAAAGGAATAGAAGCTGTCCAGATCCCAGTAGCTGCGCACATACTGCGCACCCTCCAGCTGCTTGATGACCTCGCGCATGGCAAACTGACCCGCAACGCGGCTCCAGACCTCATTGTTGGCATCGCTGCGGTTGAGGGCCATAAAGGGGTAGGTATGCCGCAGCACCCAGCCCAGAGCGTGCATGGTGCTGGCCTTATAGCGGACACCGCTGGTGCCGCCATAGCTGGCGTTGTTCACAAAGGAATCCATGTCCACCAGCACATAGGGACCCTTCGCCGTCATACTGGAGCCGGAGCCCTCGCCGGGGCCGGAGAGGTTATGCTCCAGGCAGAAGACCGTGAAGCCCTCCAGATAATGCGGGGTGGCATAGACCGTGCCGTGGGAGGAAGATTTGGCGATCTGGGGATATTCCCTGTCCCTGCCGGAGCTTCCATACAGATTGGCAGACCAGGCATAGAAGCCGCCGACCGGGCCATTGATGTTCTTGAGCGTAAAGCCGTTCATGGGGGAAGCCTGGAGCTTGCGCCTGCCGCCGCTGCGGCTCATGGTGAGGAATTCCAGCGTATAGGCAAAGTCTGTTACCGTGCAGAAATCATCGGTTGCTTCACCGGTCTCAACCGGCAGAATCCAGCAGGTCGCATAATCCGTCCACTTCATGGTGCCGTCCTTGAAGTCATCTCCGTAGAGGAAGCGCACCTCATACCAGATGTCTCCGGTTTCATCGAAATCGACGGACAGGATCTGCACGGTGGCATCCTTCACGAAGTTGCCCAGATACTCGCCGCTGTAATAGGTTCCCTGAGCCTGAGCATCCATAGTGGCAAACACGCGGGTATTCGTGGTGACACGGACATAGGAGCCGGCAGCAGCGTAGATCGGGCCTTCCGGCATTTCACCATCGCCCTCCTGCAGTTCCTCACCTTCGGTTCCCTCTGCAAGAGCCTCGGGTGCTTCGGGGACTTCCTCCGGCTCTGCAGTGAGCTCTGGATCTGAAGCAGGCTCATCCTCGGAAGGCTCCTGCATGTCCTCTGCAGGCACATCGGTAGGCTGCTCCTCGAAGGGCTCGTCTGTGGTACCTTCCGCAGGCAGCGGCTCTGCTTCTTCGGTGGGATACGCGCCATTCACATGGAACAGGGGCATCTCGCCGATGTCTGTCATGCCCTGACCCATGGGGAGAAAGTGAATCTCGCCGATATCCTCATCCAGGAGATACTTTTCATCCAGATCCTTTGCAGCGACATAGCCGCTTATCACATTTCCGTCCGCGTCCAGGAACCAGACCTTGATCGTCTTCTGATCGGTGAACCTTGTCGCCATGAGCAGGAAGACATCCCTGGTCGTGGAGAAAACGAGGGTATCCGCATCCAGCGATGCTTTGCTGAACACGTCCGTCTGCTTTGCCGTGGCCACATAGATATGGCCGTAGGCGGCAATCGCTGCCTGCAGGGGATGACGATTATCCTTAACCGGCTCGGCGGGTTCCTGCTCCTCTGCAGAGGGCGCGTCCGCCTCCGGCTCTTCTGCATTTTCTGCAGGCTCCGTTGGCAACTCCGCTGTCAGCTCTGTCGCCGGTTCTGTTGTGGGTTCCTTTGTCGGTTCTGCTACCGGTTCCTCTGCCCGAAGCTCTTCAGAAGGCGTCTTTTCCTCCTGAATCGGTTCCTCCTGTGCTGACTCCGCCTGGGGCGTTGTCTCCTCAGGCAGGATATCCGAAACAGACGGCGTTTCGTCTGGATCGTCCTGTGGGGCCGGTGTCTCTGTTTCCGGCCCGGCTTCGCTGATGAGGGCTTCCTCGGCATTGGGGCTCTCCGCTGCCGTGGCCGGTACAGTCTCCTGCGCCAGAGGCTCCTCCGCATCCTCCGGAATCACCTCCACGCGGATGCTCTCTCCCGGAATCACTGTCTCCTCTGCCAATGCACTCATGGGCATACAGGTCAATGCCATGAGCAGCGACAGGATGAGCGCAGTGAAACGCTTGAATCTCGCTTGCATTTGCAAACCTCCTTATTCTTGTACGGCCATGACGAGAAGCCGCCCGCTGGCACCGCCATAGCTGCGATCGCAGGTGATCAGGGTCAGAATGCTGTCCTCAGCCGTCACCTGAACACCCGTATCAACGAGGGATTTCTTGGCAGCGCGTTGGACAAAGCGGAGGAAGTCATCCTCACTTGAGAAGGAAGCCGTTGCCGCGTCCCAATCGCTGACCTTCATGTTTAGTACCGCAAAAATGCGGTAGGTGCGCTCTCCATACAGGCTGCTTAAGCGGATCTGACTGTGAGAGGCGCAGTAGGCGGCATCCTTGTACTCCACAAGGGTGCTGAACATCGCGTCGCTGTGGCTGAGATGATGACCGTAGATCGCGATGTTTTTGCTGGGCGTCTCATAATCCGAGCTTTTCAGGGAAAACAGGCAGCCCAGCTTGCTTTCCTTCCCGGTAAACAGATGATGGAGGTAATACTCCGAGTTGTCTGAGCGGACAACGGGATAATTGATCTTGGTGCCGGGAATGGACAGCCAGGCCACAAAGTCCCTGTTCTGCGCAAGGCAGGCATTCAGATCGATAGCGGAGCCGTTCTGCGCCGGTTGCGCGGTTGGCGCAAAGGGAGTTTTCGCAGGCGAGGCAGTTTCTGCCACAGCAGGAAGAGCCGTGATTTCGTCTGCTGGCTTCTCGGGTGTCTCCGTTTCCTCCAGCACCTCTGCACCTGCCGGTTTGCCTGACGGCGCGGGAGAAGCAGGCTGCATGTCTGCTGCTTCGGTTACATCGCACCCTTCGTCTTCCTGTGCTGCTTCCAGACAGTCCGATGCTGTGACCGGCTTTTCAGCCTGCGACGGCTCATCTGTCGGAGCTTCCGTCCGCTTGGGGATCGGCAGCCCTGCTTCAGGACTGATTTCCGGCGGCATGTACTCCATGGCCAGCTCCGCATACGCCTCTTCATCTGCCTGATAGGACGCAACCTGTGTCACGACGGGATAGAAGAAGAGAAGCAGGCCCACCAGGAACAGCAGCGCAGCCAGCTCGATATCCTGCTTCTTTGATTGCTTTTGCACTTCATCACTCCATTCAAAAAGCGCACATCACAATCGACGTGCGCCTATCTCTCCTGTGTCTGCTGGCGTTTCTTCAGCCAGGTGTCCAGAAGTCTGATGATGATATTCTCCATTTGCTTGGCCGTGTAGGACTTGGGGAAATACTTTTTCAGGGTATCGTGACTCAGCGTAACGGAATTGTAGAGCGGCTTCTTCTCCTCGGAGATGATCTTATGGACCGTATCCTCGGTCAGCGTTCCTTCCTTGCTCTCCTGCTTGATCCGCTGGGCCTGGGACAGGGACGGCGTCTGCTGTGTTTCATCCAACGCACGCTCCACCCATTCCTGCTCCTCCGGCTTCAGGAAGGACAGCTCCACCGCGGGGGTGAATCCAAGTTCGCCGTGATCCACCTTGTTCCGGAGTGCTTCGGACAGCTCGTTCAGGCGTATGAAGCGCTGCACCTGCCGAGGACTTTCACCGGCATCTTCAGCAACAATATCCCTTGCTTCTCTCGGATCCAACTTCTGGCCAATTTGGCCGGAAGTTAAATCGTGCCGTTTTCCCTGGTGTTTCAGCGCATCCAGCTTCATCTGATACGCCTTGGCGCGTTCGCTGGGCAGGATGTTCTCGCGCTGAAGATTGCTGTCCACCATGATGATTGTCGCTTCATCATCGTCCAGTTCCCGGACAATCGCGGGGATCGCTTCGACCTCGGCCAACTCACAGGCCCGTTTTCGTCTGTGCCCGGACACGATCTCATAGGTTCCATCCTCCATGGGACGCACGATGATGGGTACCAGCACACCGTATTCCCGGATGCTTTCGACGGTTTCCTTCATGCGGTCATCGTCCACGACCCGGAAGGGATGATCCTTGAAGGGGACAAGGTCGGAAAGCGAAAGGTGCTCGATGCGCTGATCGCCGCTCTGGCGGGTTTCCTCCGTGGAGAAGATACTATCGAATGTAGCCAGCTCGATGTTTTTGCCGCTGCTCTTCAAGCTGTAGCACCTCCTTTGTCAGCGCATGATAGGCCTGTGCCACCTTGCCCCCAGGATCGTGCGCAAAGATACTGGTGCCCTCGGCACTGATTTCCGCGGCCCGGACAGACCGCGGGATTTCCGTGTCGAAGATCTTGATCTTGCTGCCGTAGGTTTCCCGAAGCAGTGCCGCGATCTCCCTGCTGTTGTTGGTTCTGCTGTCCACCATGGTCAGCAGTACGCCGTCAATCCTCAGCCTGTGATTGATGTTCTGCTTCACACGGGCCACGGTTCCCAGAAGCTGCTCTACACCCTTGATGGACAGGTACTGCGATTGCACCGGAATGATGATGCGATCCGCTGCCGCCAGCGCGTTGATCGTCAGCATCCCAAGAGAGGGACTGCAATCCAGCAGAATGTGGTCGTAATCCCGGCTGTAGTTCGCCAGCACCCGCTTGAGTGTGGTCTCACGGCTCATGGCGTTCACCAGAGAAACCTCCATGCCCGCCAGCGAAATGTTCGCCGGCAAAAGATCCACGCCCTCCGCATGCTGCAAAATGCCTCCCGGGTCAATCGGCCTGTCCGTCAGCACGGCTGCCATCTGATCCGCCAGTGTGTTGGCAAGCGCATCCGGCTGCGGATGTCCCAGGCTGATGGTCAATGACCCCTGGGGATCACAGTCCACCAGCAGCACCCTTTTTCCCTCGTGCGCCAGATCGGCACCCAGGTTGACGCAGCTGGTGGTTTTGCCGGTACCGCCCTTCTGATTGACGATACCGATGATGCTTGCTCCGCCCATGATCAAACCTCCTTTCATTGGGCCATACTGTATGGAGAATGCTCTGTCTCAGGGACAAAAGAAAAGCACCAGGCTGCATGGCCTGATGCTCTCCCCGTCCTTCTTTGACAGGATACAGTATAGCAGGGGTCAGGGACGACGTGAAGACGACATCAGGGCGACATTGGACGACATTTACATGACATTGGACGACACATATTTTCCTATGAAAAACGCAATTTATATGCAAAAGTTCCTATGAAAAACGCAAGAGCTGTGCTATAATGGCCATGGGACGCCTTTTGTGTACTGATTTTCCTGCCTTAAGGGGGTGCTGCAGATGAAGCGAAGAATCACAGAAAAGCTGGTCGCCTGGAAGGACAGCAGGAGAAGAAAGCCGCTGCTTCTGACCGGTGTGCGCCAATGCGGCAAAACATATTCCCTGAAGGCCTTCGGCCAGGAGCACTTTGAGCAGACGGTCTATGTGAACTTTGAGGAAAGCGAAAGGCTCTCTGGCATCTTTGACTATGACTTTGACGTTGAGCGCATTCTCCGGGAGCTCTGTCTGGAGCTGCGAGTGACCATAGAGCCGGGGAAAACCCTGCTGATCCTCGACGAGATACAGGCCTGCCCCCGCGCCATCACCTCGCTCAAGTACTTCTGCGAAAACAAGGCCGATCTGCACGTCATCGGCGCGGGCTCCCTTCTGGGCATTGCCCTGCGCAGCAGCCAGATTTCCTTCCCCGTAGGCAAGGTCAACCGGATGCAGATGTATCCGCTCACCTTTGAGGAATTCCTCATGGCCACAGGCGAAGAATCCAGGATCACCGCGCTCAGAAAGTGGCCTCTGGATCGCCCGATCCCTGAGCTTCACACGATTCCGCTGGAAAAGGCCCTGAAGGATTTCTATATCGTGGGCGGCATGCCGGAGGCCGTATCGACATGGGTAGATACACACGACTATCTGGAGGTAGAGACCGTTCAGCAGGAGATCCTCCGGGACTATCGGGATGACTTTGCCAAGCACGCACCGCTGAATGAAGTCGAGAAAATCCGCTGGATCTGGGATTCCGTGCCGGTGCAGCTGGCAAAGGAAAACAACAAGTTCATTTTCTCCCATGTGCATGAGGGCAAACGCTCCGCCGAGCTGGAGGATGCGCTGCTCTGGCTTCGGGATGCCGGCCTGGTCACGCCCCTGCACCTTGTCGAGAAGCCACAGATCCCGCTGAGCGGGGAGATGGACATGACCTACTTTAAGGTCTATCTTTCCGACATCGGGCTGCTCAGATGCCGCGCCGGTCTGTCGCCCCAGACCATCCTCTTTGATGATCCTCTGTTTGTGCGCTTCAAGGGTGCGCTGGCTGAAAACTATGCCCTGAATGAAATGGCCCAGGGCCTGACCTGCGGCTTCTGGCGCTCCGGCAACACGGCAGAGATTGATCTTCTGCTGGAGCATAAGGGCCAACTCATCCCCGTGGAGATCAAGTCCGCCGACAATACACGGGCAAAGAGTTACAAGGAATTCTGCAGGCGCTACCAGCCGAAAACGGGTATCAAGACCTCCCTGAAGAATATCGGCACCTTCGACTGCGAGGGCTGCAGGACGCTCACACTGCCGCTGTACCTGTTGTGGAACTGGCAGTTTTACTGCGAATAAATGAACGGCAAACATAAAGACATCCCCCGAGGCTCCTTTGGGCCCCGAGGGATGTCTTGCGTTTCCAAGTCCAATCCGTCCTGCGTGCTACCAGTCTTCCGTGGGTTCGTGCCGATCCAGTACCCGCTGAAATTCCCGGATGGCATCCCTCTCCTTCCTCTGAGCCTGCCGCTCCGTGATGAACACCTCCCGCCCGATCTCAGAATAGGTTTTCCCCTCAAAGTACCTGTCAGTCAGAATCACCGCACTCTCCGGCGAGATCTCTTCCATCAGCTTCATGGCCTTCCATCTTTCCCTCAGGAGTGCACTGGCCTGCGCATCCGCTTCCTTCTGCATGTCCACCATCATGGCAATGGTGTCTGCCATGACGGAGACATTCGTGGTATGGGACACCTGCTCCCGATCCATGGGCGCGGACGTGCTCAGAAGGCGGTCCTTCAGGCTCTGGATCTGCTCAAGCTTGATCTGAAGCCGCGCCTCCTTCGCCCGAAAGGACCTGAGGTACTGCCGCGCGTCAATCATATCCATCCACCTCCCGATCCAGCAGCTGCAGGATGACAGGTCCGTTGTCGGAACCGCTGAGCAGCTCATACCACTGCCCAAGAAAGAACCGCCTGATCGATTCCTTTTCCTGACTGAGCCGCTGCCTTTCCTCACTGCTGCCGGTTCTTTTCAGTCGCCTCGCAATCGCCCGATAGTCATATGCCGCCTGCTTGATCACAGCGATGGCAAGCTCCTGATAGGGATCCAGGGGCTGAGCATGGGCTGCTTCTGCGTGTATCTGGTTCATTCTTTTCCTCCCATATGCATCGTTTGTGCCTCTGCAGGCTTTGGCCAGGCCTGCTCCCAGGTCAGCGTGCGGTAATACGCTTCCCTCTGCTGCTTTCGGATCAGCCTTTGTTGCTGATCCTGCGCACGATTCCGGGGCGCAGCGGCAGTAGCTGCCGTACCGATTGCCTTTGTCTGCTTCTGTGTGAGCCTTCTTCTCTGCTTTCTCTCCGCATGCACCACATGGGCGAGCGCACTGCCCGCCGTGGGATCGGCATAACCCTCATGATTCCTGAACAAACTCGGCCACCTCCTTCGTTTTTTCCTTCGCCTTGCATTCCATGTATTCATAGATTCCCAGCAGGAGACAGCGCATCAGCGGATAGTCCTTCCATTTCAGGTCCAGCGCTCCCAGCGCCTGAGCCGACTCTGTCCACCATTCCACGGCGTTTTCATCCTGATTGGCAGGTGGCAGGCAGTGATTCGAAAAATACTGGTATGCTTCCTTGAAAATCTGCCATTCCTCCTCGGTTACATTGCCGTGCATCTGCTCACCTCCATTCCGCAGGCAGTTCCGCGTTATCCACCACGGTAAAGTCCTGCATCGTTATCTGTTCCATCTTTTCTGTCCACGCATGCTGGGGAGGAAGGCCCTTCACATCCGACAGAGTGCGGCTTCGCCGGTCGAAATACAGCTTGATGATTTCATCGACGACGCCCAGATCGCGGTTTTTCATGATCTCAATGACCGTGCTGACATCCTGATCGATCACGAGCTTCGGATACACGGTCTTGTAGCGCATCATGAAGTCTGCGTTGACCCGATGGACCATAAACACGTTGTCCGCAACATTGGTCAGATCCGCAGTACCTGAGATGTCGCCTTTGCGCAGAAACGCTTCCGTTTTACGTGGATGACAGATAAAGTGGACATGGACATTCAGCTCCTTGGCCATGGCAGAAAAGCGCTTGGCGATCCTTGACTGCATGTCATACTTGTCGTTTGTGCCGGTGGGAATATCGAGGGCCATGAGGTTGTCGATGATCACGACAGATGCGCCGTTTTTTCTCACCCAATCGTAAATGGTATTGGTGACGCGCTCCCAATCCGTGCCGAAATCGTTGTCATAGATGGAGAGCTTGCCTGTCAGCATGGCATCCAGCTTCTGTTCAATGCCGGGCTTCAGGCAGAAGTGATTGGGGCTCAGAGGGTCCTGCATGACGAAGTCCGGTCCTGCTGCCTGCAGGAGAACCCATTCCCGGACACGGGAAGCGGTCATTTCCCCTGAAAACATGGCCACCTTGCATCCTTCGGTCACAGCGGCCAGCCCGATCTGGCTGACAAGGGTAGACTTTCCGGATGCATTGCCGCCGCTCCAGACAGACATTTCACCCCGGTTGAAGCCGCCGATCCTGTTGTCCAGTGCCTGAAAACGGGAGCGGACAACAATGATCTTGCTGCGGTCATAGTTGGGGATCTCGGCGAAATCCAGCATCCTGGGGCCTGCACTGTTTCCTGGCTGTGGGGCAGGAGACACATCTGATCCTCTTTGTGCAGGCTGTGCCAAACTCTGAGAGCCGGTGCGCGGGCTGTTGACATAAGCGTCCGGATCCACTTTTTCTCGGAACTCATGCCAGTGATAGCTGGCGCAGCTGCTGTGGAAACAATGAAATCCAAAGCTGCCATTGCTGTAGGCAAAGACAGCCGCGTCCCCATGCTTATGAGATGGATCGAAGGGGCACTCAGCCAGCTGATATTTCATGCCGCTGCTGATCGGGACTTTCTGGATCACCTGAATGCCGTAATCTGAGAGGAACTGATCCAGGTTAAATGCGTTACTGCTTCGGAGCCTGGGGTTTTCTGATGTTGGGACAGCCTTCTGCTTTTCACCTGCGATGTTCCTGACCAGTGCCATAGGTGTTTCCTTAACGTCAGCGGGTCTGCGGATAATGCTGCTCTGCCGGTGCGGACGCTCAAGGGTGCTTGCACCCTTTCGCGCTACGGTGCCGTACAGTTTGGTGATGCGGGCTGGGTTGAAGACGGCGGTGTCAATCTTCACCGCGTCTGTGCTGAACCACATATCCAGCACGGAGAGAAAATCAGAAAGCACCTGGCGTTCTTCTGTCCCCGCGTGAATCTTGAAGAGCAGGTGATAACCGTTGCCGCTGTCCGCTACAACGGGTTCGCTGAAGCCCATGGCCATCAGCTTTTTCATGGCCATGCCGGCCACCCTGCGGGCCGCTTCCTTTTCATTCTTAGAAGCACTGACACCGCTGGGGCGGACGGGATCCGCGTCAATGAGGATCCACTGATAACCGACAATGTCGTTATCCGATGTGGTTTCACGGGGACGCTCAACCAGGCGTTCATGTTGTTCCCGCGCATAGCAGGCGCTCTTCACCGGGTTCATCGTCTGGTAGAACGTGCGGTTCGGATACCGGGCGATCTCATGGGCAATGGCTGGACTGTCCGCTCTGAAATAGCCGCTGATGACAGGCTTGGGATCAATACTCCTGATCTCGATAATGTCATCCGGTTGGTGCAGCAGAGTCAGTCCACTCAGCGTGATGTCCATTGCTCCTTGTCCTCCTCAGGTGATGTCGGCTCTACAAAGCACCGCCAGGCTTCTTTCTGCAGCCATTTCACAATGCCGGGAATGAATCGGCCTTCTTCCTGATGCCAGGCAGCTGACCGCTTGTCCGCATCCAGTGCATCCATAAGGGATGCGGCTGTGGCTCCATTCTGGTATGCCTGTCGAACCAGGGCTGCTGCTTCGCTGCGCTGACTCCTGCGATTGACGGGATAAGCGATCCAGAACTGCTGAAACCCCTCTGGCTCATGCTGCTGGCTGGGATAGACGGATTGTGAAGAAGATCTTTCTCTAATAGGGTTAGGCTCCGTGGTGGAGCCACCCGGGCCGTTCGTGGTTCTGTTTTGGAGCCGCGGCGGCCTCGTTATGGAGCAGGCAGCGGGATCAGCGGTTTCATCGTGGAGCCACTGCCCGGCACAGGATTGCCCGCTGATGGTCTCGTTTTGGAGCCGGAGTGGCTCCATTTCGGAAAGATACGCACTGCTTGATGCTCCATTTTGAAGCCACCTGTTTTCAGCGGCCTCGTTTTGAGGCCAGTCTGAAACATGCAGGAGTGTGCCCTGACCCGGAAGCACAAAAAGAGTGATCTTTTCCGCTTCCTCCAGCAGTTTCAACTTGCGGTCCAGCTTATTGCGCGACCAGGTCAGGGCTTTTGCCACATGCCGCTCTGACAAAGGCATATCACCCGGCTGAACCTGCACCCCGTGCCAGGCGTAGGTGTTATGGCTTGCCTGAGACAGGCAGAAGCAGTACAGCTTGAACAGGCCGTCATCTTGCCAGATCGGGCTGGTCATGCTCTGGGCGACAAAGTCCGCAAGCATTTTGATGTCAGAAGGCATGATGCTTTCTCCTCTCCGCCGCGCTTGCTGGAAGGCATGGCTCTCCAGCAAGCGCGGCATATCTGTTTATGGGGTTGTGACACGCACGCGGATGATCAGGCGGAAACTCGCCTGCAGAATGATTTCTGCCTGGCCCGAAACATCGCCGTCGCTGCATGTTGCTGTGCCAGAGCCTGCATCTTCAGGCGGGTACATACCGCCGCCCCCTTCGCACGCCGCTGCTGCTTCATCAGAATCTGATTCCTCTTCATCGCTGTCATTGTTTTCATCCTCCATGCAGATCTTTGGGCATTCGTTCAGGAACAGAAGGATCCAGGCCAACGGACCGGCGTCATTCGGAAGAAGATCTTCCCGGTTGGTATGGCCGTCATCTTCCGCTTCAGCCGTAAGACGGCGGCACAGCGGGCAGACATAGCGGTTCTGGCCGACTTCGCGGATATGCGTGATCAGCTCATCCGGGGAGAGCTCGATTTCTTCACCGCAGAATGCACAGACCGTTCTGGGCACATAGCGGTAAGCGTCCTCATGAGAAGATTGGCTGCTGGAAAAACAGGTCTTGATGCTATTCATGGGCATCCTCACTTTCTGCAGCTTTTGCGCTGCCATACCCACATGTGTTTGGGCGGGCAAAATGGCTAAAATTCAGAAAAAAATGTTTGCGTTCTCCCGCAGATAGTTCAGCAGCACCTTCAGCCTGTATCCGACCGTACCGTGGGGAACACCCAGGAGTCTGGCGATTTCCCGCTGCGTGAACCCTTCTTCAAACCGGAGGCGCAGGATTTTTCCGCCATCCTGGATGATCTTTTCTGCTGCGTCGTATACGTTTTCCATAGTCATCTTGGAAAGAACCTCTTCTTCCATGACCGTGCTGGCTTCCATCCACTGGCTGTACTCTTCCTGCATCGTTTCGATCGGTGTGAAACGGCCCTCGGTATGCCAGTAGCAGTTCAGGCAGTCTCCATGACAGAACGTATAATTCTGCTGGGCGCAGCGGTGTTCGGTGCGGGCTTTGTTGCGTATCCGGGTATTGTCCTGGCGGATCATTCTGTACACTTCTTGGGAAACCTCGACATGCTGCCTGTTGACTGTCCAGTACCATGTCTTGCTCTGCTCTCTGCTCTCCATTTGGAAAGCCCTCCTTTCGGTCGGAGCCGAATGGAGGGCCAGAGAGAAAGCTGCCAGCACAAAGCTATACAGCCGATGGGTGTTCTGTCACTCCATTCGGCTGCAGCTGCACTTCCGATGCTGGCTGCGTCGTATTCAGTTCAGGTCCGCACCGTGCGGAAGAGGCCCTGATCGGGAGCCATCACGCTGCGTTCCTCCGGCCAGATTTCCTGTCCGTGATGACAGCATAGCAGACGGTCTTCCAAAACGATTTCACCGTATGAAATCCACTCAGAGCCTTACGAGATAAGACTTTTCGAGAGCTGGATGGGTCAGATTCGCGCGTGGACACCACGTTTTTCCGGGGATTCAGGCACGAAAAATTTCACGAAATGAAATTCTTTTTTTGAGATTTTTTGTGGGTGGCTTTCCCGTGCCTGCGCTGACCAGAGGTTTGGCTTTTCCAGGCAAAAGAAAAAGACCCAGCCGCAGATATATGCAGCCAGGCCTTGTGCTTTGAACAGATCAGGCGGATTGCGCCTCATTAAACAGGTTTCTATGGGATTCCACAACGGTGTCAATGTCTTCCATAAAGAAGCAGTCAATAATGCACTGGTATTGGAGATAGCGGATCATCACTGCACGGGTGAATCCCGTCATTTCCAGGAAGAGAGCAGACAGAACCGGCGGCAGTTCCAGTCCAATCACGATCCGGGTCACATCCTGGATGGAATACTGATAGGAATCATCATGGCACATGCGGCAGATCTTGGATTCACTGAGGCCGGAAGCAGCAGCGAGTCCTTTCTGGGTTTTCACCCTGTCCTTGATCAGCTTGGACAGCGCTTTGGACGGCCGCCGGGGCAGCGTATCCAGGTAATCCAGGTTTTTCTCCATCAGTTCATCCATATTCATACCGGTAATGTCAAACGAATGGATCATCAGGTAGCACCCGTTATAATCCTCATCGGAGTGGAGTTCACCCACCGCATAGCCTTTGGCATAGAAATGGTAGGCGCGAGTAAACTTCATGCAACACTCATCCGCATGACCCAGACCCTCCTCGGTGAGGACAAAGCCTTTGTCCGTCCGCTTCACATATCTGGTCTGATTGACACAGACATGGCCGTTGGCATAAACAAAATAGTGGGTATCGATCAGCTCCCGGAAAACAGGGTCATCTTCATACATTTCTGTGAACTGTGCCCGGCTGATCACAAGAGTTTCATTGATTGAAACATGCTCCGGATCAAAGGCAAAGTCCTGAATATAGTCACCGTCAACCCAGTTGTTTGCCCCTCTGGCGGCAACAGACCCGAGCTGAATCATCCGGGTTTTGATATAGCATTTCGGTTTTTGCGTTTCATTAGAGATACGATAAATGACCGATGCGATCTTGCGTCCGATGTTCACATGCTCATTCATGACTTCCTTCCAATATTTCTGGACGAGCGGCGTGAAGACCGGTCGTGGGAACATCGCAGCCAAACCAACATAGTTCGCCTGACGTTCAATCATGCGGACATCTTTTTCTGCTGGTTTGGAAGCCTTGTCCGCTTCCTGATAATCCAGCAGCTCCAGATCAGAAGCATGCGTCTCCTGAAGCTCATAAAACATCGAGTGCCACTCGTAATGTCCGCACTCATGGTACAGCGCTTTATTCTCATCACCGGTACGCGTCCGGTTATCGTTGATCACGATGGTTTTGGCTGGAATGACAATATCCTCATACGGTTCATTGTCGGTGCCATCCCCGATAGCGCCCGAGGCAACCACGCGCACCATCCTGTCCTTCAGAAACAGAATAGAATTGGTTGTATGATTCCGGTACAGAGAGACATGCTTCACTGTCAGACCCATTGCCTTGGCCAGATTTGCTCCGCCGTTGGCGCTGTCGTTCAGCGCGTCTTTACCCAGATACTGCTGAAGCATTTCCAGCACCGTCACTTCCATCTCATCATTGCTCATGACAGGAACCAGGTACTTGGTCAGGGCAATCATATTCCTTGAAGGAAGACTGCATATGGTTGCCTCGCTGATGCCGGGTTCCAACGTGATGCCGCCGTCTATGGTCACATCAGCGGAGAAATTGATATAGCGAATAACAAAGCGAGGGATTTCCCCGTGCTTGGAAACACCGAATTTTACACGCATCTTGCAGTCTGCAATAGCACGGGTACGGTCAACACGCCACAGATCTGCACGCAGAAGCGACGTCTTCTCCTGGTCAAAAATGATATCGCCCTCGGAGCAGTTGACATCAAATCCTTCTACGCTGCCGGACCGCATATTTTCGCGGACTTCATCCAGAAGCTCGTCCATGTAGTGATTCTCAAGATAGTCCCGGATTGTTTGCAGTACCGGGGCCATTGCTACTCGTTTTGCTTTTGCCATGTTTCTCCTCCGTCAGTGGTACATCATGCCGGGCATCTTGACGCTCTCGCATTTATCAGTCGCCAGAAGCGTAGGCCGGGCACATTGACAGGCCGTCTTGATGATATCCTTCCCGAATCGGCAGCGCAGTTCATCCACGGCTCGATCTAACCGATTCCGCTTGTCTGATGTCAGAAAGTCACCGAAAAAATCCAGTTGTACCGGTGTATTCCACGGCTGAAGCTTTGTCGCGGTGATGGTCAGTGCCCTGACCGGTTTTTCCCATCGGTAATCTGAGAGAAAATGCTCATAGGCAGCCTGAGCAATCACAGCAGCGCTCTGGGTGGGATAATGGATCGGGGCGACATATTCGTGGTAACCGAAAGCATTGTCCTTCACGAAAAGGTGCACTGACTGCGCCTTGCAGTCAGTGGCGATCATCCGATGGCTGACATCCTGAGCCAGTTCATCCAGCGCCAGCCACACTGAATAATTGTCTTCCAGATCCCGGGTACAGGTCGCGCCGTGTCCGATGGACTGCGGTGCAATGCTGTACCCAACCGGCGCTACCGCTGAAGTATCGGTGCCGTTGGCAAATGCCTGTACCATGAGGCCGTTCTTCCCGAATTTTCTGGCAACGACCTCATGCGGCAGAGCAGCCAGTTGGCCAATGGTATACACACCCATGCCATTCAGCTTTTTTGTGGTTCGCGGGCCCACATACAACAGATCGGAAACAGGTAAATTCCAGCATTTCTCCTTGAAGTCGTTCTTTCCAAGGACTGTCATGGCGTCTGGTTTCTTCATATCGCTGCCGAGCTTGGCCAGCGCTTTACTGAATGAAACACCGATGGAAACTGTTAATCCCGTTTCATCTTTAACCGCCTGACGGATTTCCTCTGCGATACATACAGCATCTTCTTCATCATAGGGAAGACCAATCCAGCATTCGTCCATGCCGAATGATTCCACCTCATTGCTGTAGCGTTTATAGATCCGCTGCAGCAGTTTAGAGTATTTCAGGTACAGGTTATAGTGAGGCTTCACCACAACCAGATCAGGACAAGCCTGCAAGGCCTGCCAGTTAGCCATGCCGGTCTTGACTCCCATGCGTTTCGCTGGATAGTTGGCAGTCAGCACGATACCATGCCGTTGTTCCGGATCGCCGCACACAGCGACACGCTGATTCCGCAGATCCGGATCCTCGACCATTTCCACCGATGCGTAGAAGCAGTTTGCATCTGAATGGAGAACCATTTTGGTGTCACTTCCTTCCAGTGTCCACATCGACTGTGCAATTATAGTCATAGTTAATATCCTTTTGCAAGCCACCTGAAATCTATTGGCAGTTTTTCCTGCCAATAGCAAAATTCATAATTGACAGCAGGCTTTGACTTGGATATCATAAGTACAGTTAATAACCTTTGGAGGTCTTTGATATGTCACGCCGTAAATTTGAGGCTCCGCAAGGGCAGGCTCAGGAGATCCCTTCCGATGGGCAGTTAACACCTGGAGTTTTCAATCACAAGCTGTTCTTTGCTTCGCGCATCAGAGATCTTCGCCAGGAGGCCGGACTCTCCCAGGCAAACCTTGGCAGCATTCTGGGCGTTTCATCCTCTGCGGTGAAGAACTGGGAATCAGGCCGGACACGTCCAGATCTGGCCAATATTCCCTTCCTTTGTAAGGCACTCCATGTGTCCGTCTCTGATTTGTTTACCTCTGACACTTCAGAAAAGGCGAACAGTCAGGAAGAGCAGGAACTGCTGACCAGTTTCCGGGGTATGGGTGATCCCCACCGCCATATCCTGATCAGGCTGGCCCACGATTTTGAGGAGATGGATCGAGGGACGATTCGGCCAGTCATTCCCTTTATCCGACTGCGTAGGCTGATTGAGGCCGAGGAAGCGGTGGCTGCGGGCATCGGTGATGAAGGATATGGGGGCAGTTGCACTGACCGTTATGTGCATGATGTGCCTGATATTCGGAATGCCGATATTCTCTTCCATGTCAACGGCGAGAGCATGCAGCCGGATTATCCCAATGGCTGCACCGTTCTGGTCAAGAAGGTACCTGAACTGTCCCTTGGCGATATCGGCATCTTTGATGTGGATGGTGTCTTGTTTATCAAGAAATTCCAGAAAGATGGGCTGTATTCTCTGAATCCGGAATACAAACCGATGCTGGCCCGGAATTATGGCGAGATCCGCACCATCGGCCGCGTACTTGGAATCATGGACGAAGAGGATTATGCCAGCGATGAGGAAATTGCCGCGTTCAAGGCGCAAAAATGAAAACATCAAATGAACTCACGAATAGAGGAAACAGGATGAAATACAGGAAGCAGTACATCGATGTCGATGTGGCAATCAGTGCTGCCGGGCAGATGTTCCCTCGGCTCATCCATTGGACTGATGGGCGCACCTATGAGATTGACCGCATCAAGGCAATCACCCCGGCACCGGCGCTGAAGGCCGGCGGTCAGGGAGACCGATATACCGTCGTCCTTGAAAACCAGGAACGCTATCTCTTCTTTGAAAGGCCCACTGATGCTGAAGACACGTTCATGGTAGGACGATGGTTTGTCGAAGCACCGGCCTGAAGGCAGGCTTTTTTCCCGGTTCCCCAGGAGGCAGCTTCTCATAACAGGCTGCCCCGCAATCAGGAGAGGATGTGACCAGATTGCCAACGGAGCGTGTAAAGAGTAAAGACCGCCTGCTCTTTATTCTGCAGCATCTGATTCATAACACGGATGATGAGCACAGGATTTCTCAGCAGGAGCTGGCGGATTTATGTGCCGAAACGGGCCATGGTACGGATCGGCATGTGATCAGCCGGGATATTGATGTCCTGTGCGAATATGGCTTTGATGTGATCCGCACCAGAGAGGGCCGAAAAAACTACTATCATTATGGATGCCGGGAACTGGACATTGCAGAGCTTCGCACGCTGATGGATGCCGTTGAATCATCCGTCTTTATCAGTCCGAGGAAAACTGAGTGTTTGATGCAGAAGATTGCCGGACTGTCCAGCTGTCATGAGGCGGAAAAACTGTGCACCTCCGTCTATACCGGGAAGGTCGCCAAGTCGGAGAATCACCAGATTTTCCTGACCATTGATGTGATCAACCAGGCAATTAACGAAAAGAAGAAGATTTCCTTCCAGCACTATACCTTTGATGGAAACCGGAACCGGGTCATGCGCCATGGTGGCGAGGTCTACACAGTGTCGCCCTACATGACCATCTGGAAAGATGACCGGTATTACCTTGTGGGCTGGGCCGATAACCGTGAAGCCGTCCGTACCTTCCGGATTGACCGCATGGCGATCCCGAAGCTGCTAGATGCAGGCGCTGTTCCCAGGCCCGAGGATTTTGACCCGCAGTACTATTACGGCACGCTGACCAAGATGTATGGCACCGGGCCGGAGATGGACGTGATCCTTCGCTGTGACGATTCCCTAATGAGCAACATGATCGACCGTTTTGGGGAAGACTTTTCCTTTCAGCGCAGCGATCAGAACCATTTTCGGGCCACAGTTCATGTGAATGCAAGCGATACATTCTGGGGATGGGTCTTTGAATATGTCGGACGGATGCGAGTTGAAGGCCCGGAGGAAGCCCGGCAGATGTACCGGGAGCGCCTGATGCGTGCTCTGGAAGATTGTGAATGAGGAGCAGGAATGATGGACAGCACTGAACGCAAAGGCTGGTACCAGAAAATGTTTATACATGATCTGATTGCAGATGTTCTTCTGGAAGAGGAGGAGTATTTCCATACCTGCCATCACCGGGATCCGATCGGCAGGGAGCGAGAGGATGTGGTGGACAATGCCTGGACACATTTGCAGCAAAACCGGGTTGACGAACTCACCTATATCGATGTTGTCGATGTATATAATGATTTGAGGTGTATATATGCCTGATATTGAAAAGCAGAAACAGGAATTCCTTACCCTGTGCAGGGATCATGTTCACCGGGACGGGCTGGAGGATCTGCTTTCCTGGCTTCAGAAATCAGACTTTTTCACAGCACCTGCAAGCACGCGCTATCACGGTGCATATGAAGGCGGACTGTGCGAGCATTCCCTGGATGTTTACCGCATGGCAAAGAAAGCAATGGCAGGCTACGAACTGCAGCTGGCAGAAGAGAGTGTCATCATCGCCGCTCTGTTCCACGATCTATGCAAGGTGAATTTCTACCGAAAAGATACCCGAAATCAGAAAATCAACGGTGAATGGCAGGAAGTGCCTTGCTATACCATTGAGGAAAAATACTGCTTCGGCGGTCACGGCTCCAAATCCGTTTTTCTGGTGCAGCAGTTCATGAAGCTGAAGACCGATGAGGCCGCGGCCATCAACTGCCATATGGGCGCAACACCTGGCGGAGATGCCATCCGGGACAGCAGCAATGCATTTCAGGCTTTTCCGCTCGCCTGGGTCATCCACGTTGCTGATGAAGCTGCGACTTACCTTCTGAAGCGCTGAAACACGCCAAAAACGTAAAAATCCCCTTCGGATCACCTGATTTTCAGGATTCCGAAGGGGATCTTTTTGCCTGCATGACTTCAAAACTCAGAAAAAAGTCTTCTGGCTTTTAGCCATTTTGCCTTTCAAAGCACATGTGGGTATGCGAGGGAAAAACCTCCACAACACAAGCAAGGAGAAAAAGTTATGCAGATGAATCTGAACCAGATGCCCGCAGCCCCAGAACCAGAAGTTCATCAGGAACGTCTCTGCTACACCGTAGAAGAACTTATGAGCATCCTGGGTGTTGGCCGCAAAGCAGTTTACTCCCTGATCCGCAGTCATGCTTTCCCGGCCATCCGGATCAGCAGCGTCGGTTACCGGATTCCCAAGGAAAGCTTCCATGCATGGATGAACGCACAGTGACGCTGCCCGCTGCTAATAAAGGCGGCGACAGACTAAAAGTTTGGCGGCGGTCAGACTATTATATTTATTAGCACACGGAAGGGAGTGATCTGCGCATGACCAACGATGAAGCGACCACCATGTCGGTCCTGGATATGGGGCGGTTGCTGGGTCTCAAAAAAACGGAAAGCTACTATCTCCTGCATAAGCACAACTTTGAAACGGTGCAGCTTGCAGGAAAGACCCGCATTGTGAAAGCCAGTTTTGAGGAGTGGTATGACAGGCAGGACTGGTACAAGAAGGTTGACGGCCCTCTGCCCGGAACGAAACTGCGGGAGCAGTTATATACCGTCCAGGAAATTGCCGATATGCTGGCCATCAACAAAGACACCGCGCTGGAAATGATCCAGAAAGTTGGGCTCCTGACCCTGAATATCGGGGGCAAGTTTCGCATTCCGAAAACGCTCTTTGATACCTGGTACGATTCCCAGAACTGGTATCGGAATGCAGAGGACAGGGCACACGATCTGACAGGCATCTTGTCCTCCATGACCGTTCCGGATATGGGCCGGCTGGTAGGCATTGACCGTCGGAATGCATGGAAGCTCTGGTATTCAGCAAAGGATAAGCTGGAATTGATCCGGATTGCCCAAAAGCCGAGGATCACAATGAACAGCTTCTGCGACTGGTACGTTGGGCAGTCGGATTATCACCTGTTGCCCACGAGCGAGATGCCGAATCTCAGCCCATGGAATGAGTTTGTTACCCCCACAGAGGTAGCCACAAGGCTTCAGGCGAACCCGAAGACAATTTACCGGTTGCTGAAATGCTATGACCCTGACAGTAAAAAGATGGGGACAACCTGGTTTGTCCAGTACTACAAAGCTCTCTACATCTATCTTGAAGGAGGAAACGATCATGGCATCCATTGTTAAGCGCAACGGTAAGTTCTGCGTGGTCTATATGGTTGACAGTCCTGATGGGAAGCGCCGCCAGAAGTGGCAGACTTTTGACACGTATGAGGCGGCAAAGAACCGCAGATCGGAAGTGGAATACACCCAGACGATTGGGGAATTCACGATCCCCGATTGCCGCACGGTTTCTGAGCTGATGTCTGAATACATCAGTCTGTACGGGAAAACCAAGTGGTCGATTTCCGCCTATAACGCCAACACGTCGCTGATCAGGAATTATATCGAACCCATGCTCGGAAAAACCAAGCTCAGCGACATTACCACCCGCACCCTGGAGAAGTATTATCTGCAGTTGCTGAGAGCTCATTTGTCAAGGGGTAAAATGAAATTTGGGTAAAAAATAACCTGCAATCCTGATTTGCGTCAGAATTACAGGTTTCTTTTGTCCTTTATCGTTTTCGGCTTCTTTCAACGGTTTTCTTGAGTGTGGCTTCATCCTCCCCATCCCGTACCCGTCGAGCTACCACCACCCGGCGATCCTGATCCTTTTCCGTACAGGTAACCAGAAGCAGAATTTGGTCGTCAACTTGCACGTCGATGGGACAGGTGAACACGGATGCTGAAATCAGGGCGTCAATAGATGCTTGCCGTTTTTCACGGTCAGTGGATTTCAGGTTGTGGAAATCCACATAATGCCTGCCGTATTCCTCAGTGCTGATGCTGCCCACGGCAAAGATGACATAACGCCCATCCTCGTACAAGGTATCAAAGGTAATAAAAGGATCGGCGTGATAAAAGTTTCGGTTTTCATAGTTCCGCAGACTGCCGAACATGGCTCCGGTTTTCATATTGTGCCCATACAGGATATAAGTGTAAGGACGGGTCTTGATCCCGATGGAGGCTTCCAGGAAGATTGCGCCGTTCACGTTTTCCTTGCCCGCAGCATCATGGGTCAGATAGAATACATCATCCCGCTGCATCACCGGCTCATCCACCAGCTTGCCCATGTTCACCCAGCCCATGATATACTTGCTTTCCCGCAGTAGGGCTTTGAAGCGGCTGCTGATGGTCAGCTTGGGATTGTTGGGATAGGCCATTGCTTCCAGTCTGGGAGCGGGAGAAGATGTCGGAACAGGTGATACCGTGGGCACTGCCGTTTCCTTTGGTGCAGGCGTTGAGGAGGGTGCTTCTGTCGTCAAGGTAGGTTCATCTGTTGGCGCGTCATAGTAAACGGTTTGCAATTCTTTGGACGTATTCCGGGTACCTATCCAATCCCTGCCGTACCCGATCAGGCTAATCACGCCAAACAGCAGCAGCACCGCACCCGGCAGCACCGCAAGCAGCCGTCCCCAACAGAAATGCTGAAAACGGCTCTTCTTCCTGTGTCTGCGTGGTCTGTTTTGCCTTAGCTGCCATTTTTGCATCGTGTATCTCCTAAAGAAGCAGGGCATATCAGCGCTTTCACTGATATGCCCTACTGAGAATGCGATTATCTGCTGTGGGCTTTCTTCCGTTTTCCAGCATAGACAGCGATGGAAATGATCGTCAGACCAGCCAGCACGCAGCCCAGCCAAAGCGTCAGATCCGCTTCATCTCCGGTCTTGGGCACCTTGTAATTCACGATGGTGCCGCCATCACAGCAGCGATCCGTGATCCCGGCATACACGCCCACGTTTTCATACCGGGTCTTGTAGCCCTCCACAGGCTCCTCGATCACATAGCAGGCCACTGCTTCGGAGAACCAGGCGTTATACTGCCATTCTGTCTTGCTGATGATCTTTTTGTCAAAGCCGTGATGATACACGGTATCGCCCAGCTTATACAGGGTGAAGTCAATACTCTTTTCGCTGCCGCCTTCCCATACCTTCTTGAAGGTGAAGGTTTTGCTGGGTGTTGCCACGTCCTCAAAGCTGCCCGCAACAGGCCGCACGGTGAATGTAGCGGTAGCCGTGCCATCTGAGAACGTGAAGGTCAGGGTGTGCGTGCCCAAGGACAGCGCTTCTGCCTTCGCTGCTTTCAGCGTAAAGATCAGGCTGCCCTGCGCTGTTTCATAATCACCAGTTCCCAGGGTCTGTCCGTCCAACGCCGCACTACGGAAATTGGCAAAGGTCAGATCATCGTTTACGCTGCGCTTGATCGTGAAGATCAGATCGCCGTTGCTGTCGATTCGGTACTCCTGCCCGTCGCCGGATGCAGTGATGTAGGAGATCACTGCTTCATAAGTGTAGGTAAAGGTCGTGGGGGTTGCGATTGCACTTTCCGTACTGGGTGTTACATCCCAACTGCCCGCCTGATAATTTGCGGCGGGCTTGCTGCCAACCGCAGGAATTTGATCTGCTGTAAGCTTCAGTATGTCCCCTTCATGGCCGATTAACGTAATCGTCTTATCATCTGCTGTTCCATCGTCCCAGGAGCCGTTGACCACCTTGAAGGTGACCGTCTGGCTAATGCCATCCTTCGCGGCGTAAGAATAAGTATAGGTCGTTGCCGCTGTGATCGCCGTTTCGGTACTGGGCTCGGTATCCCAGCTGCCCGCCTTATAATTCGCGGCAGCCTTGCCGCCGACTGCCGGGATTTGGTTCTCCGCCAGCTTCAGCGTATCGCCCTCGTGCCCAGTCAGGGTCACGGTCTGTTCGCCAGTCAGGGCTTCATCATTCCAGGAGCCGTTCACTACCTTAAAGGTCACTGTGTACGAAATGAATCCTTTGATTGTCAGCTCCTGATTATCGGAGGCAAGGGTCGTATCGGTTGCCTTTACGCGCACATAGTAGGTTCCGGGAGCAAGACCCGTGATGTCTCTGTCTGTTCCGGCAGTCCAATCAGCCGCATCTGATTTCTTATACTCCATAGCGGTTGTAACGCCGGTGAGCTTTCCGTCGTTGTTGTCTGCGGTCGTGCAGTCTGCCGCGGCGGCTGTCGTGGGCGCGTCCGGCGTTGTCTTCGCCGTCGGTGCGGTCAGTGCGATCGTGGCATCAGCGGTCGGTGTACCGGAAACAGTTATCTGTGTATAGCTGTTCCGGGTTACGGAGATGCCGTTGACAGCGGTAACGTTGTAATCTGTCGGAAAATAATAACCTTCATTCGCGGTATAGACCACGTCCGCCATTGCACCGGACAGATTGCTCTGTGACGCCTCGCCGGAATCTGCGGTCTTGGTCATATGTTCGCCCGGCGTGACGGTCACACTATGCGCAGCAGCTATGGTTAGCGTAATGGTCATCGTTCCGCTTGTTTTCGTCGGAGTGATCTCCGTTGTATTACCTTCCGCATACGCGGTCTGGCTCATGCCGGCAGCCATCCCAAGCAGCATTACCAGCGCAAAGGTCATGCTCAAAATCCTTTTTATCTTCATATACACACCTCTTGCATATTGTTTATTTCACTTCAATGGTCAGTTGGATCTCCGCTCCGTTGAGTGGGGTGTGGTCTTGCAGGGAAAAGCAGTCGTAATGGAGCGTCGCGGGGTACTCGCCCGCGTCCAGCGCCCTGTTCAGCGTGATGCGGGTGAACGCCTCGCCGGGGGAAAGCGTCTTGCCCGTCCAGAGGGTTGTACCGTCCTCGTCCAGCGTCAGGGTGAGGACGAAGGTGCAGGCGTTCTCCGGCGGATTTTTGAGGTTCACGGCCTGCGCGGTCTTGCCTGCCGCAAAGCTCAACGTCTCATAGCCCGGTATGGCAATGTTCGCGCCGCTGCCGGGATTGGCCTTGGCGAACCGCTCCACCCTGTCGCCGCCCGCGCCGCAGGCGGTCAGCAGGAGCGCAAGGGCAAGTGTGAGAAAGGCCGCGTGGATATTCGGTTTTCGGTTCATAGGCTCACGGCCTTTCTTTCGCTGCTTATTGAACTTCGTATGTCCTTGTGTTATCTACGAGATCAGTGACCGGAACGGCATTGCCCCTGTCTTTGTAATAGATAAACCCATCACTGCCGAAAGCCGCCCTGCCGCTGTAAACTTTAATCAAATCATATCTGTCGACCAAAGCCTGCCATGTTTCTCCGGCGTAGTATTCGCAGGTGAGTCTATCACCGGGGTACGGACCTACGAGTTCGTTAATATGAAGCACTTCTGGGACGGTGATTGAAACAGCTTCACTCGCCAGATTGTCAACGGTCTCCTTGACACGAATCTGTACTGTTCCTGCTGCGAGAGAAGCAATAAAGCCGTTAGAG
>JAFUBA010000088.1 GCA_017460395.1 Clostridia bacterium | reverse complement strand
TATGACGAAGGGGTTCCACCTGTTCCCATCCCGAACACAGAAGTTAAGCCCTTCAGTGCCGAAAGTACTTGGCTGGAGACGGCCCGGGAGGATAGGTCACTGCCGGATTCAAATAAAGCCTGCCTGACGGCAGGTTTTTTTGTATCTGATGGAAGTGAGCATTCGCTGACATTGACAAACAGCAGCGGTTTCTGCAAGAATCCACCTGGATAGAGGCGGGAGATGGAAATCTTCTTGCCGAAAGCGTTGAATGTGGAGGTAGACAGATGAGCGAATGCAGAGCATGGGCTGCGGGAGACCCGATCATGGAGGAATACCACGATCATGAGTGGTGCAAGGTTTCCCACGATGATGACTTTCAGTTTGAGATGCTTTGTCTGGAAGGCGCAAGCGTGGGTCTTTCCTGGAGGACCATCATGCACAAGCGGGAAGCCTACCGGACGGCGTTCCACGGCTTCAGGATTTCCGAATGTGCGAAGATGACGGATGAGGAGCTGGAAGCACAGCTGACAAACGATGGCATCATCCGCAACAGAAGCAAGATCTTCAGCGTACGGAAAAACGCCCAGGAGGTCATGAAGATCCAGGAGGAGTATGGCTCCTTTGATGCCTATCTGTGGGCATATGTGGACGGCAAACAGATCGACGGACACTGGAAAAATGTCCAGGAGGTACCAGCCGTATCTGAGATATCCGAGAAGCTTTCCAAAGATCTCAGAAAGCGCGGTATGTCCTTTGTAGGGCCTGTGATTACCTACTCTTTCATGCAGTCCATCGGGATGGTGAACGATCACCTGTGTGACTGCGAGTTCCGTGAGGCGGGAGAGGCTGCGGACCCTGTGAGCTCAGACCACAAGGTGGCAGCCGAGCAAACCACAAGAGTCACTGTGCAGCGCAGCACAGACAGATCAGAAGAAAGAAGAAAGTCAGGAGGCAGGGCAATGGAAGACATGGTGAAGAAGAGGAACAGGCTTCTTTCCGGCAGGATCATCTCAGGACTCAAGAGCCGGAACATGACAGGATACTTTGCAGAGGATGCTGAGGAGGCAAAGAAGATTGCTCTGTCCCTGATCCCGGAGGGTGCGTCTGTCACCATGGGCGGATGCATGAGCGCCAGGGAGATCGGCCTGGTGGATGCACTGGAGACAGTGAAGTACAACTTCATCGATCGGGACAGATATGAGGATAAGAGGCAGGCCATGCTGCTTGCCTATGATGCGGATGTGTTTCTGTCCAGCGCAAATGCTATGACGGAGGACGGGGTGATCATCAACATCGATGGGAACTCCAACAGGGTGTCCGCCATTGCTCAGGGCCCCCGGAAGGTGATCCTGATCGTCGGCATGAACAAGATCTGCCCGGATGCGGATTCCGCCATGAAGCGGGCAAGGAATGTGGCGGCACCGATCAATGCCCAGCGCTTCGGCCAGGCTACGCCCTGCGCAAAAACGGGAGCCTGCATGGACTGCAAGTCTCCCGACACAATCTGCTGCCAGTTTCTGATCACCCGCTTTTCAAAGCATGCGGACAGGATCCATGTGATCCTGGTGAATGAAAGTCTGGGGTTCTGACATGAGGCTGACGACGCTTTGTTACATGGAGCACGGGGCCAGGTATTTGCTCATGCACAGGATCCGCAAAAAGGAAGACGAGAATGCCGGCAAGTGGATCGGCATCGGGGGCCATCTGGAGGAGCATGAGAGCCCGGAGGAATGCATGGTGCGGGAGATCCGGGAAGAGACCGGCCTTGTGCCGGAGAATCTGAGGCTCCGTGGGATCATTACGTTCATTCTGCCGGACTGGGGCGAGGAGATGACCTTCCTGTATACGTGTGCATGGAAGGAAGGCAGCGGAGATACAGACGCAGATGGGATGCCTGCCCTGCCTGCGTGCCCCGAGGGAGTCCTTTCATGGGTCCCGGTATCCGCCGTCATGAGCCTTCCTCTGTGGGAGGGTGACCGGGTTTTCCTGCCGCTTCTGCGAGCGCGGGACGACGTCTTTTCACTGAAGCTGGTCTATGCTCCGGGTGGTGCACTGACGGGAGCAATCCTGGATGGACAGCAGGTGGATATCATGGGGGTGTGAAAGGCGGCACGGCGACATAGCGCGATCACTGTTATGTATTCGTACACCCATGATGCCAACAGCACGAGGAATGAAGTGACACACAAGGTTTGATCATTAGTCTGGCAAATCCAAAGCAGTACTTAGGATTTGCCAGAGTTTGTATGGAGCTGCCCATAGGTAAGGGTTTGAAGTAATCTCCCCCTTTTCCCCGGGCCCACACCGTACGTGCGACTTTCATCGTATACGGCGCTCCATCGAATCTGTCAGGCTTTGTTATCTTATGCTGGACTTATGGATTCCTGTGAGTTATAGGAGTCGCTTAGATCGTCGCAAGGCCTCGTTTTGTCCGGTATCTGTTAAGCGTCCGGATAGTGCTTTTCTTCAACTTCATCATGTGCACTGTTTGTAGCACCTGGTCTGTGTCTGGTAGGGTTATGAGTAGACCTGCTATGGAACTTAAAACAAGAATGTTCCTGTAGCGGTTCGGCTGCTTTTTGCGTGCCGGGTCAAGACATATAGTCACCAAATGATCCACAGGTACTGGTTCATGCAGCAGGGTACAACATCCTCTTTGTGCCGAGTAGGCAGAGAGTCTATTATCTGCCATTTCTATCGGCATGTCTGGTGGACTGTGCCTCGCTAACCACGCTAGCATCCACTCCGGGACTCCAGTTTGTATATTCAGTTGTTCTCTACCTTCTGCAGTATAGTTGCAGAGCTTCCGATTTGGCATTGCACAGTTCCGCATTTGGACTACTCCAATAGGATAAACCATGCAACCATACATGATTCGTCCGAACAAAGTAAGATATGGCTTTAAATCTCACCATATATTACATCATGTGTGATTTCGTACTGCACCACAATATATTGTGGTGTGCTTGATTGTGGTGCTACTTGAATTCCCGCCGAATATGCTTAAAGTA
>JAFUBA010000087.1 GCA_017460395.1 Clostridia bacterium | reverse complement strand
TGGGAAGCACAGGGCTTTGAACTGAGCGCGGCATCCAGGCTTGGGGCGAGCCCGTTTCATGAGGGCGGCGCCTTCTACCTTCAGGAGCCCAGCGCCATGTTCCCGGTGGCCGTGCTGAATCCGCAGGAAAACGAATGGATCCTGGATCTGTGCGCCGCGCCTGGCGGCAAAACGACCCAGATCTGCGACAGAATGCACCATACAGGACTGGTGGCAGCCAACGAACCGGTGAAAAAGCGGGCACAGATTCTGGCAAGGAATCTTGAGCGGATGGGTGCAGACCATGCGCTCGCCGTCAATGCAGATCCAAGGCAGCTTGCAGGCATCTGGCAGGGACTCTTCGATGGCGTCCTTGTGGATGCGCCGTGCTCCGGCGAGGGGATGTTCCGAAGAGATCCTGCTGCCATGGAGGAATGGAGCGAAGAGAAAAGTCTCGGCTGTGCGCAGAGGCAGCTGCAGATCCTGGACGCGGCGGCGGAGATGGTGAAGCCTGGCGGCCGCCTCGTCTATTCCACCTGCACATTTCATGACGCGGAAAACGAAGGAAATGTGGAGGCTTTTCTGCGTGCACATCCAGATTTCCATCTGCAGTCCTTTGATGTGTGCGGATACGGAAACAGCGGGATGGCGACACTGTACCCGCATAAGGTGCATGGCGAGGGACAGTTTGCCGCACTCCTGGTGCGGGACCCGGACGCAGACACGGAGCAGGGGACCCTCGTGCAACTGCCTAAGTGCGACAGGAAAACGCTCTCCTGCATGGAGGTGGCAGGCTTCTACGCCGGAGGACAGGTGTGCCTGTTCGGAAACAGGCTGGTCCTTGTGCCGCAGCTGGATGGTTTACCGCAGCTGAAGGGGATCGGCGTGCACAGGGTGTTCATGCACCTGGGGGAGGTGAAAGGCAGTGTCTTCCACCCGGATCATGCATGGGCGCTATCGGTGAATCCGCCGAAGATCCCGGGCCTGGATATGCACAGTGATGAGGTTCAGCGGTACCTGTCCGGGGAGACGCTGAATGCTCCAGAGCACCTGAAGGGGTATGTGCTGGCGCGCTTTGGAGAACTGAATATGGGATTTGGAAAGGTTTCTGTCGGGATGATGAAAAATCATTATCCCAAAGGCCTCAGGCGAAGGACGGATCTGGCCCTGCTGGAGCCTGAGGATGAGGACTTCTGAGGCTTCCGAACATTTGTTTGCATAAAAAAAATGGCCCGGCGTATTTGCCGGCCTTCTTTTTTTGAAGGCTTCATTCCGTCACAACAATGGAATCAATCGGTACATCAAAGACGATGGAGAGGATCAGAAGATGTTCCAGTGTGGGAAGCGCGTCCCCGCGCTGCCACTTGTAGATGGACTGCGTAGAATTGAATCCAAGGATCATTGCCAGCTGTTTTACGCTGAGTCCGTTCTTTTTGCGAAGCTGTTCGATCCGATCTCCGGTCTTGATGAGACTGATCCGTGGCAATGAAGCACATGCCAAGGGTAAGTCACCTCATATAAAGGAAATCTGCTGAATGAAAAACTGTATTCAGGGACAAACGTAGTGTAGCACCACGGGTAACAAATGACAAGCAGGGGAAGAGACGGCAGGGAAAAAACGTGGCAACACCTTTCAGGGTGTTGCCACGCATTCAGCAATTATTCTTCTGCCGCGGGGAAAAGCGTGTTCAGTGCTTCGAGGACGGCCGTGGAGGTGACAGTCGCACCTGCAACAGCGTCCAGATCCTCGCCGTAGGCAAAGGGACCAGTCTTTCCGATGAACTGGCTCGTGAAGGCTTCCTCGGATGCATTCTTGCCCAAGCCTTCCGTCTCATCGGGGGTATCAATCACGAGAGTCTTGATGGAGCCGTCCTCATTCAGGGTAACGTGCACGGTGACCTTGCCGGCAAATCCATCAGCCTCAGCCGTGATCTCCTCGGCTGCTTCCGCTTCGGCTTCTTCTGCGATCTCTTCTGCAGGTTCCTCTGCGGTTTCTTCCGCGGGTGTCTCAGCAGCGGGCTCGATCTCTTCTTCTGCCTTCTCCTCGTCAGGAGTTTCTACTGCGACAGCCTCTTCCACATCCGCAGCTTCCACAGGAGCGGCTTTCAGAGCTGCGATGGTCTCCAGCTGCCCTGCCGCCTGTGCCTCGAGGGAGGTGACCTTGGCGGTCAGCTCTTCCACCTGCTGGGTGAGGGCAGCCTTTTCAGTGTCGCTCTGGGCGCTGGTAGCTTTCAGCTGCTCAACAGTCTTTTCCAGATCAGCCACCTTGGCTGTCATGTCAGCATTGATCTTTTCAGCCTCTTCGAGGGCGGCTTTCTGATCATCCGTGGTATTGGCAGCAGCTGCAAGCTTTTCAGATGCATCTGCAAGCTGGGCCTGCAGATCGTCGATCTGTGCCTGGAGGATCGTGACCTGGCCCTGAAGCTCGGAGGCATTGCTCTCAAGGTTTGCAGCAGCTTCACTGGCGTCTTCCTGTGCGCGCTGGAGAGCGTCTGTCAGTTCTGCATTCTTTTCTGTGGCTGCATTCAGCTCTGCCTGGAGAGCTTCCACCTGGCTGGTGAGGGCTTCCACATTCTTTTTGGCCTCATTGAGGGCCAGGCGCTTCTCGGTCGCCAGATCGTTGAGATAGGTGGACTGCTTCTGGGCAGCAGAAAGTTCTTTTTCAAGTGATTCTGCCTGCGCGGTGAGAGCTTCCACTTGTTTGGTGGCATCGTTCAGGGCGAGACGTTTCTCGGTCGCCAGATCATTGAGATAGGTGGACTGCTTCTGGGCAGCGGACAGCTCCTGCTGTGCCTGATCCAGCTGTTCATGAAGAGATGTGATGAGCTCGTTCAGGGAGGTCACGTTGACCGTCGCGGCATCCAGGTCTTCCTGGAGCTGTGCTGCCGTATTCCCGGTCTCGTCAAGGGCCTTTTTGGTATCGGCCAGCTCAGCTTCCTTGGCGGCAGCTTCTTTCTGGGCGGTCTCGAGGTATGCATCGTATTCAGCCTGTTTCTGCGCAACCTGTTCGGTCAGAGCACTGACCTGCTCAGAGAGTGCAGAAGCTTCCTCTGCAATGCGCGTGCTGTCAGACTGGGCGAGAAGAGCACTGTCTGTAAGAGAGGTGATCTCCGTGTCTTTCTCAGCCACAGATTCCTCCAGGCTGGCGACCTGGCCGGTCAGGCTTTCCACCTGCTGCGTCAGATCCTTGGCCTGATCTGTCAGCGTCTGCACCTGCTCCGTCAGCTGGCTTTTCTGATTGTTCAGCGTACCATTATTACCATTGAGCACCAGCGCCCAGATGAGAACAATGACAAGCAGCGCACCAAGTGCGTAGGGAAGGTACTTCTTCATATGATCCGTCTCCTTTCAGAACGTTTCATGGTATGTACCTGCATACAATGAAACGAACATGCTTTTGAAAAAAGAATATCATGGCAAATATGGAAAGTCAATTGATGGATTCATACAAAGACCGTGAAAATGCAATGCCTTTCCGCCGATTTCATCGATTCAAATCGCTGCAACGCGAACCTTTCTACATCGCAGAGGAAACGTGTATAATGGCCGGGAGAGATTCAGACGCGCTGCCCGGATCTGATTTGTGCAAATCAGGCACAGCAAAGCGTGAGAATGGAGATGGACATCCGTGACATCCAAAAGAGAAAGGTTCTTTTCCGCTATTGAACACCTGCCCGTCCTGTGCCCGGTATGCAGGGACCGGCTCAGACGCGAGGGCGACAATCTATCCTGTGATGGGGGCCACATTCTGAACGTGAACCGCAAGGGATATATCCATACCCTTGGAAGAAAGGCCACAAGCATGTATGACGGAGACCTTTTTGATGCACGCAGGACTGTGCTTTCAAGTGGGGCGTATCAGGGCGTTGTGGAGGCCATCGATGGCCTCATCCCGATGGAAACAAGGCGCATTCTGGATGCCGGATGCGGGGACGGCTGGTGGCTGTATCAGATTTTGCAGAGACACCGTGACATGACAGGAGCCGGCTGTGACCTGAGCAGAGACGGGATTGAGAAGGCAACTGACTGGGAGACGCCGGCCGTCTGGGCGCTGTCAGACCTGCGGAATCTGCCCTTTGACGACGGCTGCTTTGACACGGTGCTGAATATTCTCTCGCCGGCTGCCTACCAGGAGTTTGAGCGCGTGCTCAGTCGGGACGGCAGACTGATCAAAGTCTATCCGAGAGAAAACTATCTCAGGGAAATCCGGGAAGCCATGGGCGTGTCTCCCTATCTGGACGGACAGGTGGAGGAGTACCTTGAAGAAAAGATGGAGGTCACAGGGAAGAAGAGGGTGCTGGAGACTGTGCCGGTGACACCAGAGCAGGCGCTTGCTTTCGTACAGATGTCTCCGCTCTGCCATGACCTGAAGCCCCTGGAGAAGGAGGATGTGGCGAGGAAGATCCAGGGGCGGATCACCATTGATCTTGAGGTTGCCGCAGCAAAAAGAAAAAGCGGACAGTGACTCGCCGCTCGGGAAGAGCGTCAGATCATCATGTCCGCTTTCAGAATGAAATGTGAAACTTTGCTCAGGAATTCGGGGTCCTTGTAGACGGACCATGCCTGAGCCTTATAGAGAAGGTCCTGCTTGGCACTCATGTCCGCAGCATTGCGCATGATCTCTACTGCTTCGTCCCAGAATGTGGGCGCCACTTCCCGGCCGCCGATATGCTCGATCTTGCCGAGAATATTACAGCCGATCATCAGCACACTGTCGTATGCAAGCCCGACAAACTCCGGGTAATGCTCCTGCATATATTCTACCGTCGCAAGGCGCGCACGGAAGCCGTCCATCTGCTGTTCGAGATTTACATTGGTGGAGGTGGAGCCGAGCCGGACCATATAGTTATATACCGGTTTATTGATCACAGCGCAGCTTTTTGCCGCATCAATAAGGCGTGGCATCACGTAGATATCCTCGTAAATCATGCCCTCCGGGAACCGGACGTGCTCAAACAGCTCTCTGCGGAAAAGCTTGGTCCACATGTGGTTCTGATCGGCGCCGTAGGTCAGGAAGTATTTCTGGATATCCTTTGGGTGATACATGACGGCAGGATGTGCCGCCACGGGCCGGTTGAGCCGGACAAAGCGGGTCAGATGACATTCACGGTAGGAACCCATGGCCATTCTGACATCGTGCTCAAAGGCCGTGAGGAACAGCATCTCGAAACTTTTTCGCGGCAGAATATCATCGGCATCGGCGGAAGCAATCCACTCGCCTCTGGCTGCCTGGATGGCGGTATTTCTTGCGGCGGATACGCCGTGGGAATGCAGACGGTGGATGGTGCGGAAGCGGGAATCGCTTCGTGCGAAAGCATCGAGGATGTCGGAGCTGCCATCGGTGGATCCGTCATCCACCAGAATCACGTCCAGATTCGTGTACGTCTGACTCTGGATGGACCGAAGGGATCTTCTGAGATAAGGTGCAGCGTTGTGGACTGGTACCACGACACTGATACATGGCTTTTTGGAAGAGGGAAGTTCCTCGAGCGTCACTTTTTTCTGGCGCAAACCGGATACCTCCATGAAATGATTAGAATTTTATGAGAAAAAGCCGATGATAGAAAATCTCCCGCTGACCAGGCAGCGGGAGATAGAAGCGACAATTAACGCTTGCTGAACTGAGGAGCCCGACGGGCAGCCTTCAGACCATACTTCTTGCGTTCCTTCATACGAGGATCGCGGGTCAGCAGGCCATTCTTCTTGAGCGTAGCACGAAGCTCGGGATCAGCCTTGCACAGAGCACGGGAAACACCGTGACGGATTGCGCCGGCCTGTCCGGAGATGCCACCGCCGCGCACATTCACCAGCACATCGAAGTTGGTGGTGCCGGTCAGCGTCAGGGGCTGACGAACGGTCATCTTCAGGGTCTCAAGACCAAAGTAGTTATCCAGATCGCGCTTGTTGACCACAATCTTGCCATCGCCGGGCACCAGACGGACACGAGCGATCGCTTCCTTACGACGGCCAACAGCAGTGTATTCAACCTTTGCCATAATACATTACTCCTTTCCGCCGCGAGCAGTTCTCACGAGCTCAAGCTTCTCGGGCTTCTGAGCTACCTGCTCATAGTCCGGTCCTGCATAGACCTTCAGTTTCTTAGCCATGGAACGGCCAAGCGGTCCCTTGGGCAGCATGCCCACGATGGCACGGCGCATGGCGAATTCAGGCTTCTCCTGCAGGAGCTTGCGGAAACTGGTGGCCTTCAGGCCGCCGGCATAGCCGCTGTGATGATAGTAGAACTTCTCGTCCAGCTTTTTGCCGGTCATGACAACTTTGTCAGCATTGACGATGATCACGTAGTCACCGGTATCCATGTTGGGCGTATAGGTCGGCTTGTTCTTGCCACGCAGAATGCTGGCAACCTGGCTGGCCACACGGCCAAACACCTGACCTTCAGCGTCCACGACATACCATTTACGCTGGATGTCTGCCGCTTTGGGCATATAAGTCTTCAAAGGAAACTCCTCCTTAGAAATGGTTCATGGTGGGCTCAGATATGATGGTCGCATATCCTCGCAGTGTATCAAACATACCGGGGCTAGCGGAGCTCAATACCATCGGCTATTGTATGCCTGCGGGCATATGCTGTCAAGGGGAAAACAGGAAATCTGGGTACAAAAATCCTGGAAAAATCGGGGGAAGCACAGTTTCCGGGATCGAAATATCGTCAGTGAGCAGCGAGGGCGTTCCATTCGTACAGATCGTGTGATATACTCAGGGTGAAAAAGATCCTGGTATGCAGATTCTCCCGGGACAGAGAATCACGTCAGTTACATCCGAGGAGCTGCCTGTTCTGCATGCAGGAGACAGGGAGGAAAACAAATGGACAAATGGGATACCAGGTTTATGGACCTGTCACATCAGATTGCTTCCTGGTCCAGCTGTGCAAGGCCGGGTCGGGCGATCGGGTGTGTGATCGTCAGAAACAAGAGGATTATGACGACCGGGTATAACGGAGCGCCCTCGGGACTCAAGACTTGTGCAGAGCGGGGCGGCTGCTTGAGGGAAAAGCTGCATATTGCAAGTGGAACGAGGGCGGAAATCTGCTATGCGACCCATGCAGAACAGAACGCCATCATTCAGGCGGCCAAGCTTGGCGTGTCCATCGACGGCGCGACACTCTACTGTACGCATCAGCCGTGCTCCGTGTGTGCCAAGATGATCATCAATGCTGGCATCCGCAGGGTGGTCTACCAGGAAGGGTATCCGGATGAATTCAGTGTGGAACTGCTGAATGAAGCTGGAGTCCAGCTGGAACGCTATTCTGCTGAAGAGGCTCCGGGAGCAAAATAGGAAACAGACAAAATAGAAAAACAGGGATTGGGAGGATGATGCTTCCGATCCCTGCTTTTTTGTATGCAGCCTGTCATTCCTCCGGATTCGGTTCATCGCCCACACACCAGCCGCGAAGCTTATTGACAGCGCGGGGGACGGCATCCTGGCTGTTTTTCCAGGGTTCATTCTGGAAGCGATAGTCAAACTTTTTGATGAACCATGAGATGTCCTCCTGCATGCGATCCATGTTTTCCTTCTGAAGCTTCAGGATCATCTGAATGAAGGCGGCACATTCTTTTGAGGACAGTTCATCGGCTGACACGCGGATCAGATCGCCCATATGGGGGAGGCAGATCCCCTTGGAATGCTGGATCCGCTCTCTGAATTCGCTGTCATTTTTGTAGAGATGGAAAAATGTATGGAGATATCGGTCCATGTTCTCCTGGATGCTGGCGCAGAGAATGCATGAATCTGACATGTCGGAAAGTGCTTTTGCCTGGCGCAGGATTTCCTCTCGGGCATTCTGACCGGCCCGGCCGATTTTCCCAAAGGAAGCTTTCTCCAGCGCTGAGGCCGCACTGCTGAGTTTCCCGGAGATCTTCTCCATCTTTTCCCTGGTCACATTCAGATGGCTCTCCAGCATCAGGGCATGTCCTAGACGGTTGGACATGGAGTAGAGCATGGCATGGTGCCGGCGGCAGAAGCCGAGCTCATTGACCTGAATGCGGGTGTCAGGTTCCATGACGGAGGCACCCAGATACCGCTCTGCCTCGCCCAGCTCCATCTTTCTGTGAAGGGCGCACAGAAAGCATTCGCCATCCAGCTTGACCGCGTCCCACACGGGAATCGTATCAATATGATATTTCATGAGTGTCGGCTCCTTCCAAAAAATATGCCAGGAACTCACCTGGGAAAATCTGTCAGAGAGGTAAGAGTGTGCCATATGGCTGCGCGATGTGAAGTGCCAGTGCATCGACGGCCGCCTGTACACCGCACGCATCATGGTCCAGGGTGAGGTAACGGCAGACCTTCCGGACCATCTCCGGTGCATTGCCCATGGCAACCGGAATGCCGGCAGAGCGCAGCATGGGGAGATCGTTTGTCTGATCGCCTACGGCCATGACTGTGGAAAGTGGCAGCTGAAGACGCCGGGCCAGGGATTCGACGGCGTATCCTTTATGAATCGAGGGCGGGTTGATCTCAAAATTCCCTCGCCAGGAGGATGAGTACTCAAGATGGGGGAGCATGGATTCGATCCTTCGCTGCACATCATGCAGCCGATCGGGATCCTGAACGTCAAGTGCCACGATCTTGGAGACGCCCCTCGAAATGAGCATGTCCTCCCCGCGATCGCGCCAGATGCACGTTCTGGATGGCGGGTCCGTCATGTGTGATCCCCAGTAGAAATCATCCGTGAACACGCCACGTTCGATCTCGTGTACAAACAGATCATGGTCGCAAAAGAGCGCATACACACATTTTGCCTCGCGCAGTA
>JAFUBA010000086.1 GCA_017460395.1 Clostridia bacterium | reverse complement strand
CTCTCCAGATGGATCCCGAACTTCCGGAAGGGCCAGCACACGACCTCCATTCTCTCCGTGTCGATGATGATCCCCCGCGCCTCCTGCACGAGCGGATCCGAAAAGTCGGCCTCCTGCATTGAGTTCAGAATCGCATATTGCCCGATCTCCCTGACATGCATCTGCCTTTTCGGCAAATCCTGCCGCAACGCTGCATTCGAGAACATGTAGCGGCAGAGAAGGGAATGTTCGTTCATCGGTTGCATGTCCTCTTTTCTGTCTTATTTTGTGTTTGTTGTACCACGCGGGTATCAGAAGCCGAAGGTCCTCTGCCGAAGCTCGCGGTTCCCGAGGACGTCGAGGAGATGCCGGAATTCCCTGTTCTCCCCGTCTGCCTCCTCCAGGAGCCGCACGGCCGTGCACACGGGCTGTTCCCTGAAGCTTCCCATGAATTCCCAGAAGAGTTCCTCGTAGCACATTTCGTTCTGACGGGTCAGGAGATCCACAAATCTCTCCTGCCACCTGTCGAACCCGCCCTCCAGGGGCTCCGCCATCAGTGTCTCAAACCTCAGTTTCAGGCGATCCAGCCACGAAAGGATTTCCTCCGTCAGGACCACGTCCCCGTCCTCTTTCCACCAGTACAGCCTCTCCCACGCATCGACACCGAAAAACTCTTCCGTGCTCATCTCCCTGTAGGGTACGATGACATCTGTTCTCTGTGCATATTCCCCAAGGCTTGCTTCCTTCTTCCTGGCATCTTCCTGTACGCTCCGCCACAGAGGCCAGAATTTCTTTCCGTAGGTAACTGCGACGATCTTCACCGAGGCCTGGCAGGGCAGCATGGAGATGCCGAGAATCATGTTTCTATACTTTTCCAGGAGCACCTGATACTCCTCTTTCCGCCCGTCGATGTCTATGATGATGTGCAGAAGAAACCGGACCTGCTCTTCCTCTGAGAGATCAGAAGACGCCCGGAGTGCACGGATCCCATCGATGAGAAGGTACATCGCATGCTCATAAGTGATCTCGCTGTCCTCCACGCCCTCGTTGTCCTGCTCTCGGTCCTTAGACGCCATGAATTCGTCGACCAATCTCAGTGCGAACAGGATGTCCACGTATTGTGGAGCGATCACCTCATCTGCCAGGTTCTCTGTGATCCACCTTCTTTCCACCCAGCCAGACGGCTCGTCCCGGTCCTCCATCCTCAGCTCGAGCAGATCCCACAGGTACTTTCGCCAGGTATAGTGGAGCTCCCGCCCTGTCACATACCTCAGCCACTGGATGGCCCTTACCTGGTCGCTTCTGGAATGATTGGAGGTTGCATAGGGCGTCGTGGAATAGATTTCCGCCAGGTAATACAGCGCCGCTGTCGCCATGTTGAATTGCGACCAGCCCACCTTGCCGCTGTAGACGTAGTGGTCCTTCAGGTCGATCCCCGCGTTTTCCCAGACGCTGTGTTCGAAGCTATTGTAGCTCACATCGACGCACTCATGCTCGTCCGGCCGGGGATTTACCAGAAGCCAGATGGCCTTTCCCCAGGCATTACAATCCCTGCAGGCGAACATCCCGCCTTCCCGAAGCACAAGCATGGCCTCCCGCAGAAAGTCGGGCCATCTCTCCTCCGGTATCGTCAGTTTCCCAGTCTCGCCAATGAATGTTCCCATGTGCTTTCTCCCTTCGAGTGGTCCCCGGGCGCGGGCACAGGCATGTTCCCGTGCCCGCACCCAGAGGGGCCGTCTTCCTGCCTGTCGTCTTTTCAGTCAACTGCTTCTCGCTCGATGTGTAGCCCCTCGCCCGGAGGGATCCGGATGCAACAGATATGGCCTTGATGGCACATACTGGTTTCATCCGAAGATCCCTTCCGAGTCCAGTGAGCATCTGGATCTCATTCCTCGTTCTTCAGAAGATACTTGTTGCTGACCACTTTCATGGAGAGGGATGCGCTGATGAGCGGGCAGAAGACAGGAAGTGTGGGGCGCACCACGATGCCTTCCTTGCGTCCGCCGTTTGGATATTCGCCATCTGCGCGCGCAAGCAGTGCCTCCACGGTGGGATATCTGGAGGGCAGATCCTCTCCCACCTCCTCGATGGGGACCATCGTCATGCCGAGTTCCCCGCAGATCTCCCGCATTCTCTCCAGCCCCACGCGCTTTCCGTTCTCCCGCACGGTGAAGACATACCATTCGGGCTTTGTCAGGCGCAGCCTGTTTCGCTGAATGCCCGGCGCGCACAGCTCGCCCTGGATCGTGAGTGTCTGAAGGCCATGGTCCTGCACGAACTGCTCCATCCGGGCCTGGTAGCCCCGCTCCTTCACCAGGTTGTAGAAGGCGCTGCTCCCGTCGTCCTTGTACTCATAGTTGTGGCCGGTCACGTGGAAGCCGTCCTCATCGATCCCGATGGAGTGGGAGCTACCGTCCATCTTGGTGGAGATATAGTACTCAAGGCCTGCAAAGGCCTGGATCAGGTCGGGATTCTCCTGCACCCGGGTTTCGTCCGTGTGAGG
>JAFUBA010000085.1 GCA_017460395.1 Clostridia bacterium | reverse complement strand
CCTGCCCAGCTCTCCGGCGGGCAGATGCAGCGTGTCGCAATCGCGAGGGCTCTGGTCAACAATCCCTCCATTCTCCTGGCCGATGAGCCCACGGGCGCCCTGGACAGCGAGACCGGCGAGCAGGTGATGCAGCTGCTCCACGAGGTGTCAGAGGATCACCTGGTGATCATGGTGACCCACAACCCGGAGCTGGCGGAGAGGTATGCAAGCCGCATTGTGCGGGTGAAGGACGGGAAGATCCTGGAGGATACGGACCCCTACACGGAAAAAGAGGAGGAGCAGGAGAGGGCGGCGCAGCCCGGGGAAAAGCGCCGGCAGAAAAAGCCCTCCATGTCCTTTCTGACGGCCCTTGGCCTCAGTGTGTCGAACCTTCTCTCCAAGCTCACCCGGACCGTGCTGGTGGCCTTTGCCGCGTCCATCGGGATCGTGGGGATTGCCCTGATTCTCTCCCTTTCCTCCGGCGCGGATGCGTACATCCACCAGATGGAGCGGGACTCATTGAGTCAGTATCCGGTGGAGATCACGACCTCGGCCTTCTCCATGGAGGAGACCATGATGACCCTTGCACAGCTCAGAAGCGAGGAGGGGGCCAAAAGCAGCGGCGAGGTGCGGGAGAGCCAGATGATGGGCGGCATGCTGTCATCCGCCAGGGTCAATGACCTGAAGAGCCTCAAGCGCTGGCTCGATTCCGGGGCAAGCGGCATGGAGGAATACACCCGGGGCATCGACTACCGCTACGGCATCAGCCCGCAGGTGTACCGCCTGGACAGCGACACCGAATACCACCAGGTGAACCCGGACCAGACCATGGCGGCCATGGGCGTGAGCATGGACGGCAGCCTTTCCAGCATCATGACGGGATATGGCTTCAACGAGATGTTCCGGCCTCTGCCCGCCAACCCGGCCCTCTACGAGCCGGACTACGAGCTTCTCGCCGGCACCTGGCCGAAGAAGGACACGGACTGCGTGGTGGTCCTGACGGGCTCCGGGAACATCCCGGACCTCATGCTCTACACCATGGGTTTAAAAAACCAGGACGAGCTCCAGGCGCAGATCACCAACATGAAGACCGGCGAGGTCACAGGGACGCAGAAGATCGAGCGGAGCGGCATCTATGATCCATCTGACTTTGTGGGGATCACCTTCCGCCTGCTGAAGGCCTTCGAGCGGTATGAATACAGCCAGCAGCTGGGCGTATGGATCGACCAGTCGGGGGATGAGGAGTATATGCTCTCGCGCCTGAAAACGGCCGAGCCCATGGAGATCGTGGGCGTCGTCAAGCCGAAGGAGGGCGTGACCTTCGGGATCCTGGAATTTGGCATTGAGTTCCCGCAGTCCCTGCTCACGCGCATCATGCAGGAGGCCGGGGAGAGCGGGATCGTGAAGGCACAGACAGAAGACCCTGAAAAGGACGTGCTGACGGGCCTTCCCTTCGGATCACAGGCGGATGATTCCTTCAGCTTTTTCACGGACATGATCACCGTGCATCCGGAGAACATCTCAGATGCGGTGAAGATCCGCTGGGACCGTCTGGATGAACTCGGAAATGAGAATACCCGGCTGACTGCGACAAGGCTTGTGAAGATCACGCGGGAGCTGCGAAGAAACGGGGATTCCCAGACGCTTCGCGACATGATCCAGGCCATGATCCCGGAGGCCATGAAGCTCCTTGAGATCGATGAGTCGGGCCTGAGGGACGTCATCTCCCTTGATATGGACGAGCAGCACATGCAGGAAATCTACGCAGCCCATGCTGCCGCGGCCAGTGCGACCTATGCGGGAAACATGAACCGCTTCGGGTATGCAGAGCCCGACACACCCCTGCGCGTGACCATCTATCCCAGTGACTTTGAGAGCAAGGAGGGCGTGCTGGCCCTCCTGGATGCCTACAACGAGGTCATGCGCGAGGACGGGATGGATGAGAAGGTCATCCAGTACACCGACTACGTGGGTGCCCTCATGAGCTCGGTGACGACGATCATCGACGTGATCACCTACGTTCTCATCGCCTTCGTGGCGGTATCACTGGTGGTATCATCGATCATGATCGGGATCATCACCTACATTTCCGTCCTCGAGCGCAGGCGGGAGATCGGCATTCTCCGCGCCATGGGCGCCTCGAAGCGGAACATCACCCAGGTGTTCAACGCGGAGACGTTTATCATCGGCCTCCTGTCGGGTGCCTTCGGCATCCTTCTGACGCTGCTTTTCCAGATTCCGATCAACCAGATCATCCGGAACCTGGCAGGGCAGGACGGCATCCGGGCCTTCCTCCCGGCAGGAGCCGGCGCAATCCTGGTGCTCCTCTGCATCTTCCTCACCTACGTTGGCGGCATGATCCCGTCCCGGCACGCGGCCAGACAGGATCCTGTGGCAGCCCTGAGAAGTGAATAAGGAAAAGGCCTGCAATCTGCAGGCCTTTTGCTCATGGGTTCTGGATCGTGCCCTTCGGATAGATGGGATAGTCCTTCCCGTCCCGCATGAGGACCGGGATCACGGAGAGGGGCGCCGGCACGGTGACCGTCTGTCCGCCGGGGTAGGTCTTCCCCGTGAAGGCATCCCGCCAGGTGGCACCCCTGGGGAGGTACACCTGTCTCTCGCTTACGCCCGGCTCCATGACGGGCGCGACCAGCAGGTCCGGCCCGAAGAGGTAGCAGTCCTGCACCTTCCAGGCGTCCCCGTCCTCCGGGAACTCATAGAAAAGGGGCCGCATGACGGGGGCACCGTCTGTATGCGCCGCCTCCATGCATGCGCGGACATAGGGGCGAAGGCGCTCGCGCAGGAACAGGAAGCTCTCGAGGATGGGCGTATTCTCCTCCCCGAAGCTCCAGACCTCATTGTCCTGTCCGGATGTCAGCTGGCGGACGCCGTTTCGATACTCCTGCTCGCGCTCAAACCAGGGAGAGCGCTCGCCGTGCATGCGGAAGACCGGCAGGAAGCAGCCCCAGGCAAACCATCTGACCAGCAGCTCCCGGAAGGCCGGGTCGCTGATGTCGCCGCCCATGAAGCCCCCAAGGTCGCAGGTCCACCAGGGAATCCCGGCCATCTCCATGGAGAGGCCGGCCTGCAGCTGCTCGCGCATGGCGCGGAAGGAGGAATAAATATCGCCGCTCCAGGCAAGGACGGCATACTTCTGGCTTCCTGCCCAGGCACAGCGTGTCAGGGACATGATCTCCGTCTCGCCCTCGCCTTTCAGGCCATCGTAGAATCCCTTGGCGTAGCCCACGGGATAGATATTGGAGGTCTGAAGGGCCGGCCCAGCATGGTAGCGGTAGTTGTCGAACTCGTAGCTCCCGTACTCGGGCTCCGCCTCGTCCAGCCAGAAGCAGCGGATGCCCTTTGTGTAGTAGTTGTCCCGGCATTTCTCGAACACGAATCGCTGGGCGCCCGGGTGGGTCGCGTCAAAATAGAGGGTGGCGCCCATCCAGGTCATGGTGTCATTGCCTCTGTCGGTGCGGACCAGGTACCCCTTTTCCGCCATCTCGGAGAAGTTTTCACTTCTCTCGTCGATGGTGGGCCACACGGACACGACGGTCTCAATGCCCATCTCCCGAAGCTCCTTCACCATGGCCTCGGGATCCGGCCAGTCCAGCGGCTCGAAGCGGAAGTCACCCTGGCGCGTCCAGTGGAAAAAGTCCACCACGATGGCGTCCATGGGAAGGCCAAGGGCCTTGTGCTTTCTTGCGACGGAGAGCAGCTCCTCCTGCGTTCTGTAGCGGAGCTTGCACTGCCAGTAGCCCAGGCCGTACTCGGGCATCATGGGAGTGCGGCCGGTGGCGGCGGAATAGTTGCGCTCGATATCGGCGGGCGTGTCACCGCAGGTGACGAAGTAGTCCATCTTTTTGGTGGACCTGGCCGTCCACTCGGTGCGGTTCTCGCCGAACACGCACTGCCCGATGGCCGGATTGTTCCAGAAAAAGCCGTAGCCGCGGCTGGACAGGTAGAAGGGGACGGATGCCTGGGAGTTTCTGTGGCACAGCTCCAGCACGCATCCCTTCTTGTTCAGCTGGCCGTCCTGGTACTGGCCCATGCCGAAGATCATCTCACCCTCCTGCGCCTCAAAGCGGGCGGAGAGGGAAAAGTCCGAGGTGCCGGGGATGGGCTTCAGCTCCCGGGCAGGGATGCGCAGGGAGGTGGAGTAGCGGTTGATGCGGTTTCGGTTCCGCCAGTACTCTTCAAGGAGAAGTTCCCCGCGCTGGTTAAAATAGCTCAGCCAGCCCTCGGGGTTTATGCGCACCGTGAGCTTTCCGCTCGTGTAGGTGACCTCCGTCCCCGTCTGGTGGTACTTACTGTACTCGTCTCCCCTGTACCATGGGTCGGTGGTGTCCACCTCGCGGAAGGTGATGACGGGCGTCGTGTCTTCTACCTTCTCTGTCAGTGCCCAGTCATGGGGATCCATCTCGCTCTCCATGGTCATGCGAACGCGGACACTGTCCCGTCCCCATGGATCGATCCAGAGCGTGGATGCGCCGGAGGTGATGATGAGGCGCTTGCCCTCGCGTGTGACTTGCATATCGTCTTCCCTCGCTTGTCAGAATTCGGGTGCCATCTGGCACATGCTTACGGGGTGAGTATATCACAGGGCGGCACGCGGGAACAGAAGCCTCGGAGGCTGTTTTGCGGGAAGTGTGGCTGCAAGGTCGTTCTTCTTGTCGAAATATGGTCCATCCCGTACAATATGCAGTGCTTTCGGGAAAGTGGCTGGCCAGGCCATCCCGGGAATGGCGTGAAGATACGTTTGGATGCATGGAGTGGAAGGGAAGATGGAAAGAAGGGGAGCATGGGAACATATCTGAATCCCGGCACGGTCTTGTTCGAGGAGGCTGTGAATTCCAGGGCCTTCGTGGATAAGTCGGACATGATTCTGTTCCTCAATACCCTGGTGAACACGGGGCAAAAGTATGTCGGTGTGTTCCGCCCAAGAAGATTTGGGAAGACCATGGCGGCCAACATGGTCTGCGCCTACTATGGCAGGGGCTTGAAGCGCAGAGCACTGTTTGAAAAAAGGAAGATTGCATCCTCAGGTCCATGCGATGCACCGTGGGACAGGTATCTCGGGAAGTTTGATGTACTCAAGCTTGTGATGACCGACTTTCTCGGCGAATGCGAGACGGTGGATGAGATGCTTGAGGCAATGACCTGGGAAGTGACAGACGAACTGAGAGAAGCCTTTCCGGATGTCGAGTTCGGGGACGAGAGCAGCGTGCCCACGGCCATGCAACAGATCTACAGGGAAACGCTCACGCAGTTTGTGATCGTGATCGATGAGTGGGATGCGGTATTCAGACAGAGGGCAGATGACGAAACAGGGCAGCGAAAGTATCTCGATTTTCTCTGCAACTTTTTCTGGGACAGGCCATATATCGCCCTTGTCTATATGACAGGCATCCTGCCGATCAGCACATGCGGCGGACACTCGTGCCTGAACATGTTCTGCGAGTACTCGATGATTGCACCCCGGGAGATGGCACCGTACGTGGGATTTACGGAGGGAGAGGTAAAGAACCTGTGCGTGCAGTACGGTCGAGACTTTGAGAAGATGAAGGAACGGTATGACGGATACCTGGTGCAGTGTGTCGTGCCGATGCCTCCCGAGGGCGAGGGAAAAACGGCATCTGAAAGATACACTGTCTGGAATCCGTACACTGTGGCGAGGGCCATCACAAAGGGGCTTGTATTGAACTTCTGGAACAGCACCGAAACCTTTGAGGCCCTGGCCCAGCATGTCCGCAGGGACGATGACGGGCTGAGGGATGCCGTGGCACGGCTCATGGGCGGGGGCAGCGTGACAATCGACACGAGGACCTGTCAGAACGCTTATGCAGCGGTCCGCGGACGGGACGAGATTCTCACGCTGCTGATCCACCTGGGCTACCTCACCTTCGATGAAGAGCAGAGTGCGGTCCATATCCCCAACAGGGAGATTCTGGATGTATTCAGGACCTGTGCCAAGGTCCTGGGATGGAGGGATATTCTTCGAAGCATGGAAGGAAGTCCGATGAATCAGGCCATTTGACGGAGCAAAGGCATGAACCTGAGAGAACCGGAATCCAACCTGTGGCATACATGGCTGGCACGGTTGTGCCTCCTTACAGATCACTTACATCTGACGTGTCCACCGGGACGCAGGCGGGTGATAAGTCCCCGGTGATCGCAGCCCAGGAAAAGACGCTGGGCATCTGTTTTGCTTCTGCCGCAGATGATATTTCGTGGAAATCACGATTACTTCACAAGATATGGCGCCATCACTGAACTGATCCGCAGAAATGCCTTCTTCATCTCAGTATTTTCCGCTTTGATGTCAGCAATTTCTTGCTTGAGTTTGAGGATTTCAGCATTTCTGCTGTTGAGCTTCTCCTGAAGTGCATCATATTGAGCCTGCGTGATGGCTGCAGCAGACTCTGACAGAACTGGTTGTTTTCTGGGTCTTCCGGCTCTGCCGGAAGATGGAATCAGTTCCCCTGTCTCAGGATCAAGTGTACCCAGATATTTCCTCTTGGGACGGGACTGTTTCAGAACGGGATCGTAACATGAGGTGGATTCATACACGGAAATCCGTCCTGTGGTAGGATTCGTATAGTGGACAAGCGACATGGCAAACCTCCTGATATTTGGTACGATTGATTGTATTATACACATACCAACTGAACAAGCAAAACATAGACTCATTTCGCGGGACTTGCCGACAAAACACACGCGCAAGGTGCGAGGGTATGAAGCCACCGCAGAGAGGCTACGACATTGCAACAGCCCTGGTATGGACCGGATCGAGGTCATCTGGTTGCCCGGGAAGAACGGGAGCCGTATCCGGCATCAGGGGAAGCACTTCGCGGCGACAGACTACGTGTCTCCGCTTGATATCCATCGTGCTCAACGGTAGAAGATTCAGGAACCCATCTGTGCAGGCCACAGGCCGAAGACAGTCGAAAGGCAGGAGATTCATATGGCAAACAGGCAGATGGCTGGCGACCCGGCAAAGGACGATCTCCTGCTGCTGGTGGATGGCATGGACCGGGTGATCGGGCAGGCCACAAAGGAGGAAGTGCACGTCAGGGGCCTCCTGCACCGCGCTTTCTCGCTGGTGCTGACGAGAAACGGGAGAGGCGGCAAAGAGCTTCTCATCGCACGGCGGGCAGAAGGAAAATACCATTCCGGGGGCCTTTGGGCCAACAGCTGCTGCTCCCATCCGCGGTATGGCGAGGAGCTGATAACGGCCGCTGGGCGGCGCGTGCGGGAGGAGCTCGGCTGCGGGGCCGCGAATCTTCGGGAGATCGGAAGCTTCATCTATCGGGCAGAGTTTCCCAGCGGGCTGTGCGAATATGAGTACGATCATATCCTCATGGGGGAGATGGAGACCGAGGGGGAGATCCGGCCGGATGCGCAGGAGGTGTCCGAAGTGAAATGGGTGACCGGGGAGGAACTCAGCCGGATGCTCACGCAGGAACCGCAGCTCTTTTCCGCCTGGGCCTTCACTGTGCTGTCACGGTCGCTTCAGGTGCTGAAAGCAGACGAAGATTGACCGATTCGATATAGACCCACAAAACAGGAAGGCAGGCTACTTTCAAACCGCCGCAAGCCACCAGATGTATAGCATAGATCATCTCTGTGCTTTCCGGATCCTTCCGGGCATGGATACATACCAGAAAACAGCCCACCTGCATGTGTGCGGGTGGGCTGCAAGCTGTGTCAGGGCTTTGTTTCCTGCAGCAGGGAGGCGGGCAGCAGGGATGTCATGTCCCTCTCATAGATGATACCGTCCAGGATCAGACGGACAGTGATCGATTTGTACAGCCGCTCCTGTGGGATCGGCACCGCCAGATCCGATCCGTTGGGCCGCGTGTATGGCAGGCCGGCCAGCGCCATCAGGTCCATGTCCTGAAGGGCATAGCTGAATTTCTCGTGCTGCGCGATGGCATCCACTTTCACGTACAGACTCTTGTCATAGTCGAACTCCGGCAGACGGATGATGAGAGCGCCATCCTCGCAGGTGATGCCGTCGAAGCAGGCCTCTGCCCGCTCGTCGTTGAGGGGACGGATCCGCTGGAGTGCACGCGCGTGCTGCTCAGAGGAGAGAACGGCCCGGAAGGCCTTGACGTCCGGGGTGTCAAAGAGATCGAACCAGACAGGTGTATCGCTGTCAGGCGTGTAGATGCAGATGGTGTTGTCACTGTAGAGGGAAAACTCGTAAAGCTTTGTATTTCCATCCCGAAAGAGTCCGATGCTGCACAGACGCTCTGCTTTTACCAGACTCATGGCATAGCTCGGGACATATTGACGGTGATGGCGGTGCATTTTCAGATTGCTGACCATCTCCCGCAGCTGTTCTACGCGCTCCGGGGAGGAGACCACATCCTCCACATGTCCGCTCTTCATGTTGTAGTATGCAAACAGATTGACCTCAGACATGGGCACATGAAAGCCCTCCACAGGGGTTTCCCAGTAGCCGTGGTAGATCAGGATGGCGAGCACGATGCTGAGCGCGACCGTGATGCCGGCGAAGTGGGATGAAAGGACGCCGCCCCCGTGAGTGAAGATCGACAGGAGGAAAAGAAGCAGGAATGAGACGGCGCCTGCGATCAGAAGACAGAGAAGAAACGGCAGCAGATAGCTGATCAGCATGGTCAGAAGATCGATGCCGACGATGAGTGCAATCAGGGACATGACAACGCCGATCACCGCGCAGATCGCCAGAATGATGATGATCTCAAACATCCGATTTCACCCCCGGAGTATATCGCTACAGAAAACCGGGCAGCGGCTTTTCCGCTGTCCGGCACAGTTTTGTTTTCAGGATTCTACCCGGATGACGCTCTGGGCCTTCACGCTGGCTGGATCCAGGGCCGCGAGAGCGGCCTGTACGCTCTTCTCCTTTGCCTCGTGGGTGACCAGCATGATCTGGGCACGGCCGTCCTCGGATGGGCGCTGGAGGATGGAGGAGATGGAGATCTGGCGCTCCGCAAAGGCCTGAGCCACGGCAGAGAGCACGCCGGGGGTGTCTGCGGCATCCAGGCGCACAAAGTACCTGCTCTGCCAGTTCTCGACAAATGAGATCTCAGGGCTTGCGCCTTCGATATTCCGGAAGGAGGGCACCGTGTGGCAGCCTTTGTGGGTGGCTGCATAGAGAATATCGCCGCAGATGGCGCTGGCGGTGGGCTTGTCACCGGCACCGCGCCCCTGCAGTGTCAGGTCCTGGCAGTACTTTCCGTGGACGAAGATGGCATTCAGGGATCCGTCGACGCGCGAAAGGGGATGCGAGGCCGGGAGGAAGGTGGGATGCACTCGTACCTCCAGTTCGTTTCCCTTTTTCTTCCCGATGGCCAGCAGCTTCAGGGTGTAGCCCATCTCCCGGCCGTAGGCGATATCGTCCGCGGTGATGGCGGTGATCCCCTCCCGGTAGACGCTCTTGAGCGGCACATGGGTGTGAAAGGCGATGGAGGAGAGGATGGACAGCTTGTAGGCTGCGTCATACCCCTCCACGTCGGCCGTGGGGTCGGGCTCGGCCAGACCAAGCTTCTGCGCCTCGCGCAGGACATTCCCGTAGCTGCTCCCGTCCTGGGCCATCTTCGTGAGGATATAGTTGGTGGTGCCGTTGACGATGCCCATCACCAGATCGACCTCGTCCGCCTCCAGGGAGACGGTGAGGGAGCGGATGATCGGAATGACACCGCCCACGCTGGCCTCATAGTAGAGTCCTGCGCCGGTCCTGTCTGCAGCCGTCTGAAGGCGGTGCCAGTTGAGGGCCAGGGCCATCTTGTTGGCGGTGACCACGCTCTTGCCGCACAGAAGGGCTTTTTCCATGAAGTCTGCGGCCGGGTGCTCGCCGCCCATGAACTCACAGACCACATCGATGGACGGGTCGCACAGCACATCGTCCGCGCTTTCTGTCAGAAGAGCCGCGGGCACGTCTGTGCGCGCCTCGGGAATGCTCTTGACCAGTGCACGTGCGATCTGAATGTCCAGGCCGTCCCGCCGGAGAATCTCATCGTGCATGTCGGTGAGCAGATGATATACGCCGCCGCCGATGTTGCCGCAGCCGAGAAACCCGAGTCGCACGATTTTACCCTGATCCATATATCTATACCTCGCGTGAAGTTATTATCTGTCTGAACAGAAAGACAATGGGATTATATCGAATGCTGTCTCATGGGGCAAGACGGGCATGGAAAAATCCCCTGCCGAGATCCGGCAGGGGATACGTGTATCCTGTGTCTTAGCCGTTGAAGCCTTCTGTCAGGATGATGTAATCGATATTATGCTGCTGTGCGTAGTCTGCGGCGGGGGCGCCGAACCAATCTACGAGCAGGCATGTGCCGGATGGGAAGGCGAGATCGCCAAAGGATGTGCAGCTGGAGGGGACACGCACGAACCGGAGATCCGGGCAGGCGGCAAAGGCACCGTCGCCAATGGAGGTGACACCGTCCGTGAGCCACACGTAGGTGGGCTTTGTACCCTCAAAGGCTGCCTCCTCGATGGTGGTCAGATTGGAGGGGGTCACAAAGTCGGGCGTGAGGCCGGGGAGACGGTTCATCAGGAAGGGTGCATGCTTGTCTGCATCCTCGACGCTCACGGGCAGCTGCACGCTGTAGAGATACGCCTCGTATTGGCTGTTGAGCTCGTAGAAATACCAGGTGCGGGTGTCGGTACCCTCGGCCACGCGCACCTCGGTGAGACCTGTTTTCAGGAAGGCACCGTCACCCAGCGTCACGAGGGTTCCGGGCAGCGTCACAGAGTTCAGGGTGTGTCCGTCAAAGGCAAAATCACCGATGCCGGTGACCGTCTGAAGGTCCACGGTGTCCGGGATCACAAGGTCCAGATCATCGCCGGTATAGCCGGTGATCACGCCGTTTTCGATGATGAAGGGAGAGGTGGATTCCACGACGTGCAGACGAATGGTCCGTTCGGGACTGACCCAGCCCTGGCGATATTCTGCGGACAGGGTGAGGAGATAATCCCCGAGGGAACCAAGGGCGTCAGTCAGGTCAAGGGAGATGGCACTGCCTTCCAGGATATCATCCAGGAGGGACTCATTGTATACTTCCGGATCGGTATCTGGTTGAAGCATCGCCCAGATGCCGTCTGCGCCGGGGAGTGCTACCTCAAAGATCTTTTCGTCATACTGGGAGATGGTGATTTCGTCATCCACGGTCTCGCCCTGCCAGGTCACGGAGGGAAGATCAAAGGTACCAAGGGGATTCACTGTGATATGCTTCTCTGTGCCCCGTGTCCAGATGCCATTCATGCGGGCCCAGATGAGAAGAACAACGTCGCCGGGGCCGTCAAAGGAAACAGTCTCGCTGTTTCCGCTTGTGGCGCTCTGAGGCGGATTGGTTCCCCATGCTCCATCTGCTTCGTATGTCTGGGATGCCACGGCCTCAGCGCCCGGCACCGTGAAGGTGACAGTGTCTCCGTAATCTATGGTCGTGGCGGAGAGGGTGATATCGGGCATGACAGGAATCGGGCCTGCAGTCAGTTCGAAGGAATAGACGGCCACCTCGCTGTCAAGTTCGGTGGGATCGTCCGGGTATTCGCTGCGCAGGGCCTGCGCATGCAGCTCATACCGGCCAGGCTCGGTCATCGCAAAGCCAAGGACAGAAACCTGATTCACGCTGCTGGCATAGAGTACATCCCAGCTGGCGAACTCGTCATACCATTCTCCCTCCTCGTCGACCCGCCCGAACTCTGTGTAGACGATCGTGGCGCCGGAGGGGATAGAAACGCGGGCTGTGAATTCGCCGCCCACGGTCAGCCCATTAGAGAGCGAGACATCATAGATCAGGGGCTTTGCAAGCTGTCCTGCCTTCAGGTACGTCCATGCGGCAGAGGTGAGGGAAGTATTCCCGGAAGCCACCGAGATCTGGCCGGCCTCTGCTTCTGTGCCCTGGAAGTCCACCGTGGCAAGCGATGTGCAGTCGGAGAAGGCGTTTTCCTGAATCTCCGTCACGCTGCGGTGGAAGGTGACAGCTTTGAGGGCTGCGCAGCCGCTGAAGGCATTCTTGCCGATCATGGTGACAGAGGAGGGAAGATAGATCTCCTCAAGGGATGTGGAGCCACAGAAGGCGAAGGCACCGATGCTCCGGACGGAATCCGGAACGATGAAGGACGTGTCCTGATTTCCTGCGGGATAATAGACAAGCTCCGAGAGATCCTTCGAGTAGAGTACGCCGCCTGAGACGGTGTAGTTCAGGTTGCCGTCTGCCACCGTTACGTCTGTCAGTGCTGTGCAATATGCAAAGGCAGATGCCGGAACGGTGAGCACGCTGCCCGGAATGGTGACGGATGTAAGGTTCTCACAGTGTGCAAAGGCATTCGTGCCGATGCTCGTGACACCGCTTTCGATGACCAGGGAGGTGACTTCATTGGCCTCCCAGGGCGCGGGATTTTCTTCATCAAAATCATCCATGGCGCCGGTGCCGCTGATGGTCAGCACGCCGTCCTCCAGCGCCCAGGTGAGATCTTCGCCGCACTTGTTGACCGGCATGTAATTGTCCGGGTCAAAGTTTTCAGCGCTCATCTCCAGCTCCTGCTCGGTGAACAGGAGGAACAGATCGTTATCATAGGTATAGGAGATGGTGTTATCACCAGGACCCTGATAGGTGTAGGTGTTCCCGTTCTTTTCAATGTAGCCTGTCATGAACAGGTAGTCGGGGTGGCCGATGGTCCCCTCATCGCTGTTGGTGACGTCCACCAGATAGTTGAGGCCATTGCCCATGGTGACAATGTTCCACATGTGTTTACCCTCACCGGTACCGCCCGCCATGATACCGGTGGGGAGCGAGACGGAGACGGATGTCTCAAAGGTGGACTCATCGCACAGATATTTGAACGCTTTGGCATAGCCTTCGCATACGACCTTGGTGTCCACATCGTCATCGAACACCCAGATCAGCTGCCAGGGGTTGCCGTAGGGCGTATTCGTCGAGTCATCTGCTGCGTCATCATTGTAGGAAACGCGGTCGCAGATGGCATCCTTGTAGGCCCTGAGTTTCTCGTAGTCGGAAAGGCCGCTGTACTGGGATACGATAGCGGCGGCGTTCCGGGCAGCGGTCTTGATGCTGCCTGCCACGGAGGTGTCAAAGTCTGTGGTGCCCGATGTCTTTGTCACAGAATATTCGGTGGAGACAAACAGTCTGAAGGTGAGGATGGTATTGTCTGAAAAACCGATCAGATATTCTTCGTTATCATAGTCATAACCGGCAGTCATGTTGAGATCACCCGAATAACTGATACCGACTGACTTGTCAAACCAGTAGAGCTCATAGGGCATATCATACAGAAGGGCTTTGGTGATTTTATCCAGGTCAAAGTCAATCAGCTTCGGCAGGCCCGCAGTTGCGTCCGGGTTCCATGCCCCGTTGCCCTGATCATCAAAATCTACGATCGAGGTTGCACCAACCTCTGCGGCAGTAAAAAACTGCTTGCCCAGGAGATCAACGGGGGACATGGTAAACACGACGGACGAGATCTGTCCGCCTGCAACCTTCAGGATGCGCTCCTGCAGGAATGCATAGATGAAGGCATCCTGGCCCGAGAGTTTGCTTCCCTGGGTCACCGTGGGTGCCTTGGCATGGAGAGAAGTGCCGATGCCGAAGGTTTGATTGATAAATCCTTCCAGGGCTGCCTCGTTGTCGATGCCGTCAGTTGATGCGGCAGTGCCGGTGGAGATGACGGGCGCCATGGGAGGCGGCAGGATCACGGCGGAAGCATTCTCTGCCACCGATGCGCCTGCTGCCGTCAGGAGAAGTGCTGCCAGAAGGCAGACAATCCATTTCTTCAAAGTCTTTCACCTTTCCCCGGGATGATCTGCCACAATTTGACAGAATCCCTGTGATTTCCAGGTGAGGATACCATGGATTGTGTTTTGCGACAAGGACAAAGCGGATGAAATCCAACGACTTTTCGCAGGGAATCGTGCCAAAAAATACAGAAACAACGGGAAAGAGCTGATGCTTGTCCAAGTCTTGCGGGTTCCTGTCATGTTGACACGGGCAACATGCGGCACTATACTCGGGCGGAAATTTGAGGGCCTGAAGGCCAAGAAGGAGCGTGGCATCCGGATGGACAGGGCAAAGGACAAGCGGGCACTGTTTGAGACAGTCCCTGTGCCACGGGCGCTGCTGACCATGGCCGTGCCCACCATCATCAGCCAGCTGATCACGCTCATCTACAACATGGCAGACACCTTCTTTATCGGCCGTGCCAACAATCCCTACATGGTGGCAGCCTCCTCCCTGGTGCTGACGGTCTTCCTCATGGTGGGCGCCCTGGCCAACCTGTTCGGTGTCGGCGGCGGCAGCCTGATGGTCCGCCTCCTGGGCAGCCAGGAGGAAGAGGAAGCGCGGAAGGTCGCCTCCTGGACGCTGGTCATGGCGGCCTTTGCATCCCTTGGCTTTTCTCTCCTGTGTCTCATCTTCATGGACCCGCTTTTGCGCCTCCTCGGTGCCAGCGACCTCACCATCGGTTATGCCAGGCACTACCTGATCTTCGTCGTCGTGATCGGCGGGATCGCGAATGTGCTCTCCACCACCATGTCCTTCCTTCTGAGGAATGCAGGCTATGCCAGGGAGGCGGCCTTCGGGCTCAGCATGGGCGGTGTCCTGAACATTGCCCTGGATCCCGTCTTCATGTTCCTGATTCTCCCGGACGGCTATCAGGTCAGGGGCGCCGGCATCGCAACCATGCTCTCGAGCGTGGCATCGCTTGTGTACTTTCTTTACCAGTACCGGAGGGTGAAATCGGATTCGGTGCTGGAGATCCCAAGGCGCGTGGAGAAGATCCGGCCTGCCTCAAGGCAGAACATCTTCTCCATCGGCGTGCCCGCGGCGCTCAGCGTCTTTCTCTTTGACCTGACTAACATCGTGATCAACCGCCTCTCTGCCTCCCACGGGGACCTGGAGCTGGCGGCCATCGGGATCGTGCAGAAGGTGGAGCGCCTCCCGTTGAACATCGGCATCGGCATCTGCCTCGGGATGATCCCCCTCATCGGATACAACTACGCATCCGGCAACATGAAGCGGATGCAGGCGTTCTTTACGACCGCGCGCGTTTCGGGACTTATTGTTGCGGCACTGAGCGTCGTGAGCTACTATGTGCT
>JAFUBA010000084.1 GCA_017460395.1 Clostridia bacterium | reverse complement strand
GGAAACCGCCGGTGAAACCGATGGCTTTGGCAAGCGCGCCTCCGAAGAGGAATTCACCAGCCAGTTCATTGGCAAATCTGGTCCCTTCACCTACGGCGAAGGTGTTGACGCCCTGAGCGGTGCCACCATCACCTCGAACGCAGTCCTGGAGGCCCTGAACGGTCTCCTGACTGAAGCCGAATAAGCTGCAGATACAGGATGTCAGCTACCATCGAACCGAAAATCTTCCTCTATATAGGTATTCCATGAAGGAATCCAAAAACAGGGTTTCGCTTTTCAGGCGAAATCCTGTTTTTCTCGCTTGCATCCCATTTTCCCTTGTCTTATAATAACCTGGCATGTTTTGACGTGCCCTTTCTGCAGGAGAACAAGCCGCTGCAGAAAAGAGAGAATTTGGAGGGAATCAGATGGCTGAACTGACAATGGACAAACTGGTCGCGCTTTGCAAAAACCGCGGTTTCATTTTTCCCGGCAGCGAAATCTACGGCGGCCTGGCCAATACATGGGATTACGGCCCTCTGGGCGTAGAATTCAAGAACAACGTCAAAAAGGCCTGGTGGCAGAAGTTCGTGCAGGAGAGCAAATACAATACCGGCCTTGACTGCGCAATTCTCATGAACCGGGAAGTGTGGGTTGCCTCCGGCCATGTGGGCGGTTTCAACGATCCCCTGATGGACTGCCGCGACTGCAAGGCCCGTTTCCGCGCCGACAAACTCATTGAGGACTTCACCGGCGGTGCCGAAACCGGTGATGGCTGGACCAATGAGGAGCTGGAAAAGTACATTCAGGAGCACGACATTGTCTGCCCTGTGTGCGGCAAGAAGAACTTCACCGGCATCCGTCAGTTCAACCTGATGTTCAAGACCCATTCCGGCGTGACGGAGGACGCTTCCAACGAGATCTATCTGCGCCCCGAGACGGCCCAGGGTATCTTTGTGAACTTCCTCAACGCCATGCGCACCACCCGCAAGAAGCTTCCCGCCGGCATCGCACAGATCGGCAAGTCCTTCCGCAATGAGATCACGCCCGGCAACTTTATCTTCCGCGTGCGTGAATTCGAGCAGATGGAGCTGGAGTTCTTCTGCAAGCCCGGTGAGGATCTGGAATGGTTCAACTACTGGCGCTCTTTCTGCGAAAAATGGCTGCTGGACCTCGGCATCAAGAAGGAAAGTCTGCGTCTTCGCGACCATGAGCCCGAGAAGCTGGCCTTCTACAGCAAGGCCACCACGGACTTTGAGTTCAAGTTCCCCTTTGGCTGGGGCGAACTGTGGGGTGTGGCAGACCGCACCGACTACGACCTGACACAGCACCAGACGCACTCCGGCAAGTCCATGGAGTACCTGGATCCTGTCACCAACGAGCGCTATGTGCCTTACTGCATCGAGCCCTCCCTGGGTGTGGACCGTGCCGTGCTGGCTTTCCTGTGCAACGCATATGAAGAGCAGGAGCTGGAAGGCGGCGACGTGCGTACCGTGCTGCACCTGCACCCCGCGCTGGCACCCTACAAGGCTGCCGTGCTGCCCCTGCAGAAGAACAAGCTGGGCGGCCTTGCCAGCGAGATTCATGCAGAGCTGTGCAAGTACTTCCCCGTGGAATATGATGAGACCGGTTCCATCGGCAAGCGCTACCGCCGCCAGGATGAAATCGGCACGCCCTTCGCCATCTGCGTGGACTTTGATACCGAGCCCACCGGCACTGTCACCGTGCGTGACCGTGACACCATGGAGCAGGAGCGGGTCGCAGTCAAGGATCTGCGGCAGTACATTGAAGAGCGCATGCGCTTCTGATTTCAATTCAAGGCTGCGTTCCCGCAGCCTCTTACCTGAATGGAGGTTTCATCACAATGCAGAAGATTACATCCGCTGAACTGCGTGAGAAGTTCCAGGCTTTCATGGAGAGCAAGGGACATCACCGGATTCATTCAGCGTCCGTCATTCCCGAGAACGACCCGACGGTGCTGTTCACCACCGCAGGCATGCATCCCCTGGTCCCCTACCTCATGGGCACACCCCATCCCGCCGGCACCCGTCTGACTGACGTGCAGAAGTGCATCCGCACCGGCGATATCGATGATGTGGGCGACAACAGCCATCTGACCTTCTTTGAGATGCTGGGCAACTGGTCCCTTGGCGACTATTTTAAGAAGGAAGCCATCTCCTGGAGCTGGGAATTTCTGACCAGCCCCGAATACCTTGGCCTGGACAAGGACCGTCTCGCCTTCACCGTGTTTGCTGGCGACGAGGACTGCCCCAGGGATGAGGAGAGCCATGACCTGTGGAAGTCCATGGGCGTAGCCGACGATCATCTGTTCTATCTGCCCAAGGAGAACAACTGGTGGGGACCTGCCGGCATCACCGGCCCCTGCGGTCCTGACACCGAGATGTTCATGATCACCGACAAGCCTGCCTGCGGCCCGGACTGCACGCCTGCCTGCTCCTGCGGACACTATCTGGAGATCTGGAACGACGTGTTCATGCAGTACAACAAGCAGAAGGACGGTTCTTTCGAGCCCCTGGCCAAGAAGAACGTGGACACCGGCATGGGTCTGGAGCGCACCATCTCCGTGCTGACCGGCAAAAAGTCCGTGTATGAGACGGATGCCTTCACCGGAATCCTGCAGAAGATCGCAGAGCTCTCCGGCAAGACCTATGGTGAGGGAGAGGAAGTCACCCGCGCCTTCAGGATCATTGCGGACCATATGCGCACCTCCACCTTCATTCTGGGCGATGACCGCGGCGTCAGCCCCAGCAACACGGACCAGGGCTATATCCTGCGCCGTCTCATCCGCCGCGCCGTTCGCTATGGCATGCAGCTGGGCATGAGCGACGGCTTCACGGTGGAGATCGCCAAGGTCATCATCGACCAGTATAAGGATGCCTATCCGGAGCTGGAGCGCAACAGCGCCTTCGTGCTCGAGCAGCTCAAGCTGGAGGAGGCCAGGTTCGCCAAGACCCTCCGACAGGGCGAGAAGGAATTCGAAAAGGTCTACCAGAACGTGTGCCAGACCAGAACGCTTCTGGAAAGCATCCTCGCAGCAGACGATCCCGTGGCGCTGGCCGTGTCTCTTGCCGACACCAAGAAGCTCCGTCCCTCCCCTGACATGATGCCCATCATCGAGGCAGCGAGGAACGGCAGCCTGGATGCCCTGACGGAAGCCGTCAATGCCCGCATGGCAAACCTGTCCACCATGGACGGCCGCAGCGCCTTCAAGCTCTATGACACCTATGGCTTCCCGATTGAGATGACCAAGGAGCTGGCCGCTGAGAAGGGCATGACCATCGACGAGGCCGACTTTGCTGAGCGCTTCAAGAAGCACCAAGAGCTGAGCCATCAGGGTGCCGATCAGAAATTCAAGGGTGGCCTGGCTGACCAGACCGTGGAAACCGCCCGTCTGCACACCGCGACCCATCTCCTGCACGCTGCCCTTCGCAAGGTGCTGGGCGATGAGGTGGCCCAGAAGGGTTCCAACATCACCGCAGAGCGCCTGCGCTTCGACTTCTCCTTTGGCCGCAAGGTGACCCCGGAAGAACTCGCCGAGGTGGAGAAGCTGGTCAATGAGGCCATTGAGGCTGATGTGCCGATCGTGTGCCGCGAGATGACCGTGGCCGAGGCCAAGGCAGAAGGTGCCATCGGCCTGTTTGAGAGCAAGTACGGCGAGCGCGTGCGCACCTACAAGATGGGTGACTACTCCTTCGAAATCTGCGGCGGCCCCCATGCCGAGCATACCGGTGAGCTGGGCAAGTTCAAGATCCAGAAGGAAGAATCCTCCTCCGCCGGCGTCCGCCGCATCAAGGCCGTCATCGCCGGAAATAATCCTCAATAACAACTTCTGACCATGATCAAGCAGGACACGGCAACGTGTCCTGCTTTTCAGGAGCAAATGAATGGCCAAAACCATGGACATGACCGTCGGCAATCCGGCGCGTCTCATTCTTACCTTCTGTCTGCCCATCGCGGCAGGCAACCTGCTCCAGCAGTTCTATAATCTGGTGGACACGCTGGTCATCGGGCGGGGCGTGGGCGTCGTGGCCCTCGCCGCCGTCTCCGGCGCCGGGTGGCTGGACTGGACGGTCCTCTCCATCGCCATGGGCCTGGCGCAGGGCTTTGCCATCCAGATTGCGCAGTCCTTCGGCGCGGGCAATCACAGGGAGCTTCAGAGGGCGGTCGGGCAGAGCATTCTGCTGGCAGTTGCGACCATCTTCCTCCTGGAAATCGCATCCCAGGCTGCCCTGATGCCCGTTCTCCGTCTCCTGGCTTTCCCGGAAAACACCATCCATCTCACTGCGCTGTATCTGAGAATCATCTTCGGCGGTCTTCCCCTGATCATGGGCTTCAATCTGCTCTCGGGCTTTCTGCAGTCCGTGGGCGACAGCAGAACACCCCTGATTGCCCTTGTGGTGGCCACGGTGGTCAACATCCTACTCGACGTCACCTGTGTCATTGTGCTTCGGTGGGACGTGGCAGGCGCCGCCATCGCGACCACAGCCTCCCAGGCCGTCTCCTTCCTCATCTGCCTGAGGGCCGTGATCCATCTGCCGCTTCTGCACCCAACCGCCCAGGATATGCGTCCGGATCACCATATGATCCACCGTCTCCTGTCCCTTGGCATCCCCGTCGCCTTCCAGAACCTCATCATTTCCATCGGCGGTCTGGTGCTCCAGCGTGTGGTGAACGGCTTCGGCTTCATCTTCATGGCAGGATACAATGCCGCCTCCCGTCTCCAGGGCATGCTGGAGCTGTGCGGTACGGCCATCGGGGCCGGCGTCGGAACCTTTGCCGGGCAGAACCTGGGCGCAGGAAAGCTGGAGAGGGTGCGCGAAGGCCTGAGGAAATCCGCCGTCATTACGGTCTGTGTATCCTTGTGCATTACCCTCTGTATGTTCCTGTTCGGACGTCAGCTGCTCGCTTTGTTTGTGGACGATGACCCGCAGATCGTCGATCAGGTGCTGACGTACGGCCACCGGCTGCTGCTGGTGCTTTCCTCCGCCCTCTGGGGCCTGTATCTGCTCTTTGTGCACCGCTCCACCCTGCAGGGACTGGGGGACACCTTCATCCCCATGCTCTCCGGCGTCGTCGAGCTGGTCATGCGCATCACCTGCGCGCTCCTGCTTCCCAGGCTCATCGGGGAATGGGGCGTCTACTTTGCAGAGATTGCCGCCTGGCTTGGTGCAGCAGCCCTGCTCATCTGGGGTTACCACCACCGGATGCACATTCTCGAGCGCGCACAGACGCCGCCGAGCGCCTCCTGAATACCATAAAACCGCTGTACCAGGGTCCTGTCCCCGGTACAGCGGTTTTGCATTCTGTCCATCAGGCCATCGCAGCCTCTATGTCCTCCACGGTCCGCGGAATCATGGCGGAAAGGTTCTCACAGCCGTCCTCAGTCACCAGGCAGTTGTCCTCAATGCGAAAACCGATGCCCCATGCCTCGTGGTAGATCCCGATGTCCACACAGAAGATCATGTTGGGTGCAATCAGCTCGGGCGTCTCCACCACATCATGCACGTCAAAACCCACGTGGTGCGCACCTGCGTGCCACATGTAGGTGCCAACCTCATCCACATTTTTCATGACGCCGGCCTCCACCAGACGCTCCGCATTATATGCTCTGGCCAGCCGGTCCACATCCGCCATCCTCATGCCCGGGCGGATGATGGAGAACATGTGATTGCTGGTGGCAAGTGCGCACTCAAACAGGAGCTTCTGTCTGCCTGAAAACTTCCCATTGCAGGGCCATCCGCGGCTCACATCCGTCGTGTGATAGTCCCACTGGGCGCCCACATCGTTGAGCACCATGTCCCCGTCCCTGGCCTGGCCGGTATAGCTGTAGTAGTGGATACAGAAGTTATTCTCCCCCGCCGAAATGATGGACGGGAACCCCGGGCCCTCCGGTCCATACTGTAACAGCGCCCGGTCAAACTCTGCCTTGTACTGATACTCCCACATTCCGGGGCGAGACGCGCGCATCATGGCAAGGATCCCGTCTCTTGTGATGATCTCTGCCTTCCTGACCGCTTCGATCTCGCATGGTGCCTTGATGAGCCTGAGCTTTCGGATCATGGCGTTGGCATTCTCGATTCGAAGGTACGGATAATCGGTCTGTACCATCTTCAGAAACCGATGCGCCGGCCGGTCGCGGTCTCCGGGCTCCGCCCGGTAGACATCGAGATAGAGGTGCTCGTACGTTCCCTTTTTCAGGTAGAAGTGCCCTCCGGCCAGAAGTCCGTGGATTTCCTTTGGAAAAGCGGTGGTATACCGGATATCCTGCACACCGCTCCTTTCCCTCGCCTCCCCCGGGTGGATCCTGCGCCCGGTCCAGCGCTCCGCCATCCGGTCCTCCGGCAGAATATACAGCCGCTCCTGCACATCTCCGCCATCACCCTTGATCAGCATCAAGATGGCCTCTTTGCAATCCAGCCCGGTCAGATACACAAAGTTCCTGTCCGCATAGAACGGATAGTGCTCATCGTTGGTCTTTCGCACTTCCTCCCCGGAGAAAATCAGCATCACCGAGGAAGGCTCCATCATCCTGGCAAGTCTTTCCCTGTTTTCCAGATAAAACTGCGCCTGCATACGTCTGTCTCCTGTCTTTATTCCTGTGACATGCCTGGAAAAAGGTTTCCCGGCACATACAGCATACTCCGTCTGGCCCGTCTGTCCACCATCTGTGCATTTCCTGCTGCAAGCCTTTCTGCCCGCAGTAGATTTCACGAAATGTTCACGCACACATCACCCGCTCTTTCTTGTCTGCCTTCTGCTTCCGTGGCATAATAGCTTCGTTGCCATCTCTTCACAATCCGTCGCATGGCTTCCAGCCTGCACTGTCTTGTGGAAATCCCATGGCAGAATGTGCGGTTGCGATCGTTACCGCCAAGTACACGAGGAGCGCTTCTTGCGCACAGAAAGGAACCCATCATGAGAAATTCCAAATGGCTTGCTCTGCTGCTCTCCCTGGTCATGGCGCTGTCCGTGGTGCTGCCGGGTTTTGCAGAGGACACTTCAGCTGACGATCCCGTTCTGGTTGTGGTCAACGGTGAATCCATTCTGAAGAGCCGCGTCGACCGGATGTCGGATGCCATTATCAACTATTATGCCCAGTATGGCTATGATCTGAGCGCAGAAGATTACCAGGATCTGGTCCGCCAGATGGCCATGGAATCAACCCTGCAGGACGTCTTTGTCCATCAGCTGGCAGAAAACCTGGGGATCGCAAGCCTCTCTGAGGAAGAGCTGAAGGAACTGGCTGCTGCCGTGGATGCAGAGTATGAAGAGCTCATCGAGGAGATTCTCCTCTACTATGGTCTCACGCCCGCAGATGATGCCAGCGAGGACGAAAAGGCCACCGCCCGTGAGTCTGCCGTTGCCATCGCGGACAGCATGGGCTACACCGTCGAAGCCTTCTATGAAAACGAGCTGGAAAACCTGACCTATGAGCGCCTGACGGCAGAGCTCACCAAGGATATCACCATCAGCGACGAGGACATTGCTGCAGAGTTCCAGACTCTGGTAGAGGAAGATCAGGAAACCTACGCTGATGATCCCGCGTACTATGAGATGACCACCGAGTATTACGGTGAGGATGTGTATTACGTGCCGGAAGGCTTCCGCGGCGTGACGCATATTCTTCTGCAGGTGGACTCTGACCTCCTGAGCACCTACCAGGATCTGTCCAGCCGCCTGGAAGAGCAGACGCAGGCTGAGGAGAGCGAAGAGGCGGACGAGACTGCCGATCCTGTGACCCAGGAAGATGTGGATCAGGCCCGGGCTGCCATCCTTGAGGCTGTGCAGTCCACGCTCGATGAAATCTATCAGAAGCTGGACTCCGGTGTGTCCTTTGAGGATCTGATCCGGGAATACGGTGAAGATCCCGGCATGGAGGATGCACAGACCCTGCAGGATGGATATTCCGTCTCCCTCGACAGCATTATCTATGATCCGGTCTTTGTGCAGGCCGCCTTCTCCGTGGACAGTATCGGCGAAATCTCCGATCCTTACATTTCCTCCTTCGGCGTGCACCTTGTGCAGTATGTGCGTGATGTGCCCGCAGGCCCCGTGGATCTGACCGATGACCTCAGGGCAGAGCTCCACGACCAGCTCCTGGCAGCCAAAGAAAGCGAAGCCTTCCAGGCCGCCTACACCGAGTGGGAAAACGCAGCTGTCATTGAGTACACAGAGGCCGGCGAAAATTATCGCCCGGAACCTCTTGATACAGTCGACGAAGCCCAGGCCATCGACTCAGACGATGTGCAGGAAGCAGACGGCGAGGAATAATCCGTAGTTCATGGCCCCGATGCGAAGCGTCTTCGGGGCCTTTTCCATGCCAGAGCGCATTCCCGCCCGCGCCGGGGGGACTCAGACCTCTATCTTCCCTTTTCCTGCAAGCGCAGAGATGTACTCGTCCGCATGAAATTTGCTCACACTCTTGTCAATTTCCCTGTTTTGTCCGATACTGTAGCAAATTCCAATTCTGGAGGTCATGCATATGTTCAGACGCCTGTGCGCACTTCTCCTCGCAATTCTGGCTGTCACCGCTGCATCTGCCGAGGACTTGTTCCCGATGGATGTCTATCAGGACAACCCCGAGGTATACCAGATTGAAGATGCCGGGGACCAGCTTGTCAGCATCTCCACCATCGTAGAGCCGGAATACCTCATGTTCACACATCCGTATGAGAGTGATTCTTACTTCAGCGTCATGCAGAATCGTCTTCTGGTGTTTACCGGGGGTGACTACGCAGGAATTCCCGTATTCTTCACTGCCATCGACTATGAGGGCACCAAGGCGCTGAACATCAACGCCGTCTCCTTGATTCTGGAGGGAAAAACATATACCTTTACAGATTTCGATTCGCAGTCCTCTGTACAGACGGATGGGACCCTTCGCCAGGCGATCACGATTTCCTACGGCAAAAACAGTGCTGAGCTGTTTACCATCCTTGGCCTGAACTCCATGAACGCGATCATGGATGATCCGCAGTCTCCGCAGCTTCCTGATGTCACCGTGATCCTGCATGGAGAGGATGAAGAAGTCACGGTGGATGTCCCTGACGGTTTTCTCTATGACTATGCTTCTCTCTTTACGCCGCTGCTCATCAACACGGATGTCGTAGGACGCATCGGCTACAATCCCGGGACGCCGTGCGAGGTTTCGGAATAAACGGCGCCGTGCAGGCATGTTTTGTTCTTGACAATCCATGCGGCTTTCGGTATATTGGACAGGCTGTTTTCAGGCCAAGATTCGGACGTGACTGTTTCACGGAAAACAGCGCGTCTCTCACATAAAATATTGAGGAGTGTTGAACATGTTCCGTACTTATCAGCCCAAAAAGCGCCAGCGCAGCAAGGTGCATGGCTTCCGCGCCCGTATGTCCACCAGAAATGGCCGTCGTGTTCTGGCTGCACGCCGTCGTCGTGGCCGCAAGGTGCTGACCGTCTGATATAAGGGTCAGTGCCGTCTGTGCAGATTGTTTCTGTGCAGTGTCTGTTTCCGTCACTCTGGCCTGCCCCCCTGGGCGGGCTTTCTTCTTGTCATGGCCTTTTTTTCGGCATGACCTGTCCGGTCTTTCCGGCGCAGAAAGGATCTGCATGGAAAATCGCTATCGGCTGAAAAAGAATGGGGCCTTCCAGTACGTGTACCATCGCGGAAAGAGTGCTTCCCGTCGGGATCTGGTCATGCTCTATGCAAAGAGCAAGAGCGTGAAGGTCGGTTTTTCCGTCAGCAAAAAGGTGGGCAACGCCGTCACCAGAAATCTGGTCAAGCGCCGCCTCCGGGAATGCTTTCGGCCCTATCTGGGGGATGTGAAAAACGGCCTGTACATTGTTGTCGCCAGGCCCTCAGCTGCCGGGACCACCTACCAGTCGCTCAGCAGGCAGACCGAGGAGCTTCTCAGGAAGCTCCAGGCATTCAGGTCTGAAAACAGCCATCCTGCCGACGAGGAAGGGAATCGCGTCTGATGCAGCGGTTTGTCTTACGTATGATCCTGTTTTACCGCCATCATCTGAGTCACCACAAGCGAAAATCCACCTGCCGCTTTATTCCTACCTGTTCCGAGTACGCCTATACCGCCATTGAGCGCTTCGGCGTACTGCGCGGCGGCCGCATGGCGCTCTGGCGCCTTCTTCGCTGTAACCCCTTCTCTCAGGGCGGTTATGATCCGGTACCGGAGGATCCACTCACTACACTAAGGAGGGACTAACCCCCGATGAATGACTTTCTCAAAGGCATTCTGGACGGAATCAACAGTGTGCTGTCCAACTATGGATGGTCCATCATGGTATTCACACTGCTGATTCGTATGATTCTGCTCCCCTTTGACTACAGGAGCCGCTCCTCCATGCGCAAGACAGCGGCCCTGCAGCCCAAGATGGCAGCTCTTCAGAAAAAATACGCCAAGGATCAGCAGAAGCTCAATCAGAAGATGTCTGAGCTGTACCGGCAGGAGGGTGTCAGCCCGCTGTCCGGCTGCCTGCCGCTGCTCCTCTCCTACCCGATCCTCATTGCCATGTTCGGTGCCATGAGAGCCATCGCCAACGAGCAGGTGGTTCAGCAGGTGCTGACCATGCTGACCACCAACGAGCTGCCCAAGTTTGAGGGCTGGCTGTGGATCCGCAATATCTGGATGCCGGACAGTCCCTTTGCTTCCTCTCTGCCGGACTTCAACACCATCCGTGCAGTCCCTGCCGATATCTGGCTGAAGTTTATCAATGCAGATGTCATCTCGACACTCCCCAGCACCCTGAACCAGCTGACGGTGGACAGCTTCTCCGGCTCGAATCTTCAGGCTACGATTCAGGAAATCTACAATGTGCTCTCGACGCTGTCGGTCTACCAGCAGGGAACTGCCATCGCCTCCGGCTGGACGTTCAATCTGCTCATCACCACCTTCAGTATTATGCAGAACTTCAACGGTCTGTTCCTGCTGCCCCTCTTCTCTGCGCTGAGCCAGTTCCTGCTCACCAAGATGACGCCCCAGCAGCCCCAGGCGCAGGCCAATCCCAACGATCAGGCTGCCGCCACAGGCAAGTTCATGCAGTGGTTCTTCCCCATTTTCTCCCTGTGGATCTGCTCCAGCTACAACGGCGCTTTCGCCCTGTACTGGGTCACATCCAACCTGATCGCCATGGCGCAGACCTACATCATCAACAAGATTCTGGACAAGAAGGACGCTGAGAAGAATCAGCATCCCGTGTCCGTGGAGGGTACAATCAAATGAACAGTGTAGAAGTATCTGCCCGCACGCAGGAAGAGGCCATTGAACAGGCGCTCTCCCAGCTGGATGCGTCTATCTCCGATGTGGATGTAGAGATCCTCGACGAGGGCTCCAAGGGCCTGTTCGGACTGTTTGGTTCACGCCTTGCCCGTGTGCGCGTGACCGTCAAGCAGGCCAGTGAGGATGAGGATATCCTTTCGGTCCTTCAGGAGAAGAAGGAAGCCCCCAAGCCCGCAAAGAAGCCGAAGACCGCACCTGCCGAAAAGAAGGAAGAAGCTCCGAAGCAGGAGAAGAAGCCCGCTCCCGAAGCGCCGGCTCCTGTGAAGGAAGAAGCGCCCAAGCCTGTAGAGGAAAAGGCAGCTGAGGTGAAGGCTGAAGAGCCCGCTCCCGAAGTGAAGGAAACCAGGCGCCCTGAACCTGTCCGCCGCACCCGCGCTCAGGCTCAGACAGAAGAACCCAGACACGAGGCGCCCGCAAACCGCGAGTACCAGGTCCTGGATAAGCCCGAGATCAACATGATCCCCGATGACGCTGTGGATCCTGCCACACCTGCCGGCCGTGCCCGCGCCTTCGTGCAGGAGCTGACGGATCTCATGGGCGTGCATGTCCAGGTGCATGTCGGTCTTGATGCAGAGGAGAACATCTTCATCCAGATGGAAGGCGACACCATGGGCATTCTGATCGGCCGCCGCGGCGAGACACTGGATGCCATCCAGTATCTGACCAGCCTGCGCGTCAATCGTGAACACGAAGGCTATATCCGCGTGACCCTGGACACGGAAAACTACCGCGCAAAGCGGGAGGACACCCTGATCCGTCTGGCCAACCGTATGGCCAACAGGGCCGTGAAGATCGGCCGCCGCGTGTCTCTTGAGCCCATGAATCCCTATGAGCGCAGAATCATCCACTCGGCTCTGCAGAGCAACACAGCCGTGGATACCCACTCAGAGGGCGAGGAACCCAACCGCCACGTGGTCATCACACTCAATCGGTAAACATTTCAAGCAGGAGCCCACTTTTGTGGACTCCTGCTTTTGTTGTGTTTGAATTGTTTTTTGTGGGTTTATCTCTGGATCTCGATCAGCCAGCTGTTGTCCTGTTCGTCAAAACTACCCTGATATGAACCGGAAAATCCCGCCTTTCTCAGTATCTCCACCATCTGATTGAATTCAGTAATGCCGTTTTCTCCCTGAAACACACGGAACTTCCGGGTCTTTCTTTTCCGGGCATCCCGGATCGCTGCGTGCACCTCTTCACGGTTCCGGCAGACATACTCGCACACATCCCGCAGTCTCCCCGGGTCTGTCACCTGCACGAGCATCTGGCTAAAGCGTTTGTCCCAACGGTAGTACTTTTCCGTCCTGTCTTCCCCGATCAGCAGATACCGCCCGTCCGTTCCGCCCATACCGTCCTTTGCACACCATGTGGCATCCAGCATGGTCCACCCGCCCCGCACCTTCACCTGATTCCACATGTGGAACGCGTGCGGTTTTTCCTGGGACGGCTTTCTCGCATCGCCAAAGACGTATCTGACCTCCAGTCCGCACAGGCCGGCACACAGATAGAACGCGTCTGCATAGCCGTCACAGTTCGCCTTCCTGTCCACCAGGGCGCCGATGGCGCAGTCATCCTCCTCGCTCCTGTCATTGATCGTATACACAATCTCCCGGCCAAGGCGCTGCGCCAGGTCAACATAAAACTGCTCGGGGCTTTCCTTTGGAATTTCATGGATCAGCTTTCTGGCAGCCATCAGGGTTTCCTTCTGCCTGCTGGTGAGATTTGCCTCTTTGTGCGCCCGCACAGTCTGCAGGATGCCGAATCCCGGATAATATTGGAGATTGTAAAGCCGCATGTGCCCTTCTCCGCTCCAGTACTCACATCCATAATGCAGAACACCCGCCTGATACAGGATGCTTGCAATCGGTTTCAGGTCATCATCTCTTGCATGTTCCATCAGAAACTGATCTTCCAGTTCTGGCAGCATGTAGAGATGGAATTCCAGCTGCAGCCTTTTTGTGCGCCACTCAACCTCCCTTTGAATCTCCTGGAGGCTGGTCAGAAAGTGTGCATTCCGATCACAGGAAAACTCCTTCATGTTCAGCACGCCAAATTCTGAATAATAGGAATAGTCAGACTTTGTATCACACAGCCGATGGCAGAGAAGATGGAATTTCTTCCCTTTGTCTTCCATGAAATAAGAGAACAGCTCTGGCAGCATGACGAGCTGAAACGTTTTCAGATCCTTCTCCTTGGCCGTCTGCAGGACGTTGAGCATATCCTTCACATTATTGATGAAGAAGCTTGGCCCCTTGCACACTTCCAGTTCCTTCAGATGCAGTCGCATATCCCGCCTGGAGATGGTGCAGTTTGGCAGATATCCTGAAAGTGCCACCATGCGCCTCAGAGAGGCATATTTATCCTTTCGAAGCCACTCCATGAGAGTCTCACTGACCTCAAGCTCCGTTTCCTTCCGGCCCTGGCCTCGAGCCTGCAGAAGATGATCCCGCACCTGTTCCAATGTGTCCATGATTTGCACCCCTTCTCAGACAATATACCAGTGCCTTGGCAAGATGAGGAGCAGAATTGTGAGCGCTAAAGGTATCAACCCGCCCACGGCGTAGGCCATATAACCGTAAACCAGGGCAGCCGTGAAAAGAATCAGTCGAGCACTGTGTTTTTTTCGTATAGTGGGAAACAGCCAGTAGCGCTTCAAAATCCGGTCAAATATGCGCATCTGGCTGACCTGCATGGCCAGCACACCTGTCCCGAGTACAAACAGAATCGGAATGTGCAATAGCGTACAGTAGATATTATACGGTACACCCGAGGAATCAATCAGCCCTATTTTTTTGTACACGTCGGCAATATAGTAAAACACAGACCCAAATCTGTTCACCTCAAAGACGGTTTTCCACCAGTTGCAGGTGCCGGGATTGAAGAGGCTGAAAAGTACAAGGACAATCACAGCGAGAACCTTACAGATGCGATCACATAATAAGAGAGCCGGAGAAGATATGGCGCGAAATACGTCACGTTCCTCCTTGGGAAGACGAAGGCAGAAAAAAATGCCAAGAGCAACTACAGCTGCATAGAATGTAAAGCCCAGAAATTCATTTACTGCAGACAGAGAAGTAAGCTGTTCGTATGAGGAGGTGTTCATCAGAAAGAGTCGCTCAATCGGGGGAACACCATGCATTTCGGAGATAAAAGTGAGTTCAATCAGGCCATGCAGCATCAGCAGGAGATAAAAGACCGCGCCGCGAAGATGCTGCGCATCGTAAGTCAGATGGTTGAAGCGTGGCAGAATACTGTTCAGTTCTTTGATATGGATCGCGTTTTTGTCCCATGCACAGAACTTCTCCCGCGTTTCTCTGTCCACCGGCCGCTTTTTATCCTGAAGATCCACCAGCGCAATGCCTGCCCCCACATGACCTCTTGCCGCCGCTTTACCATACCAGGACTCGGCCTGTTTCGGGTCCTTCGGTGTACCCCATCCGGCCCGGTAGCATTCACCGAGGGCAAACTGTGCCTCCAGATGTCCTCCCTTGGCTGCCTGCTGAAAATACGAGAACCCCTGTTTGGGCCGTTGAAGGCGAAGACACGTCATGCCTCTTCCATAGGCATGCTCCAGTTCCTTTTCATGTTCCTTTTCCTCTTCCCCGTCCTTGACTTTGTCTGTGAGAATCTGCTGTTTGTAGACCTCCAAGGTGCTCGGATCCATTTGATCTATTGGTTGTTCATTTGTCCGACCATTTTCCTTCTTCAGCGTCCTGTATACACTCTCCCGGGAGACCGGCTTACCGATACCGTGCAAATATGCAAGACATACACCTGCCATATCCTCCCGGTCGAGGCCGAGTTGCTGCTGAAGTTCCATGCACAGCCTGAGGATCGATGATTGCAGATCTTCAGATCCTGTTTTCAGTTTTTCCGGTCCGTCGCTTGCAAGAAACATCCTGAAAAGAAAACGCTCCTTGTCATACTCCGGTGCCACGTCTGCAAGTCTTCCCACAAAGGCCTCCGGTTCGGACGCCATCAGGGGAAAATCAGATTTCAGCATGGACAGTATCCTGCCCAGTTCCTCGTCTCGGATCATGCCATCTGCTCCTGTCTTCTCTCACATGTCTGCTATCGGCAACCTGAATGGGAAAAACTCTGACTTCAGGGAAATGCCATCCTTTTCGCTCTGCACTTCCCTCATCCACCGCTTCCCGTCCGTCAGCGTGTACAGGTTCTGCGCGGCCAGCGCCTCCCAGCAGCCGATCACATAGCGGGAATCTGTACTGAATTTGTCCTCTGCAGCAAGTCGTAGCGCAGGGTCCCGCAATGTCTTTGCCGTGATGTACACCTCAGGGATTCTTGCCTTTCCCCGCTGTCTGACCTGTTTTGTGGCCTCAGACGAAGAGATTCTGTAAACGTTTTTCATGCTGAGGTACATCTGCATGGCCATACCCACCGAGTCATTCAGACTATCTGAGACCAGGTATATCTGTGGCGCAGCGCGGTGGAGTGTCAATGCCCGTATGACACGCAGGGACACGGAGGCCACGGTCCTTTCTGCAAAGCTTCCGCTCCCAGACAGCACAAGCAGGCCGCCGCGGGGAATATTCATGGTAAGCGGAAGATAGAAGCAGGACGTATTCCGCCGCTTCAAAAAGCAGGGGTAAAGTTCACCGAGGCAGTGGTCGATGGTAAACGATACACCAGGATACTGGCCGTCCAGATGTGCATAGCTCATCTCCAGGGCCCCCACCAGCACAAAGGGCGATGCGCTCACCACGTCCTTTCTGGCTTCATATTTTTCCACCAGTGCCGGATATCGCCATGCTTCCTGCAGTCTTGCATTCACTGTCTTCTGTGGAATGTCACGGGACAGCCTCTGGATGATACGATCGTCCGACATGCTGCGGACACAGACCCGGGTCATCTTCAGTGCATAGTCCGACAGTTCCTCTGTCAGCTCTTTCTTTTCAAACAGTACCATCCTGCCCTCCCCTCTCACGGCGCGTTGATCGCATTGATAATCTTCTCTTTCCACTCGCCGCTCACCGGCAGATCATACACACGCATCAGCAGGTTTTCGCCCACCACCAACGCCCGGAATCCATCGATCTGCGATTCGTAATCGCTTTTTCCGATAAACCTGGCCATGTCGCCCATCTTCAGGCAAATCCGTTTCACTGATGTGATCTCCTGCATCTGCAGCACCTGTATAGCGCGGTCCATGTCTTCCGTCCAGACAATGATATGGATCCCCAGCTTTGCGCCTTCTGTGAAGATCTGCTGGAAGCGGTACTGGATCTGTCTATCTGCACCATCGCAGCTTTCAAGCCGTTGCATGAGCACATACATTTCCCCATCCGTGTTCCCTGGGTTTCTCATTCGCGCATCCAGATACTCTTCTATCTTCTGAAGTGCCTGATCCAGTTCATCCGCACAATAATACTGCACGATACTCCTGCAGTTGTCGCACAGCTGTCCAAAGGCATCTGTGTTTCTTACGCTCTCCCCCCGGCGCCTGAGGCCGTTGAGTGCCATGATCGTCCGCTGCTGCTTTCCTGCCGCTTTGAGGGCCCTGTTCTGAATGAGCAAAGATACCAGCGAGTAGTACATCATGCTCAGACCGGCCTTCTCCGATAGTTCCGTCTGTCCGCCGCCGATCCACAGATGGGCATCCGCTCTAAGGCGCAGATTCATGCTCAGGCGCAGCGCATCCCCCAGCCACAGGGTATTGCACTCCTCCATTTCCGGGAGTTCTCCACGGTTCACAAACCGGTGATACACATGGTTGAAATACAGTTCCGGCTTCATCAGAAGGACCTTGGCTGTGGTATAACGGCCCTTTGAAATGTAGTACCGGCTCAGTGTTTCCAGTGACTGTGAAAAGGCCGCTGTCTCCTTCAGATTGACAACGTCCATGATCGCAGGGTTTTTCCCGCTGGACGTGGACACAATGCACCGCCCATGATTCTCTGGTCGGACATCCCTTGACATGACGCCTGCTTCTTCGCTGTTCTCCATCAGACGCCTGGTCTCCTCCTCGGAGCAGTGCATGGCGATGCGGCTGGCGCAGTTCGACTGAATATTCTCAATGCCTTTCACCGTCCACATCTGCTGGCTTGCCAAAATCAAGTGCATACCATATGACCGGCCCCGCCTAGCAAAATCCTCAATACGCCCCACAATGTCCTCCCCCACCGCCTTCTCGGCCTCGGAAGAAAGCATGTACAGTTCATCGATGATGATCACAATTCTCGGAAGGCGCGCTCCCGGCTTTTTCTTTCTGAAGGACAGATAACTGCTGGCTTCTGCACGGTTGAACATCTCAGCCCTGCGGTCAATCTCCTGATTGAGCATGTCCAGCACACTTCGTGGATATGCGGGTTCGTCTGTAATGCTCATGACCATGAAACCCGGCAGATTGTAGTTGGCATAGGCTGAAAAGTCCGTCCCATGCTTGAAATCGATCAGCACCAACTGCACTTCATCCGGTGAATAGCGCAGCATGGTATTGAGCACGATCACGTGCAGGAGATTTGACTTGCCAGAACCTGTCTCGCCGGAAATGATGGTGTGCACACGTGTGTCGCTCAGCTCCAGCTCGCATGGTCTTGCTCCGGTGTAATAGCCCACCGGAATCCGAATCCTTTCCGCAGCATTCCCCCTCAGGATCTCATCTTGCCGGGGATAGATGCCAAGTGATCGATCAAAATCATATGTGACATTTGCAGCGCCGCGGTATGCCTCCTCCAGCTCATGCGCGATGCGTCCGAGTGCCTGTCCATCCGGAACAGGAAACACAGAAATCAGTGCCTCCTGCAGCGTTTTGGAGGCGCCCGTCACCGCCTGCAGATAGACCCTGCCTCCGTTTTCCACTGTACGAAAATGCTGCATCCCCCGCACAGCCTGCTCCACTTCCATCTGCTTTCGTGCGTCGCCGCTTCGCAGATGCGCAGGTCGGGCAAAGATGGAGGTCAGACCCAGGTTTCGGCAGCTTCCCGTCAGCATACCCACGTCCCGCAGCATGTCGCTGCTCTCGCTGAGGCCTTCGGGGAAATTCATCATCAGGAGCGCCTGAAAGTTTTCCTGTCGGTCCGGGTTCTGCTCATTGTACTGCCAAAGACTCCCATACTGCTCAATGGCGCTGTTGAGAGAGCCGTTATAGTAGCTGAGCAGGTCGCGGATTTCCTGTCGGATGTCCTCCTGGGAGATCGATGCATGACCGCTTGGCACAAAGCTCCCGATATCCGCCTGGCCAGCCCTGGTGGGATCGGAGGGATTCAGACTCAGGAGAGCATTGAATGCTCCCATGGATACGCGGTCAATCATGCGGATCTTCTGTCTTGGCGCTGACACGGACCAGAGCAGCCGGATCCCGATGGCGTTCATCCAGCTCCGCACCGCCCCCTCATGCGCATCCGCGTAATCAATCAGCATGGATGGGCAGATCTGCGTCGAAAAGGTGTATGGCCAGAATGTGTGGGTGCCCCTGATCCCTTTTTTCCCGGATGATTCCTGTGGAAAGAGAAACGGATAGCGGGTAGTTAAAATATACCGGCAGAGCTGACCGCCCTCACCCTCATACAGCCTGATGAAACTGACTGCTGCAACACCCATCAGTATGTTTTTCCGGTTCCGGCCCTGAGCCCTCGGATTTCCCTCCACGTCCATCCGCTGATCCCAGATCTGTCTGCGCAATTCCTTCATTGCATCCACGGGGAAGGCTGCCTCATACTCCCCTGCAATAGACCGCTGCATGGCGATTTTCTGCTGATTCTGGCGTCCTGCCTCCTCTCGGGCACTTTCGTCCATGTTTCGCTTCATCTGCGCCACTTCGGCATCTTCCCGCGCCTGGACTGCCTTCGTGACTTTCCGGTACTCAGCATCCAGTGTTTCCTGCCGCCTGCGGTTTTCTTCTGTCAGGTTTTCTGCCTTCTGCCTGACCTTGCGGCAGGCAGTGTCACAGGCTTGTTTTGCCACCCGCGTGTTTTCCTGAAGGACCCGGTCCTCCCGATCTCCCTGGCGCGCTTCTTCCTCCCGTGCCGCCTGAATCACCTGATTGCAGGTGTCCATGTGGTGGTAGATCGTCGCCATTGCCTGCATCAGGCGGCCCGTGGCTACCATGCCGCCAAAAAAACGTGGTGCCCGTCTTCTCACTTCCGCCAGCTGTCTTTTGCAATCCTCTTCCAGGTCCTGCTGGAGGAATCGTTCTACATCCCCCAGCCCATCTCCCTGAAAGCCCGGCATGTTAGCTGATCTCGCTCGCAGGTCCCCTGCCAGCTGCTGCTCCATGTCGCTCGGAGTCCTGTTTCGGCTCGCTGCCATGACATGCATCGCATCTGTAAAGATCCGGTGGACTGATTTTTCCGCTTCCTCCGCCCGCCATACCAGCTCATGGATCGTTTCCTTATGGCTGTGGTTGACCTGGCGATAGCCTTTGAGTTTCTCTTCCAGATCCCTTTCTTCTTTCTCAAGGCTCTGTGCGCAGCTTTTTTCCACACGCTGCTGCGCCTGCCGGATGTCCGCACTGGCCTGTTCATAGCGGCGAGAAGCCTCTTCGCGGACCGAGCGGTGCCTTGCACGCATGTCAGCTGTCCTTTTTGCCTCCTCCGCCAGCCGCTTTTCCGTCTCATCCCGATGCTGCTGGCAAAGGTTTGAGTACCTGACACCTCTCTGGGTGCAAAACTCCATGAAGCGGTCCAGCATCCCAAAGATCTCAGCACAGCTGTCCGGTTCCAGCATCACAGTATCTTTTCTTGCGAGCAGTTCATCCATTCCGGAGCCCCTCCATCTCTGTCGGATCTTCTGTCAGATCGCACGTTCAGTCATTTCCTTCAGCCTGATGCACATGTCCCGTTCGGAAGCCCATCACCTGTTCGTCCCCGCACAGATATCTCAAGTCCATCAGCGCCTCCGAATTCAGCCGCTGCGCACTTGGCTGAAATGGCTGAGATACCCTGGAAAAAAGATCTGACAGTTGCGCTTCTTCCTCTTCCCTGTTCACCTGCTCAGCTCGCTGTCCCTGCTTTTTCTTTGCGGCCAGTTCAGCGATTCTGAGGGCATGCCGCTGCAGTTCCAGGAAAACCGGATCCGGGAAAAGGAAAGCCAGCTTGGCTTCTTCCGATTTATCCAGGTGTGAAATCTTCTCCATCTGCACACACATGGATGCCAGCGCGTTCACATCATCCGCGCTCTCCCTGTCAAAACGTGCATCGTAGGTCTTGTGCAGGTAATCAAGGTAGCCTGCACGGCACCTTTGTCTGTCTCCGTCCGAAATGTCCCTGAGAAACGCCTGAAGCAAAGCCTCATACACCTTGTCCCGTAAAACCGCATCCATATGTTTCCCTCCGCTTGCCTGTATGTCCCTTCCGGATCGTCTCAATGGTTCAGCAGTCCGCTCAGCAGATCATCCAAAGCCGTCGGGGCAGATGCCCGTGCCCTTTCTTTTGCCTTTGCCAGGATGTAGTCCTGAATGATCGTGTCCCGGTCACCGGACCCATGATAATAGATCTGAGCATTACTGGACATGGCGTCATCGAACGCCTGGGACAGTCTGCCAAAGGTACCGCTGCCAAGCGTCCTGTCCAGTTCCTGCTGAATCAGATCCGGCCGTCCCTGAAAGTATGCATTCCTGACCACATCGTCTCCCATGGCAGATCTCAACTGCCGCATAGCATCCCGGTTTTCGGAGTAAGCGGAATAATCCGGTCCATACCCTGAACCCAGCAAATCCTGGGTATACATCTCTGTGATCGCCTCGTTCATCTCGCGGTTCCTGTCACCACCCCACGAAAAAACGCAGATCCCGGATCCCCCGCTGTAGGAAGACCACTGGTGAAGACTTTCATGGACTGTTGTCTGAAGTTCAAAACCTGTCCCCACGGCAACATAGGATTTTTTTCCATTGTTGTACCCGAGAATTCCTTCCCCGTCCGGATCGATCACATCTTGTGTCTGATAGATCACTGAATCTGACAGCGGTTTCTGAAAGCGAGCCTGATTTAGTGAGGAGCCAAACATACTCTGCGCCCGGCTTCGTATCGTCGCCTCAATTCGCGGCAGACGATCCGTGAAAGCCTGGATAACTGCAGCATCTTCTGCCGCTTTCTTTCCCATGAAATGCTCATGGATAAATCCACCAAGGTTTCCTTGTGCGGCACTGCCACCATCGGATGCTCTGTCTCCCTCCTCCAAATCATTGAGAAGCGTCTGCAGCGCTTCTATACGCTGAGATACAGCCTGCTCGGCACCCTTCAGGCTGCCTGCATAGCTTGAATCCCCCATTCCCTGAAGTGTGCCAAGTGCATCCTGATCCTTATCCAGATCATCCATAATCTCCCCGCGAAGACGCTCTTTTGCTCGCAGAAGATCCTCTTCTATATCATGTACACGTGCGTCCTCACCCTGCAACGCATTTCTTGCTTCATCCAGCGCCTGCAGGATTTCATCATCCAGATTCATCCCGCCTGCCATCTCCAGCTGCGCTCTGTCACTGGATATGACTTCCATTTCTTCCCGGGCACGCGGCAGTTCTTCGCCGATCCTGTCCGCTTCCATTTTGAATCCGCCAAGACGCAACGCGATCCCCTCCTCAGTCCTTCTGCAACCGTTTCTCCGTGGCCGAAAGACGCTCATCCCACGCAGCTGCTGACTTCACGCGGGCCACCTCACTGTAGAGTTTTCCAAGCTGCTGTTTTTGCTTTGCGTAGAACTTCAGCACTTCCTCCGGCGCTGTACGGTTCTGCCCAGCATAATTCAGCACTTCCAGAAGGCATGCACAGTACGCCTCTCTGGCACGAAGGAGCCGCAGCATAGCGACTTTCTCACCTTCCACGTCCCGCGTTTCTTTCCCTAACAGTTCGATCAAATGCTCGCGCAAACGGGTTGCCTCCCCTGCAAGCACCTTCATCTGCTCTGCATACTTCATGATCATGATCTGAGCATCCACACTCATCACTGCCTGATACCGCTTTCTCCCGCCCTGTATGCACAGCAGCTCTTCATTGGACGGAGGCGTGCTGACCCCCTCATACATATGAATCTGGATCTCAAACGGCTTCTGCAGTCCCTCATAGATACACAGGGCATGACCACTGGTAAACTGGGCAAGCTTTTCCATCTGGATTCCGTCGATGGACATGGTGGAACCGATAAACTGCCTGTCATCCACGGCTGTGATCTTGTGGGCAATCTTGAGGGACGTGTTTTTTGTGACCTGCGGTGCAAGGGATGTGGGCAGCTGGTCAGCAATGACGATCGCTTCGCCCAGCGCTCTGACCTCCGCCAGCATATTGACGATAAACTGTGTGGATGCCACTTTGACATTGCCGCCCCCGGCCTCTGCCTCCGTGCGGGGCCCAATGAGGTTGTGCGCTTCCTCAAAGAAGATCACGTGTTTTGGAGACCCGTCCTCCGGAAGTTCGCCGGGATGCAGCTTCAAATATTCCCGAATCAGGGTCGCCAGAAGCAGTGTCAGAAAGTTGGATCCGTCCCGGCCAAGGCTTTCCAGCTCGATCACGCAGGATCTTTTGAGCCACTTTTCAGGAGACAGCGTGGACCTTGGTACATCAAACACATGCCCCATGTCGCGCTTCATGAGGCTCCCGATGCGCACCTGCAGAATCGTCATCAGATTATCCCGGTTTTCCTGAGAATAGTTCAGCGACTTGAGCAGTCTCTCTACGGCCACATAAAGCTCTGACATTCTGGGATAGCTTTTCGTCCCGTCATTGATCTCAAACGTCAGCCATCCCTTTGCCCGATAAACCTCCTCCAGGCCTTCGTCAATGAGCATGGGCAAAGGCCCCTCATTGAGATCAAAGGTGCCTTCAAATACCTGCCGAAGATTGACAATGTGCTCCGACAGCTTCATGCCCTGTGGAAACTCAAATGGATTGATGCGCAGAGGAAAACTGTTCGGGCTGCCGGGCGAAAAAAGAAGCAGGTCCTGCATATCCTCCCGCCGGCACAGCGCCCGGTACTCCTGCTTCGCAGGTTCCAGCACGAGGAACGGAATACCATGATGGTGCATTTCCGTCACAAGGTGAAGCATACTGTAGGTTTTTCCGCTGCCGGGCACGCCTGCAAGCAGCGCATGTCGGCTCAGATACTTCCAGGGAAAGAATACATCATACCCTGCTGTGTCCTTTCCAAGGTACAGTCCATCCTGCGCATACACGGGCGCAGATTCTTTGGGCAGCTCGATCTGTTCGTTGGGAAACAGGACTGGAAGCAGAAAGAAGGGGCAAATCTGACTGAGTGAATAGAGGGTGTTCCAGAAAGGCAGATTCCTTGCAGGGTTATTCTGTCTGGACAGTTTTTCATCGCACATCAGGCCCTGTTGTTCCACCAGCTGCATCTGCAGATCCATCAGACCTCTCCCGCTGCAGGAATAGCTTTTGCAGATATAGTTTCCCTCCAGCACCGCCTCCGAAGCAGCACTGTCCAGGAGAAGCTGCGCAATTTTTACAGAGGAAGCAAAAGCAGATATGGCTGCAATGAACTGAGGGTTCGCTCTCATGTCATCCAAGCACTTGGTATAGCGCCGCAGACACTGTTCTGCATTTTCATCGCGCTGCGCACCGATCTTCCCTGCGCTCAGTGACCGGATCCACCTGCTCTGCTGATCTAGTTCCCGTTTCATTCTGTCATATATCTGGACAGCCTTCAGCGTGACTGCAAAGCAGCATGGCACATTCAGCGTACGCATCATCTGAAACAGGGTGATAAGCCTTGCTTCCTCATTGGGTTTCCAGTCATCCACAATATAGTATTCTACCTGATCCACACTGGATGCCATGAAGCCATCCTGTCGGGCAATCGTAGCAAAGCAGGGAAAGGATGGGAAGGATGGAGACGGGCATTCCTCAAGGTGAAAAAAAGGCGAGATGGCCATGGAATGCATGATCGATCGAACCGACTCTTCCGGAAGATCACCGCTGTCGACCTGCACAAAACACTGCATGCGCCTGCCCGGAGCAAACGACGGCTCATAATCATACACAAGAGTCACAGGTCTGCCGCTCAAAAGCGAGAGACGATGGATCTGCCTGAGAAACAGCCTGTGCTTTTCCAGCACCCCTCTTACATCCTGATCGCTCTCACCGCTGTAGCTGGCCAACGTCAGATCTGGAACTTCTCTGAGCGTAAATACCATATCCGTCCATCCTTCCCGCGAGTGATGCCTCCACGCTTCGTTATGCTCAGATCTCGCTTTCCAGTGAATTCAGCGCACTTTCGGCTTCCTGTGCCGCGTGATTGAGCTCTGTCTGGATGCTCTCGCCCAGGCTCGTGTTTTCCTGAATGCGGGAGGCGACACGTCCGATTTCCGATGCACCATAGGAGCCTGAGGCACCCTCTAGCTGGCTGGCAGCGCGATTGTTGTCGCTGATCTTGTCCCCGATCTCCTGACCGGCCTGCTCCATCTGTCCAACCACCTGATCCTTCTGGGATATCACCTGGTTCATATCCTCCCGTGCCTCGTTGCGTGCGCTCTCCACCGCCTGGCCGATTTCGGATGCAAGATCATCATCCAGTCCGGCAGGCACATCCGAGAGCCCTTCCTTCACCCGTGCGATCTCCTGTACAATTCTCTGTCCTTCCTGGATCTGCTGCTGCAGTTCCTGCTGGTGCTGCTGACTGTCATTCTGGTATTCCGACATGCGTTTCATTTGATGAACCTCCATTCATCTATAGATATACTGATTGTCACAAAGATCCGGAACGGATCTGTGGCTGAAAATCGTATATGCCCGCAGACCATCTGTGATCCCTCCAGATCGTTCTGAGAACGGGTATACGTTACAATACAGATACGTCATATTCATTACATTCCGTTAAAAAAAGAACATGACGCCGATGGCGAGGAACACGATGAGCGCTACCACTCCCACAGTATTTTCCAGGAAAGATACGCCCGTCGCGCCAATGATGAGAAGTGCGGAAAACAGGGTAAGATAAACCGACCAGATGAGACCTGTGGTTCGGATTTCTTTCTGGATTACACACAGAATGCCCTGAAATACGCCAAATAGAATGGCAGTGAATGCCAGGATCTTGAGCAAAAAAAGCCCCGTCATCTGCCCCGGAAGATACAGATGGTACCCTGCAGCCAGGAGTGTAGCAGAAAGTGCAGACACATAACCCATGAATAACGTCTTCATGAGGGGAAGTTTTCGGGAGAGGTTTTCCCCACCTGATGCCATACTGCCGATGGGGCGCTCTGTCCCCCGTTTTTCAAGGGTGTACATTTGCCCGGAGAGAACAGCGCCTTCCATCGCAACTCTCTCCTGGTGCAGAAGATTTCTTTGATGATTGATCCACTCTGAGCTTCTGAGAGCATACTCATAACTCTGTTTCTGCATGGATGACATGTTGAAGCAGTATCGCCAGTGAAAATAGAGCCAGACCTGACACAGACAGAAACCTGCCACCAGCAGAAAGGCAGCCTCACCTACATGGGAAGAAGACAGCATAGACATGGCCGTCAGGATTTCCGCCACTGCGGCAATTGCTGCGAGATTTCGGTCTTTCCGGAAAAACTCCGTGTCTTTTCTGGGGTCATACTGCACATTGGCCAGATCCTTCCCCTGTTCATCCAGCCATCTGTGTACATCCCCCTCCGCCCGGTCAAGCCACGGTCCAACACCAGAACAGGTTAACCCTCTTTCTTGCAGAAACGCAGGCGGCACCTCCAGACCGTCCCAGTACTCGCAGAACGCATACTCTGCCTGTTTCGGTCGTATCACCGACCCGCTCTCGCCGGGAACGCCCAGCTCCATGGCCAGCACATTATTTTCGCAGAGGCTGACCACATTCTGATACAGTTTTACCGCCTCCGGCAGACGCTCCGAAAGGGTCTTGAGAGTGTCGCCAGAGGGGTACTGAAAGTGCCTTAGACTCTGCAGTTGGGGATGATTTTCATCCAGTATCGTATACATACCGAGGTGAGAATGCAGAAAAAGAAGCGGCGCCCACGCAGAGCTCTCCATCCAGGCTCTTCGCACTTCTGCCTTTTCTTTTGCGTTCCCCAGCAATTCCAGAAGAACCAGCAGCCTCCAGAAATCCTCCCCAGCCTGGGTCTGCAGAGCCTGCAGCTGTCTGCCTGCGCCCTTAAACCACACATACGCCTGAAACCCCTGATCTCGAAGAATCTCCCCGGCCTTCTGTCTGAGCTCCTCCGGCCGGCCGGCCCAGGCACTGACAAAGGATGAGAAGGTCGGATATGCCTTACCCAGCACCAGCAGCGCCGTACCCTGGCCCGTGCCGCTCAGCACCTGAATAAACCTGTGTGCACCCTCTCCCCGTTTCTGTCTCTCACACTCTTCCATTTCCTCCAAAAGTCTCAAGCTCCTGGGATCCTGCTGTTTTCTCTGGCTCATCAGAAACGTAAAACAGCGGTTTTCCAGCATTTCCTGCAGCGCATCCATGTCCTGCCTGTTTTTCGCAGCCCTCTTGGCAAGATCAGCGCTTGAATTATACCGCTGACCACGCCAGTACAGCGCCGGAAGTCCGGGGCAGAGCAGCACCGCTGTCTGAAACAGGCGGGCCTGTGCGCTGAGCTTGTTGTCGTCCATGATCTGCCGAAGCTTTGGCCACTGCGGATATCGCTGATACAGCGTCACAGGGACCCGCTCGCAGGTCGGGTCGTCCCCGTGCTCTGCCAGTGCAAGCCCCAGCGGCGCATAGTCCCAATAGTCTTTTCCCTGCACCTGCACCGGACGGTCCATCTGATAGAGGACACGCTGCCGTCCGGACTGGTGCATGGGAATCACATACCCTCTGCACCAGACCTTCACCTCGGGATATCCCCACCGTTGACGCGGTTCCGTCTGCGTCAGCGCCTGGATTAGGTACTGCACGCTCTGGCTGTCTCCCATGAACTGGGGATCCATCTGCTGAAGATCCGCTGTTTTCGGAAGAAAGCCTGTCGTTTTCCACCGGGAAAAGTCGGCTTCGCCAAATGCACCGAACGCCGCCTGCCCTTTGAGGAGCGCAAAGAGGGTCACCCCGCACGCATAGCGGTCACTGTAGATACTGTATTCCCCGCCCACGGCCTCCGGGGACACATACCGCTGATCGAGGCCATAGGCTGCAGCCCGGGTGGCAGTGGAGCCGCCCGTGAGGAAGGCAAGGTTGTCATGGGCATAGTAAGCAAGGCTTCTGCTGCCTGCGTCCCAGAGAAACGAAGAGGGACGGATGTCCCGGAGAAGAAACGCCCTGCTATGCATGGCAGAAAGCACCCAGAACATTTGCGGGATCACCCGCTCGCGAATATCCTGAAGACTCAGGCTCGCCTTTGACATGTCCTGGCCAAAGGGTGCATATACGTCAAAGGGCAGTCCCATGACAGTCCCGGTATCTTCCGGGATCAGCATGCCGGGGATACGGCCCAGCTTCAAAAAAGCCTGCCGTACATCGCCCTGCATGGTGCTTTCCCCGTTATAATAGCGCACTAGGCATTCCGCACCTGCGGACGTTTTTGCTGCATAGAGCATGCTGTGCCCGCCAAGATACACAGGCGCCGAGACAGTATAGTAGTCCTTCTGTCCCTGCAGGCTCGTCCCTATCGCCAGTGTCGCGCTCTGCCCCGGTGTCATGCCATTCACTCCTTATGGATCCTGATTTCACCGACCCCGTCCCTTAGATATACCCCCTCAAGACAGAGGGTCTCGCCCGCCTGTACGTCCTGGTCGAAAACATATCTTGAAAGAGGATTGATGAGGTTTGTCTCCACCACATTTCCTATGCCGCGGCCGCCCTCGGCTTTCGGCAGGTTTTCCACGACCAGTGCATACAGTTCCCTGTGCGCTTCGCCTGCAATCTTTAATGTGATCTGCCTGTCCGCCAGGAGCTTTCTGCAAATGCCATCGAGCTGCTTGTCCAGAATCTTTCTCCCGGCTTCCTCTTCAATGTAATTGAATACCAGAATATTGTCTCCGATGCGGTTGAGCAGCTCTGGCCGCCCGATCTCCTCATGAAAATAATGTCGAATCCCGGCAAGGACCTTCTGCTCCAACTGCTCGGGATGCCCATGGTCTTCCTCATAGGTCACCTGCTGCACCCGCGTACCGGGGACTGTATCCGATGCCACGGAGATACCGAGGTTTGATGTAAAGATGATAAAGCAGTCCTGAAAATAGACCGTCTCGCCTCGTCCATCCGTAATTCTGCCGTCCTCAAGAATCTGCAGAAACTTATCCAGAAGAGATGGGTGCGCCTTCTCAATCTCGTCGAAGAGCAGTACCGAAAAAGGGTGTTCCCGTACTGCATTGGTGAGTTGTCCCCCGGCCTCGTAACCAACGTATCCCGGCGGTGCACCGAGCAACCTCTGGTCCGACTGAGACTGTCGATACTCACTCATGTCAAAGCGAATCATGTTTCGCTCGTCCCGAAAGATCAGCTCGGTGATCGCCTTGGCCAGCTCCGTCTTGCCGGTGCCTGTGGGGCCTGCAAGAAACAGAATGCCCCGCGGTTTCCCCGAGGAGGAATGCTGCAGGCCTGACATTCCGGACACGGTCCGCTTGATGATGTCCACGGCTCTTCGCACGGCCCGGTCCTGACCGAGAACGCGCCGCTGCAGAATTTCCTCTGCATTCCGGATCTTCTCCGCATCCAGGGAAAGCCACGGATTTTCGGTGACGCCATGGCGATAAAACATGACTGCCTGCTCCACACGTCCTGCCTTGAGGCGGTACTGTCCCATGATCCGAATCACATGGTTCAGATCTGTCAGGGTGAATCCCTCGCTCAAACCCACGAAACGATCCAGAAAACCCTGCCTCTCCGTCTCCTCCATGTCGGCATATCCCGGAATATACGAGCCCATCTCTCTGATATACTGCTCTCTCAGGCGATAGTTCGGGCGGGTAATCTGGATCACCTTCAGCTTTGGCACACCGACATAGAACCAGGCTGGCAGGTCATTGAGCTTGTCTGTCAAAAGAATGATCCGGCTGGTAAGCATCTGCTGGCCCTGTCCTGATGCCACCTTCCCCGTGCCTGCCTCGTCAATGAACTGGCGAAGATAGAGAAAAGTCATCCGTTCATCCATATCCAGATCATCCGGCCTGGAGAGAAGCCGCGAGGCAAACCGGATCACAATCGCAGATGGTTTCTCCGGTTCCGTGCCAAGAAGATAGGCAGCCTCCGCCGCATCCCGGAAGCTGTCCACCTGCAGCGCTTTCCTCTCTCCCCTTGTGTGCAGGTGCCCCTGCGGTGCATCTCCGTCGCGCCCGGCCTGCCGCTGCTCGTCATCCAGGAGATGTTTCAATACCTGCACCGTATCCTCCGTGCCCCCGCCGTCACTGAAACCGCGGACGGGATCGTACAGGGCAATCCGCGGGTAGCCGGCACTTCTGAGCATGTGGACAAGATAACCCTCCAGAGAAAGGAGTCCACGGAGGCTCCCGCTGCCCGAATCCAGAAGCATGCACTGATCCGAAATATTGTCCGTCAGAACCAGAAGATGGTTCAGAGAAAAGAACAGACGGAATTCCGTCTGCCATTTTGGCGTCTCCATACTCATGCGTTCCACCTCCCTGCCTCCCGGTGAATACCCACCGAAAGAATCCGATAATCGTACACGATATTCTGAATCTGCCTGCCCTGTTGAAGATACAGCGCGTATGTTTTCTCAAGATCTTCCCGCAAGTAGTGAATGCGCTGGTTGGAGGAGCCCCGAAGGGCCGATACGCCGTCATTATTATCTCTCTCATACGGCCCATCAATCAGCACGCCGATGCGTTCAAGAAGTCGCCGCGTCTCCTCCTCTGCCTCCAGTTCCTCCAGAAAAAATCCGGTAAAGACAAGAATGTCCTTCGGCATTCCTCCCAACCTGTCCATCGCATCCAGCATTTCACAAAGCACTTCTGCCTGAAGAAAAGGCTCTCCACCGGTGATCGTAATGCCGTCGATCCTGTGGGTTTGAAATATGTCCCCAAGAGCTGAGATCAGCCTGTCTACACTCACCGCCTGCGACGGCTTCTGTTCCCATAGCTCAGGGTTTGCACAGCCGCTGCATCTTCTCCTGCATCCTGATACCCATAGACACAACCGTTCCCCGGGGCCGAGGGCTGTCACAGGACAGAGCATACGGTCCAGATACAGTTTCAGTCCTCTCACCCCTTTGCCGTCTCAAGACGAACCTGCAGATGACATTCTTCACCGAGGGAAAGAATGTCGCCATGCCGCAGAGGCAGCCGATCACCCACATCGATCCAGCGACCATTCAACTGGCTCTTTCCATTGAGAAACCGGATAGACCAGCCCGCATCATCATGCTCCACGACGCAGTGAAGCGCTGAGATTCCGGAGAATCTCCGGAAAAACTGCGGTGCGATCCCGTCCTTTTGACCCAGAAGATTTGGTCGTCCGCTCTCCGGGAAGATGGTCGTTCCACTCTTCAAGCATACAAGCATAAGCTGCGACCGGTCCACCTCCGCCCTTTTCAGCGGAGAGCGCCGCTGTCCTTCGTTTTTCACCGGAGTTTCTGCAGGCGCTTTTCTTTGGATCTGACCGATGCGCTGCGGGCGGTCTGTCATCAGGTCAAATGCCTCATAGCACTGAGGGCAGACCAGCGGCATCTTTGAAGGGTCCTGCAGTATCTGTCTTGATCCGCAGTGTCGACAAGTCAGAACCCATTCTGCCTGATTTGGAGCTTCGGGGGATGACCGCTGCACCATGGAGATGTCTGGGGTACGCCTGCCCTGTGCCGCATCCGTTTCCCAGATCGTCTTTTTAGGTGCAGGACGCTCCCCGCTGCCGAGATAGGATGAACAGATGGGACAGTACCTGACCCCATCATTCACCTGAGACCTGCATGTGGCGCAGATTTGCGGCACGTCGTCTTCTCCCCCTGTTCACTTTCTTTGCCCGGTCCAGGCTGCCCTGCCTGACCGCTACCTTGTGGGTATATTTCCGGTCGGGCCGCTCATATCGTTTTGCCTGCAGGATCACACCGCGTTTCCGAAGCGCTGTGACAATATCCGGGTGACCGGCACAGAAGTCCAGCTGGCGCTGGTAACTGAAGTCCCGATCTTCATCAGAAATATCTCCCGTCTGATCCGAGAGATTGGTGACCCACATGGTCACCTGACCATGATCATCGGTATAGATAGATATGCCTGTATCACTGTCGGCCGCATACAGACTCATGTCGCCGGAAGAATCCTTTACGCGGACCACACTGGAACTCACAAAGCTGTATCCCAGCTCGAGCATGGCCTCGTTGACCTGATCTGCAATGAAATCCATTTCGTCCTGTTTCTGTAAAATCGCAGACATCCTTCGCACTTCCGTCTGCAGGAGCTTCTCCTGTGAAAAGGCATCTCGCGGCTGAGGTGCGATCCCTGCAAGCGCACACATTGCCGTGTACTGTCTGTAGATACCTTCCGCTTCCCTCAGCACGCGAAGGCGATCCTGTTCCGCATTCACCAGCTGCTCCACCGCGGCCCTGATCTGCCCTGCATCCTCTGTAAGGTGGGTGCTGTTTTGAAAAGGCGCGAGCATCGAAAGACCCTTTTGTCCAAGATTTTGCAAAACCGGATCTTCACTGCCTGTCAGCTCGCGCATATGGCGAAGCTGAAAGAGCAGCTGTGTGTTCAGCTGATGATTGGCATCTGAGGATGTGAAGACAACATTCTGCTTTACGCCCTCCTGATCCATCGACATGGATGCAAGAAGATCTGTCGCCTGCCTGGCCTGCTCACTCTCCATGACCTGCACCTTCTGGCGCGCATCGCGCCTGAGGATCTGATCCGCGCCGGTGCGGGCCTGGGCTACGAGCGCACGCGCGCGGGCTGCATCCTTTTGTGCGCGGGAGAGGAGAGAATCCACATCATCCTCCGGATTGACCGTCATCACCGCAGGCATGTCCCTGAGTGCAGCATCCAGCTGCCTTCTGGCAGCCTCGGTAGAGACCGAAACGCTTTTCAGCATCTGATCCTGAAGCTGATGGAGTACATGCACCGCCTTTCGAATTTCCTCCTGGCAGGACTGAATATCCATGACCACCTGGATTCTTCGCTGGCGCTCTCGTGCCAGTGCTTCCTGTCTCTGGCGCTCAATCTCCGCCTGTGAAAGTTTTGGTCCGCTCATCCATGAGCCTCCTTTTTCAGGGCTGAAGCAACTGATCCTCCGGCACCACAAACGGATTGGTTTCCTCCGTCTGGGGCGTTCTGCAGGTTTCCTCGACCTTTTTCACTCCGCCTTCCTGACTTTCTTCCTGCGCCTTCCCGCCCTGCGACATCTCGCCTTGGCCCTCGGGCGCCCCATGGTCGGCGTCTTCTCCCGCGCTTTCCTGATCGCCCGAAATTCCCTGCGCTGCCGCTTGGGTCGCATCAAGCTGCGCAGGCTGCTGTCCATCGTCCGTGGCCTGTGTTCCGGTTTCCGCCGGAGTTACGAGCGATTCCTTCTCGCCTGCAGTCTCCTGGTCTGGCTGCGGGCTCTCCTCCGGCACTTCATCTGTCTTTTCGTCGTTCGCAGCTTCTCCGGTCTTATCCAGGCTATCAATCACCGGAACCTCTGTGTCCTTCCGACCCGTTTCCTCATGAGAAGTTTCCTGAGCATCCTCGAACAGGACACCACACCTGAGTGGCTCCCCCCACTGCTCACGTGACGAGCGGAGATACTCGATCGCCAGTTCTTTCTGCTGCTGCAGCACAGCCATCTGTTCCTCTGCCTGGCCGCGCTCATTGATTCTCCGGATGGATTGTTCCTTCTCGCGAAGCTCCAGTGCAAGGTTATTTTCCCGCCTGTCGAGTGCTGAAATTTCAGCCTCCAGACTGCGGATGTTCTCCTTCAGGTTGTGAATGCGCTGCTCCAATCTCTTTTTCTGGTCCTGTATGGACTGCCTTTCTCCTTCCATGGCCTGAACCTGCGACTTCAGGGACTGCAATTTTTCCAGGGAATAAAACTGCATCAGCTTTTCTGTCTCACGGATCATATCCGTCACTCTCTCAAGAACCGCTTCCGCCTCCTGCTTCCACAGCCGAATCTCTTCCGCTGGGCTGTCGCTAGCCACAAAGCCTGCCAGAGAGCAGTCATCCTCCGGGCCATGGTCTTTGTCGGCAAAGTACTCTGTCATACTCTGAAGATACTTCTTTGCATCCTCCGGAATGTGATCCATCCCCGTCATCTCCGGCCGGTACAGCCGTTTCTGAAGTTCCTGAAGGGAAGCAATCAAATTCAGTCTGTCCAGATCACCCATGCCGTCTGAAGTGGCAAACATACCCAGAGGGCGCCCCGGAATAAAGCGGATCCGAAACGCACGGGGGCGTGTGAGCAGGTCCATATCGCACAATGACGCCGGACCGCCGTACTGTCCCTTCTCATCTTCTTCCAGTATTTCATCCCAGGCACCATCTGGATAAAGCGCCAGGCAGAGTCCATCCCCGACCTGCAATGCAAGATGAAAGTCGTCGCACACGGCCACGGCCTGCATCGTTGCCCCATAGATATCCCTTGTATGCTGGCCTGCCCTGTACATCTCCTTCACAGACGGGGAGACCTTCCTCATCTCATCCTCGGTCACCGGATCCGCATTCAGATCATCCTGCACCAGCTTAGCCCACTTCGAAAGGATCAAGCGTCGGATTTTGTCGCCTGTCTGAAGAAGAGCATCTTCTTTTCGAAGGAAAGCGCGCTTGTTCTCTTCGGATCCAGGGACATAATTTTCCAGAAAGCCATTGAGCACATACTTCACCGCTTCACAGCCAAAGCGGGCACCACGGTCTGAGCGGAAGCAGTTTTTGTCGCTGTGCCCGTCGCAGGCCACGGCGATTGCGTACTTTCCTTCTGGATCAATATAGTGATCCGCGAAATCCTGACAGACCATATCTTCCCGTACATGCGCATATCCCCTGGCATACGCACTGAATACACTGTAATTCATCATTATCTCCCGTCTCCTGACTGTTCCCGGCAATATCTGTAACGTTGCCACGCTGCCTTCTTGATGCAAAGGAAAACCTTCATCGAAAAAGCGTATGCAGACTGTTCACCCGCTCCTCCTCAGGCAGAGAAACCCCGGGCAGATTTCGCTGTCCGGGGTCTTCCTGCGTCCCGGGAGCATGTTAAAAGTTTCCGGGAAAGAGTCCTTTGAATACATCTTCATCCGTCGGGAACGGTGGAAGATCCGTGCCATGTGTTGTATCGTCCTGATCCAGAGAATCAAACCCGTCCAGATCATATCCTCTTTCCTGATTCTGCACGCCATGTTTGGTCATGTTGTCCACCGCAATCAGCGTGGCAGCCGTCACCTTCTCCGCAATGTCTCTGGCATCCGCCACCGTAATGATTCCCTCTTTCGGATTCTTGACGATGCGGGCCACCGCTCTTCTTGCCTCCGGACGGCTGGTAGCTTCTTCCCCGATCAGGACAGCGTAGCGCTGCGAGCCCTGGAACCAGGCATTCTGCGCGATCTGATCCATGATGCTCTCATAGTCCTCTTCCTCAGTAGGATAGCCATCGGTCATAAACATGATATACGGGGCGGCAATCTTCCCTTTGAACTTTGACAGCAGGAGCTTGCTGCGGCTCAGCTGATTGTTGACTTCCTTCATGGCCTCACCAAAGTATGTGACATACCTGGAAGCCTCAATCTTATGGAAGTTGAATTCGGAAATGGGTGTCGGCTCCACAAGCCACTTTGCTTCCTGGTTAAACCCGAGGATGCTGATAAAGATCGTAAAGCTGTCACCGACATCATCCTGGCGTTGCTGAAGCCCCTTGACAATATCAGCAAAGGCCTCATTGACCTTCTCTATCCGTGAATCCAGCGTCATGCTGCCGGAGGTATCCACGATAAAGAGTGTCAGGAGTGCTTTGGTGGAACCCGTTACGGGAATCGCGCCTTTTGCAGGCATAAACTCTTCAGACATGTTTTTCTCCTTTCATTCTCTTCCAATCGATTTCTACTAATTGAAATGCACTTCTTATCCAGACGGCTTCCCATGCGGTCTCAATCAAACACTGAGTGAAAGCTTTCTTTTCCCAAGAGTTCTTCTTCCCAGTCTGTGAGCAGACCTACCAACTGCTGGGGAAACTGCTGTGGCCAGACCTGTGCACTCTGCACACTTCCGTCTCCCAGGATCGCCTGAATTCTGTCCTGCGGCATGGTCATCCACTCCGCGCGGCTGCCAATGCGAACCAGAAACCGATGTTCCCGCGCTGCATTCAGAAACAAGGCTTTGCCCAGATGATTACGGATAAGAATACTCTTTTCACTCAGCATACCATCGGTGAACAGGCACAGACAGAAACCATCCGATGTGACACTACGGCCCCATGACTGCACCTTTGCACCCAGTGAACGAGTCGCGCTACTCTGCGCGGGCAACCGTTCCACAGCATAATCATCCAGATGCACATTGCGGTCCATGATCAGAGGAAGCAGGCGGGTGTAACTGGCATTATTCTCCATATCGCTTCCAATGCGAAGCGGCGGGCATGTCAGACGCTCTGCACTCGTCATTGGCTGAATCACCCGACAGCTTGCACCGAACACGAGCACCGTCCCATAAACATTCAGGGTGCTCGTGCTGCAAAAGTCCCTTAGTGCCGAAAACGTTTCAGCCAGAAGCGTGTTTGCAGAGGAGATGAGCTCACTGGCCATGCTCACAGATGTATCAACTGCAAACCCCAGATGTATCTGTCCGCCCAGATCCGTCCCCTCCCCTCCGCCTTTTGTCCACACAGTTTCGCTCTGCCAGCCGGTTTACTGTTGTTAGTCAGGTATTCCATCATCCGTGTCATATGTCTTCCCGAACAGATCATCGAATGTATCCGGAAGCGGCATGTTCTCTGTATAGATATCTGCATCTGTGTTCCCCGTCACCCCAGGAAAAGAGGGAACATCCAGGGGATTATCTGATTTTGTGACAGGCATCAATGGGGTATCGTTACCATCTGGGAAGGGATTGACCGGGGCGACCGGATCGGTTCCCAGGAAAGGAATGCTGCTGTCATTAACCGGGAACGGGTTGACCGGGGCGACCGGATCAGTTCCCGGGTAGGGATTGCTGCTGTCATTGCCCGGGAACGGAATTGGGCTCGGTCCCGGTTCCACTGGCGGGAAGCCGGAAAATGGCGGATTCCCAGGCCACACGGGGTCCACAGGCGGTGTTGGGGGCTCTGGAGGCACATTCTCATCATCATTCCCTCCGCCGATCACCGTGTGAATCGTGGCCAGTTCAAGGGTGTTGATGATGTCACTGGGATTTGGTGAATCATACACTCGCTTCTCACTGCCTGTAAAAGCAGTCATATATTTACGTGCCTCAGGGCTCTGCGCGGCATCGCCCACCAGAATGGCACTGCGCACGGACTGAAGAAAATATCCGTTCTGTTTGAGCTGCTCCATTTTTGACTCAAGGAGCAGTTCATCATCCGGCTTGCCATCTGTCATGAAGATGATGGCAGGCGCAGCTTTCTTGCCTGAATAGTTCATGAGCCCCGATTTACTCATCGCCTCATTGAGCAGGGTGTAGGCTGCACTGTAGTTTGTGTAACCTGCCTGTACATCAATGGTACGTATATAGAAATCCTTTGTCAGCCTCTCACAAGGTTGCAGCCATTCAGCATGATCCGTAAAGGTCATGATCGCAATCTGCAGGTTGACAGGATTATTGTCACTGAATTCCTTGAGGCTGGAGATGGTCTCCATGAGTGCACTGTTCACAGCGGCAATCGGAGCTCCCTCCATGGTTCTGGAATTGTCGATGACAAAGACAACCAACAGCATTTTTTCCTGGCCCTGTGTGGGCATCTTCGGTGGCAGAAACGGCTGCTGTTCATCCCCAAAGGGATTAAAGTTTTCGGACATGTATACTCTTCCTTTCGATTTATCAGGTCTTCTTTGGATCTGTAATCTTCGCTACATAGTTTGTATCTGCAGTCTTGCGGAACTGTATCTGGACGCCGTCCATGATCGGGAATATACCACCCGGCGGGCATGGACGAATCGCCTGATCCTGCGGCTGCCCGGGGAAGAAGACCTGCCATGTCTCCTGCGTATAGTTTTTCAACAGCATCTGGCGCTTTGCACTGTCGTATGCCACTGCAATAGCCGGAGTATGAATATCTTTTACATCGTCTGTCACGGTATGCAGATAGAACGTTTTCCCTGGATAGAGCGCAGACACACCTATTTCGTGGTTCTTCACGAAATGCGTCATCTTCATGCAGAAGGGTGGGATCGATTTGCTGTTATTAAAATCCACCAGATGCTCGTGATAGTTCGGGATATCCAGGAGCAAATTCCGGATCCTTGAGAAGATGCCGATCCAGGAAAGATCCGTGACTCGGAGATTGGGATTGTCCACTCCATCCGTAAATGCCTGGATAAATTTGTCCTGCAGTGCCTTAGGCCAGATGTTCCACCGCAGATAGGCATCTGTACCCCATTCTGTATTCGGACGGTTGCTGGTATTCTTTGGATCATAGCAGAACACAGGATGAATCTCATAGAGATACTCTTCCGCTTCATCTGTCCACATGGGGCATTCCGCGCAGCGCTTTCCTTCCATGGGATGGGAAATGAACATCAGACGGTAGAGAATCACTGCCAGCGAATAGTAATCCGTCAGGCGGGAAGGATGGCCCCGATACTTGCCTCTCGGGATCTCGGGTGCCATATAGCCTCTCATGCCTTTGACATCCGTATTGGCCTTGGGCTCATCAACAATGATGGGATCCACGTCCAGGATAAACACTTTGCCGGTTTTGGGATCAAAGCCAAAATTGCCGTGATTCAGATCCTGATAGCACCATCCAGCCAGATGCAGTATAGACATGTTGTACGCGAGCTCAATGCAGGCACTCAGCTGAGCATAATATGTTTCAAAGCTCTTGGCCTTCGGCTTGTCACTTCCCTGCAGAAAGTACTTCATATCAAAGAAGTTGTCCGGCATCAGGGGCATCAAATAGCCCAGTGTGTCTCCCGCTTCCGCCTTTTTCTTCTCCGATACAAGAGCCAGAGGCCAGCTGAAGTTATCTCCCGGTGCTCCCTTCTGCATGAGCATCCTTACATGGTTTTCCGTTTCACTACCCCATACGCAGTTTGTCAGCTTGAACCATTTCAGAGCATAGTCTTTCCCAGCCGCACTGACCTTGTACACATCCGCAGATCCCCCATTCAGGGAGATTGTTTTCAGAACCGTGACTTCCCGTCCGTCTTCTGTAAAAAGGACTGTCTTAGCACTCAGTTCCATCTTTATATCCCCTTCCTGTGCTTTGCACTTGCATGGAAGCCGCCCGCTTCCCCGTATACACATTTCAGATCGGTCTTTTCGGTTGTCTGCACTCACACTCGTGTCCGATTCTAACACCATGACAAATGTGTGTAAATGCGTATTTTGCCGAGTTGGTATGCGTTTTATGTTTTTTTGTCGCTTCTTTCTGCATAGTCATCTTATCAGAAGAACTGCGCGCTGTAGTCGTGACTGTTTTCATGGAACAGCGTGCCGAGCGTTTTTTTCGTTGCACTCCTGGCAATGCCGTTCGAATCCACGATCTCGCCCTGGGCACTTGTTTGGAAAGAATCCCCCGATTCATGGGCCAGTCCATTCCACCTGTGCCCGGGATGATGAAGGTTTCTCCCCGAACGCTTCCCGCGTCGGACCTCCTTGCTGCGTCTGGCCAGAAATGCCGCTGCGGTCAGTTCCATATTCGCTCAAACCATTCCCTCCTTCCTTCTTCAACCACCAGGACCCGGCAGGACGCATGAGCAGCACCTCAAGGTGAAAGCAGGCCATTGGGTTGCTGCTCATTTATGATAATACAGAAGAGTCCGTCCTATTTGTGGGGGGGAGAAAAAGAGTGCGTATCATGCCAAATAATGTTTCTATCCATTGATCCTTGACTGATCTATGCGGACCTTTAATGCCCTTCTTCCAGAGAAAATGGCAATTGACAGTGAGAAACATCTTGCTTCTTCAACTGCCATATTCAATTTTCCTTTCATGGTCGACACTATCACCAAGAAGCAACGTGTGTACATGCTCACTTCCTGGTTTTTATGTCGTTTTTCTCTTTCGTAGCCATCTTAGCACAATCGGGCATGTATAGATATCAACTTGTGGTTGAACGCAGTCTTCAGGAAGCATGATTCATTTTCGTGCAATCCTGCAGCCGGTTTTCTCCTCAAATTCTTTTTCCATCTCTTCCGGAATCTCCTGACCGACCGGCAGCCGCACCTGCACTGAACGCGTGACAGGCATGTAGGAGGGCATTTTCATGGGCGTCAGGCCATATGACCGGCACATTGCATCCGCCATGCCCAGAAGCTCATTCTGATTGGGCTGCTCCGCAATGTGCATGCGCCAGCCAGTATCCACGGCTGTCTTCCGCAGCACCTCACTGACCCGCCTGCCGAGGGCCGGCGTCAGGAAAGACAGCTCCATGTAGCGTCCCATGGCATCCGTTTTGAGGCCCACCTTGTATGGTCTGATCACCTGATCCTGGAAAGCCATGTCCACGCAGCTGAGTGCAAAATTCTGTTCCAGCATGGTCTTTCCGCCGGGGAACCAGTCCTCCTGAGCAGATATAGCGGCGCCGGTATCTCCTGCCTCTGTTTTTCCTGAAGCCTGAGCCCAGGATTCACCTGTCGACACCACATCCCTGCCCGGCATCCTGACGATCACATTCCATCCGGTCTCAGCACGGAAAGCCTGAATCGCCTTCTCCGGCTGTTCTACCGCCTCCCCCAGTGTGACCTGGTACTCCTTCCGCTCGGCGAAGTAGGAAATCCGGCTGACCTTTCCTTCAAACAGCCCTCTCAGAAGCCCCTGGGCGGCTGTAAAATTCATGCTCGCATTCACGGTCAGGTCAAAACCCGTTTTTTCCATGAACAGTTTCTGCGCATCCCTCAGCTGTTCCGGCAGGAGTGCATCCGGGAAGTCCAGATTCAGCTGCACGGTCTTCCGGTCCATGTAGTATCCATACTTTTTGACCTCGGTCCCGGGCAGCATGGTTTGCACGACTTCTCTGGCTGCGGCTTCCAGCTCCTGGATGGTGATCTCCTTCGGCTTCAGATCCTCCTCCACGGCCTCAGGATCCCGGGCTACGAACATATACAGCCGCTTCTCGCTGCGTTCAAAATAGGGACTTTCCAGAAGCACATCCTGAAGTCCACCCAGGTCTGCTCCCCGGCTGAAATATGTCCCCCGCCATACCTGGTCGATCTCCTCCAAGGTCATGGGACGAAGCGGGCATTCCCTTCGCCACGCCTCCCAGAGCAATCTGCACCCGTCCGCGTCCAGGGCATCTTTGCGGTTCATCATGAAGGGCACCGTGCTCTTCAGCTGTTCCCTCCGGGTTTTCAGCGTAATGTCCAGGGTTTCCCCGACCACGGGCTGCATGACCCGCCTGCGCCAGTCCGTGGATATCTGTGTGCCAAGGGCTGCAATCGCCGTGGGATCACCGTGCACCAGCACCACATACCTTGGCGACAGTTTCTCCACGAGACCGGCCAGCTCGCTCTGATCCCCGTGCGCAGAAAGGCCCACCATCTCCACCTGGCACTTGACCGGCATGCTGACGCCCTCCAGCGTGATGGTCCGCTCCTTTGCTTCCTCCCCGAGCATGTTCAGAAGCGCGCGGCCCGGCGACTCTTCATCCTGATAGCCCGTGATGATGATCGCCGCATCCTCCCGCTGGCACAGAAGCCTTGCATACAGAACCGACGGTCCGCCGGTCAGCATGCCGGAGGACGACACGATGATCAACGGCCCCTTCTGCTGAAGGATCTCCTCCCGCTTCTGCATGGGCTCCACGGCCTGTATCGTGTCTGTGTAGAAGGGTTCATTGCCCTTCATGATCCGCTTGCCAAGGGCATTTCGCAGGAAGGTGGGATTGAGCTTGTAGGCCCGATTGATGTCCCGGACCATGCCGTCCACATACACCGGCACCTCCGGCAGCTCATGGTTCTGAAAGGCGCTTCTAAGGATCAGCAGCACTTCCTGCGCGCGTCCCAGGGCAAAGGCCGGAATCAGCACCTTCTTTCCCTCCGAAATACAGCTTTTCAGCAGTGAAATCAGACGGATCTCCTCCGCCTGCCGGTTTGCATGCAGGCGGTCTCCGTAGGTGGACTCGGTGATCATGACATCTGGTCGGAGCTTCGGGATCCTGGCGCCTTCAATCGTGCGCTGAGGGAAGGAGGACAGGTCTCCGGTATAGAACACGGACCCCTCATCGGTGATCAGATAGACGCTGGTGGCGCCCGCAATGTGTCCCGCAGGGTACATGTTCATGTGGACACCCGGCAAAATCTCCGTGCTGGCCTGCCATGGCACGCAGCGAATCCGGTCCAGCATCTGGACCACATCATCCTCCGAATAGTGCGGGATCTCCTCCTCCCGCCGGTCCATGATCTTGAGGCTGTCATAGAGGAGGATCCTCGTCAGGTCCCGTGTCATGGTGTTCATGTAGATCGGAGCCGAGGGGTATGCCTTGCTGATCACCGGCAGCGATCCTGTATGGTCCATGTGCGCATGACTGATCACAATGGCATCCACGCCGCCCAGCTGCTGAATCGTGTAGAAATCCGGCAGTGGGTCCCGCCCGCTGCCCTGCCTGATCCCCGCATCCATCAGAATGCCATACCCCTGAATCTGCAGGAAGATACAGCTGCCGCCAACCTCCATGGCGCCACCGGCCATTGTGATTTTCATCTCTGCTTCTGCTCCTTTTTTCCTGTTCTGGATGGAGAAAGGGGACCTGTCCATGGGGCAGGTCCCCTTATCTATATCGTTTTCCTTATTCAGCCTTCGGCTCTTCTGCCTTCTTCGTGGCGCGCTTTCTGGCGGGCTTAGCCTCCTTGGGCTGTTCCTCCGCCTTGGGCTCCTCGGCCTTCTTGGTGGTGCGCTTCCTGGCAGGCTTTGCTTCCTCGGCGGGTTTGTCTTCCGCCTTGGGCTCCTCAGCCTTCTTGGTGGCGCGCTTCTTTGCAGGCTTTGCTTCCTCGGCAGGCTGTTCCTCGGCCTTGGGTTCCGCTGCCTTCCTGGTGGCGCGCTTCTTTGCGGGCTTTGCCTCCTCGTCGGGCTTATCCTCCGCCTTCGGCTCCTCAGCCTTCTTGGCAGTCCTGCGCGTTACCTTCCTGGTTTTCTTTTCTTCCACGGGTGCCACTTCCACGGGAGCTTCCTCCGCGGGAATCTCGGCAGGCTCACTGGAGGAGGGCATCTCGGAAGCGCCGCTCATGCCTGCATAGAGCTGCAGATAGCGGTTTGCAGAACGGGTCCAGCTGAAGTCCGTGGTCATGCCGCGTAGCTGCAGGGTCTTCCAGACTTCCTTGTTGTTGTGATAGCACTCAATGGCCTCGCGGATGACATAGAGCATGTCATGGGCGTTGTAATTGAAGAAGGTGAAGCCATTGCCTTCGCCGTTTTCGGGATTGTAGGCCAGGACAGTATCCCTCAGGCCGCCTGTCTCGCGGACGATCGGGATGGTGCCATAGCGCAGGGCGATCATCTGGCTCAGGCCGCAGGGCTCAAACTGGGAGGGCATCAGGAACATGTCGCAGCCGGCATAAATCCTGTGTGCCAGGGCAGAGTCCATGGAGAAGCGGGCTGCCACGCGGTGCTTTTCGTTGCCCTCTGCATCTGTGGTCTTGAATTCGTCCGAAGCCCACATGAACAGATTGACATAGCGGTTATCGCCCATGCCAAGGACCACCAGCTGCACATTCTCCTGCATGATGTCCGAAATCACGCAGTCCACCAGATCCAGACCCTTCTGGTTGGTCAGACGTCCCACCATGCCGATGATCGGGATATCGGGATCCACCACGAAATCCATCTCCTGCTGGAGGACGGCCTTGCAGGCAGCCTTGCCAGTCAGATCGTCGGGGGTGAAGGTGGAGGCGATGTTCTGGTCCCTGGACGGATCATAGTCCACCACATCCAGCCCGTTGAGCACGCCGTAGACTTCCTGCTTGCGGGCCCTGAGGAGGCCTTCCAGGCGCTCGCCGTAATAGGCGGTCTGGATTTCTTCCGCATAGGAGGGGCTGACGGTGGTGATGATGTCGGAATACACGAGGCCGGCCTTGAGGAAGTTGGCGCAGCCAAAGCACTCCAGTTTGTCATCGGTCCACAGGCTGTCGCCCAGGCCCAGCACATCCTGCACCTCACGGATGCCGAAGATGCCCTGGTACTGCAGGTTGTGGATGGTGAACATGGTATGAATGCCGCTGAAGAAAGGCAGATGTGCATACTGGATCTTCAGAAGAGCCGGCACCATGCCGCTCTGCCAGTCGTGGGCATGGATGACATCGGGCTGGAAGTCCAGAAGCGGCAGAGCATTCAGGCAGCTGCGGCAGAAGAAGCCGAAGCGCTCATACTCGTCTCCGCCCAGGCCGTAGATGTAGGAGCGGCCGAAGTAGAACTTGTTGTCGATGAAGTAATAGGTGACGCCGTCGCGCACCAGCTTCTCCACGCCGCAGTACTGGCGGCGCCAGCCAAGCTGCACCTCAAACTCCAGCTCGTGGGTCATCTCATCCCCGAAATTCTCCTGAATGCCGTTGTAGAGGGGGATCATGACGCGAACATCATGGCCTTCTGCGGCCAGAACCGGTGCCAGTGCACCCACCACATCCGCCAGACCGCCGGTTTTGATGAACGGCACGCACTCGCTGGCGGTAAAAAGAATTTTCATGGTAATCTCCTCACTTCTCTATGTGTTTTTCGAAAACGCATCTCGGCTGTTCCCGAACATACGAAATCGCTTCTCCGGGCATCGTCGCGATGCCCGGAGAAGCCAGAATCCCTTAGATGACCACGTTCTTTGCGATCACGATCGGGTATGCACTCGGGCCGATGAGCCGGGCATTGCGCTTGATCACTGCCTGCTTGTCCAGGATACAGTTCTCAATGTAAGCACCGGAATGGACCTGGCCGTCCTGCATGATGATGCAGTTCTTCACATGGGCGCCGGGTGCCACGCGCACACCGCGGAAGAGAATGCTGTTCTCCACGGTGCCCTCGATGATGCAGCCGTCTGCGACGAGGGTGTTGACCACCGTCGCATTATCGCCGTAGCGGGAGGGCATCTCATCGCGGACCTTGGTGAACACAGGCAGATCTTCGGGGAAGAGCGCCTTGCGGGTCTCGCTGTTGAGAATGTCCATGTTGAAACGGAAATAGCTCTGCACGGAGTCCATGAGCCAGACGGGGCCCTTGTGCTCCCATGCGTTGATGCGGGCCGTCTGGCCCTGGACCATGGGCAGGATGATATCGCGGTTGAGCGCATGCTGGCCGTGAGCCACTCCCTTGTCCACCAGCTGGCGCAGGAAATCCCTCTTGAGGATCATGATATCCATGGAGGTATTGGGCAGGTTCGGATGAGTGGGCTCGACTTCCATGTCGGTTACACGGCCGTTGTCATCCACATTGATATAGCAGCCGTACTCATCCCTTGCCATGCTGGGATCCTTGGTGTACATCAGGGTGATGTCCGCACCGGAATCCATATGATACTGCACAAACGCATCCATATGCGGATTGCTGATGATCAGCGAGTTGCACAGCACGACATACTCCTGCTTGGAGCGGCTGAGATAGTTGGTATTGGAGCGCAGGGCGTCCAGAACGCCGGTGTACACGCCCACATTCTCGCGGGTCAGGAAAGGCGGCAGCACATAGAGGCCGTCGTTCTTTCCGTGAAGGTCCCATTCCTTGCCGGAGCCCAGATGGTCCATGAGGGAATGGTAGTTCTTCTGCATGATGACGCCGACATTGCGCATGCCGCCGTTCACCAGAGAGGAAACCAGAAAGTCAATCACGCGGTAGCGTCCCGCCACAGGCAGCGCCGCAATGGCGCGGGTCATGGTCAGTTCGCGCAGCTGCGCATCATTTTCGCCGGTGTAGATGACACCCATCACATCTTTCAACATCAGTGATCCAACCCCTTTTCATTGCCTGTGCGGCTTTCAGTTAAACGTTGTCTGTGCGTCCACCTGCTGGCCAGCGGTCACCTTGACGCCGGCAGGCACCTTGACGCTGTGTCCGACCACGGCAATATTGCCTTCCTCTTCGCCTACAAAGGAGCCGGCGCCCACCTCAGCGTCTTCGGCGACGATGGCCCTGCGAACCACGGCACCGCGGCGGATGATGGAACCGGGCATGATGACAGCATCCTGGACGGAAGCGCCTTCCTCAATGACGACGCCGGCAAAGAGCACGGAATGCTCCACATGGCCGTACACTTCGCTGCCCTCGGTGATCAGACTGTCGACGACCGTGGCACCCTTGGCAATGTAGTGGGGTGCATAGCCGGGATTCCTGGCATAGATGCGCCACTTCTTGTCATGCAGATCGATGGGCATGGGTGTGGAGAGAAGATCCATGTTGGCTTCCCACAGACTCTCGATGGTGCCCACGTCTTTCCAGTAACCGTCAAAGTCATAGGCGACCATGACCTGCTTTTCGGAGAGCATCTTCGGAATGATGTTCTTGCCGAAGTCATTGGAGGAGGACTTGTCGGCCTCATCCTCGGTCAGGTACTTGCGCAGCTTCTCCCAGGTGAAGATGTACACACCCATGGAGGCCTTGTTGGACTTGGGCTGCTTCGGCTTTTCTTCGAACTCCAGAATGTTGGCGTCCGCATCGGTATTCATGATGCCAAAGCGGCTTGCCTCTTCCCACGGCACCTCGCGCACGGCGATGGTGGCGTCCGCACCATGGCGGATGTGGAACTGCAGCATCCGGTTGTAGTCCATCTTGTAGATGTGGTCGCCGGAGAGGATCAGCACATAGTCCGGATGGTACTGCTCAATGAACGCCATGTTCTGATAGATGGCGTTGGCCGTGCCGCGATACCACTCACCCACCTTGCCCTTCTGATAGGGAGGCAGAACAAACACGCCGCCGTTGGACAAGTCCAGATCCCAGGGTGCACCGCTGCCGATATAGGCATTCAGCTCCAGGGGCTGATACTGCGTCAGCACGCCGACCGTGTCGATACCGCTGTTGGTGCAGTTCGACAGAGGGAAGTCGATGATACGGTACTTGCCGCCGTAGGGCACCGCAGGCTTGGCTACCTGCTTGGTCAGAATACCCAGACGACTGCCCTGGCCACCGGCCAGAAGCATGGCAACACAAGTCTTTTTTCTCAGCATGAGAAAACACGCTCCTTAACATTGTGGTGAGTTTGGGTTTGGGTGGTGAATCGCAAGTAATAACAAATCCAACGGGATAAGAACATGAGTGGTACCTGGGATATCCGCAAAGACAGGGTTACCCCTGTCCTTGATCTCGAAAATCAGGCTCTCTGGAAGAGAAAATAGACGGTGGACAGCGGAGGTATTTTGATCTGCACGCTGTGTTTCATCTCGCCCTGCGCTACGGGTTCTGTCCGGATCACGGCATCATTTGCCATACCGCTGCCCCCGAACTCTTTTGCATCAGAGTTCAGCAGCTCCCGGATCTCCCCTGCCACGGGCAGGCCCATCCGATAGACGTTGTGGGGCTTGGAGATGAAATTGGTCACGCACAGGACCGCTCTGCCTTCCCTGTCCCATCTGAGGAACCCCACGACAGAGTTGTCTGAATCGTTGGCCTGTGTCCACTGAAAACCGCTCCAGGAATCATCCTGCGCGTAGAAGGCAGCCGTGGCAGCATACAGTTCATTGAGCCTTGTGATATATTGCGTGAACATCAGATGCTGCGCGTCCTCTGCCTGCGCCCACTGGGCGCCGGTGCCTCTCCATACGCCGCTCTCCCCGATCTCGCCGCCCATCAGCATCAGCTTCTTACCGGGATGCGCCATCTGGTAGCCATACAGCGCCCTTCGTCCGGCCCAGGCCACGCGTTCCTCCAGCCCTTCCTCCGCCATGCGGAAGCCGCCTTCCATCGCCAGTGTGTGGCTGAAGGGGAGCACAAAATGCTCTGAGAAGGCATAAAACAGGGAGAAGGTCAGCTTGTCGTGGTGCCACTTCCGCTCATGCTGCGGATAGCGGATGTAGGAGAGTATGTCTGCAAGCCAGCCTGTGTTCCACTTGAAAGTGAAGCCAAGGCCGCCCTCCGCAGATGCGCGTGTCACGCCGGGGTAGGCCTGTTCCTCCTGCGCAATGAGGACAACGCCCGGGAATTCCTTCTGGTAGAGCGCATTCATTCTCTGGAGAAGGGCAATCCCCTGCAGGTTCTCCCTGCCGCCGTACTCATTGGGCACCCACTGGCCTTCCTGTCTGCAGAAATCATGATAAATCATAGCAGAAACGCTATTTGCGCGCAAGCCATCTGCATGAAACCATTCCAGCCAGAATGCGCCTGCAGAGAGAAGAAACGACTGGACTTCCCCGCGGGCGAGGTCAAACAGGAGTGCCTGTTTCACGCTCAGCTCCCCTTTTCTGGGATCCGGGTGTTCATACAGGCTGGTACCGTCAAAAAACCGCAGATTGGATGCACCCTTCGGGAACATGGCAGGCTCCCAGTCCAGGATCACGCCGATGTCCGCCTGATGAAAGCGGTCGATGAGTTCCATCAGCTCCCGGGCCTGTCCGTACCGGCTGGCGGGTGCAAAGTAGCCCACCACTTCATACCCGAGCGTTTCGTCGGTCAGATGCTCCATCACGGGCAGCAGCTCCACGTGGGTGTAACCGAGCTTTTTGACATAGGGGATCAGCCGCTCTGCCAGGCTCAGGTATGTACCCTGCGCGCCCGCTTCAGGCTTCCACGCAGGCAGATGCACCTCGTAGATGTTCATGGGGCTGCCCTTCAGGTCACGCTGCTTCCTCTTTGCCATCCATGCATCGTCCTGCCATGCATACCCTTCCATGGAGGTCACAATGGAGGCAAAATGGGGCTGCATCTGCATTCTGAAGCTATAGGGGTCTGCAAGTTCGCGGACCACGCCGTCCACACCTGTGACGGCATACTTGTAGAAACAGGCTGTATCATCTGCCGCCTCCGGAAACACTTCCGAAGGCAATCGGATCTCCCACGTGCCGTCAAACTGCTTGATCATGGGGTGCGTGTCACGTTTCCACCCGTTGAAGGTGCCAACCAGCGACACGGCCTGCGCATTGGGTGCCCACACGGCGAAATGCCAGACAGCCTTTCCGTCCTGCACGGCCGAGTGTACGCCGAGCATCCTGTAAACATGGGCATTCTGTCCCTGGTGAAATGCTTCTCTCTCTTCGGAAGTGGGCGCTTGATAAACCATGGGATAACCTGCCTTTTCTATTCGTTACATAAACGGTGTCATACACAGGTTGCATAAAAGGTCAACGAAAAACCCTGAACCGTTTATGTTTCTGTTGTGATTCCGTATCATTGTATTGGATCTGGAAATTAGACCTGGGATGTGCAATATCGCTGATCACCAAAAGCCTTCTGAACAGGATGCTTTTTCTTTCGCTGCCTGCGTACATTCTCTTATGCAGCGTAAAAAAAGCCCCCTTTCATGTCTGCCTTTATTTCTGTGCATGATTGTACAATCAAGCATGCTGTCCGTCAAGGTATGGCCTTATTTACAGATATTTCCAGATGCTGAAATTCTGCAATTTTTTGTGCCGGAAGGGGAATGAAATGCATTTGAAGCTCCGTTATATTGGTGTCACCTACATCAGAATGGGGGCGAGACGTTGAGCGACCTCACCAGAGGGGCTGCAGATCTCCCGGAAGGGGACGGAGTGTCCTCCCTCACCTTTGAGGAACTCTATGATCTGTATGCCACCGATGTACTCCGGGTCTGCTACTTTTATCTCGGAGACAGAACCCAGGCTGAAGACGTCTGTCAGGACGTCTTTGTCAAGCTGATTCAGACAAGTCCGCAGCTTCAGGCAGGCAGCGAGAAAAGCTGGCTGCTGAAGGTCGCGCTGAACCGCTGCAAGGACCTGTGGCGCAGCGCATGGGTCAAGCGGGTCGTGCTGGGCAGCCCCGTGTTTGAGCTGATCCCGGCACCGGATGAATACGGAAAGCTGGAGGAAGAGCAGGATGTGATGCGCGCCATCAACCAGCTGTCCCCAGACTTCAAGGAAGTCACCCTGCTGTATTACTACCAGGGCTATGGCATCTCGGAGATCGCAAAGCTGCTGGGTCTCCCCGAGGGAACCATCTCCTCCCGCCTGTCCCGTTCCAGAAAGCATCTGGAAAAATACCTGAAAGACAACAGCTGATTATGCCCGGAAGACAGGCTTCCGGCTTCACCTTTTTTACAGCGTTTCCTTTGCATCACATGTTTGGTTCCGAAAGGAGAAGATGCATTTTGACTGATGTTTCCGATATGCTCTCCCGCCTTCCCGATACTGCCGGGCGCGGGCTCGCAGGTCTTCAGGCGGACGCCGATCTCAAGCGCCGGATCCGGGTGAAAGCCTCCGAGGGACGCACAACCCGTGTGTCCTGGAGATACGCCGCGGTCGCGGCTGCCGCCGTTCTCGTGATGACGCTGCTCATCCCCTCCCTGAACGCCTTCTCACCCCCAGGAAGCCTCCCGTCCATCACATCTCAGCCGGCCGGCGATCTCTCGTCCGGTCTTGATGAAGGACACCTGGGCGGTATGATCTCTGTGGGTAAGGGCTCAAACCTTTCTGCGGCCGGATCCCTGTGGGCCGATGGAGATGGGGCTACCTTCCCGCTCATTGGCATCAAGGGCAGGTTCTACCGGCTGCTCACATCGCCGGACAGCGTGGATACATCCCTTCTTGGGCAGAGTCTCGGCAAGACCAACGAGTACAGCCTCGAGCCCTCCCTCTCCCAGAACAACGTCCTGGTGTCCAACCTTGTCACCACCGGGCATGACGTGTATGGGATCAGGGGCATGGATGGCACCCTGGTGGCCGCAGAGGTGGACGGCACCATGCGCCTCTTCCAGCGTGTTTCCTTCAATGGCACTGCCATCCAGGGCAGGGAGCGTCTGGAGGACACCCTGCAGCTGCGCGGCCACGTCAGCGGCATCTCCCTGGATGATGCAGGTCAGGTCACAGACCCTGATACCATAGGCCGCCTGCTGGGCCTTCTGTTTGACCACGCCACCTACGAAAACGGCGGTACCCTCACCTCCGCCCGCAAGCTCCTGTTCGCCCTGGACAACGGTCTCACCGTGCAGATGCTGGTGAAAAACGACCGCCTCGCCGGATGCGGTGTATGGAGCTGCCCGGAATTCCTGGAGGAAATGGAAGCAGTCGCAAAATGACACATACTCTATAGACAAAAAACAGGCCCGGAGGCGTTCCGGGTCCTGTTTCTTTTTCTTTATGTGCGCAGTGCGTTACGCATTCAGTGCATCTCGAACTTTGTGCACCTTGCGCGCCACCTCGTCGAAGATTTCCGGGGTCAGGGACTGGGCGCCGTCGCACAGAGCATGCGGCGGATCGTTGTGCACCTCGATGATCAGACCGTCACAGCCGGCTGCCACCGCGGCCAGGGACATGCTGGGCACCAGGCGGGAATAGCCCGTGGCATGGCTCGGATCCACCACCACCGGCAGATGGGTCAGGCCGTGAAGGACCGGCACCGCGCTGAGATCCAGCGTGTTTCTGGTGGCTGTCTCAAAGGTCCGGATGCCCCGCTCGCACAGGATCACCTGCTCATTGCCGCCTGCCATGATGTACTCCGCACTCATGAGGAGCTCCTGCAGCGTGTTGGCAAGCCCCCGCTTGAGCAGGATCGGTTTGCCGGTATGCCCCAGTTCCTTGAGCAGTTCAAAGTTCTGCATGTTCCTTGCACCCACCTGGATCACATCCACGTCCCGAAACAGATCCAGATGCTTGATGTCCATGATCTCAGTCACCACAGGCAGGCCCGTCTCCTGTTTTGCCAGCAAAAGCAGACGGATGCCCTCATCGTGAAGACCCTGGAAGGCATAGGGGGATGTTCTGGGCTTGAAGGCACCGCCGCGAAGCAGGGTGGCGCCGCTCTGCTTGACCGCCTTTGCCACAGCCACGATCTGCTCCTCGCTCTCCACGGAGCAGGGGCCTGCAATCATCTGAAAATGTCCGCCGCCAAGCTTCACCCCGCCGCAGTCCACCACGGTGTCCAGGGGATGAAACTTTCTGTTGGCCTTCTTGTAGGGTTCCTGAATCCTGCGGACCGCCGCCACTTCCGTCAGCGACTCCAGCATGTCCGGATCCACCCGGGACGTGTCGCCAACCAGGCCCATGACGGTGGAGTGCTCGCCCTCGGACAGATGGGTCTTCAGGCCCATGCCCGCAAAGAACGCTTCCAGGCGCTCGATCTGTTCTTTTTTGGTATCCTGCTTGAGAATAATGATCATGTCTGCTTTCCTCCTGCAATTTCCTGCATAACCTGCATGTATGGATTCTTTTGTCCTGTCACCCCTGCCTGCACCTCCGGGCATCCCGGCGTGCTCCTACGAATGCAGCTCTGAAAAGTTAGAAATTTTACGCAACGTCAAACCCTTAATTCACAGGGGTTTGACGTTTTTTGACGTGTGCCATACACAAAATTTTAGAGCGGCTATACCGCCACCTCCTGTGAATGGTGTACCACATGCAACAT
>JAFUBA010000083.1 GCA_017460395.1 Clostridia bacterium | reverse complement strand
TGAGCCCTGCCCCTGGAACCCGATCCTCACCTGCGGCGGCGAAAACTCCTTCATCGGCCGGTGCGGGCATGGAAAGATGGTGGAGCTCCCGGACGGGAGATGGGCCATGGTATATCTCTGCGGGCGGAAGGTGGAGGGCAAGACCCTCATGGGCCGCGAGACGGCCCTGGACCCCGTGGAGTGGGTGGACGGCTGGCCCATGGTCAACGGACTTCGGGGCGGCTCCGGTCTCCAGAAAAAGCTGCTTGAAGACAGCGTGGAGTCATCTGAGATTCCATGGATCTCGCCGAGGCAGAACCCGAAAGCCTTCATGCGCGTCCGGGGAGAACACAGCTTCATCGTGCAGGGCGGAGAGGACCTGACGCAACTGCACGGTGCCCACGTGATACTGCACCGGCAGGCGGAGCCGGACATCATGCCGCGGGTGCATGTGGATGTCTCCTGCATGCAGGAGGGCGGCTTTGCCGGCATCGCCGGGTACTATGACGAGAAAAGCTATTTCTGCGCCGGAATCAAAGCCGGAACAGAAAGTGGCGGGGCGAAATTTGTGCTCGTGGAACAGAGGGGCGAGGAGCGGTCCGAGCAGGTGCTGGGAACGATCCCGGGCCTGCAGGCAGACATCACTGTGACCGGGACAGGCCTTCAAAGGACCGTCTCCTGGGGCGAGGGGACCTCGTATACCTTCCTCGCAGAGCAGCTGACGGACGAGGGCTGCCGGACGGGAAAGCGGTTCACCGGGGCCGGGATGGGCCTGTTCTCCACGGGCGATGGTGAATGTGTCTTTTCAGACTACATGGAGACAGGAGGCAACTGAAGGTGAGTGCATCGCGGCCACGGGTCGTGCTGGTGTCCGTGGGCTGGTATGGCCAGAAATATCTGAATGAATTCACGCAAAAGGACCTGGGGGCAGACCTTGCAGGCATTGTGGATGTGGCGGAGGACCTGGAAGAAAAATATCCCGTGATACGGGAAAGACACATTCCGGTCTACCATTCCCTCGAGGACTTCTACAGGGAGGACCATGCGGACCTGAGCATCCTGGTGTCCCCGATTCATCTGCACACGCAGATGGCGCTCTACTGCCTGGAGAAGGGTTCCCATGTCCTGTGCGAAAAGCCTCTGTGTCTGACGGAGGAGGAGACGCGGAATCTGGAGGCAGCAGGACAGGCAGCAGGAAAAATCCTTGCCGTCGGCTGGCAGCTCAACTATGACCCCGGCGTCCTGAGACTCAAGCAGGACATCCTCTCCGGCAGGTTCGGTGCCCCCTTGCGTCTTCGGTGCATGCATGCCATGCGGCGCGGTGCGGCATACTACAAAAGGAGCAACTGGGCCGGGAAAATCACGCTTGGCGGACATGAGGTGCTGGACAGTCCCTTCATGAACGCCTGCGCCCACAATTTTCAGCTCATGACCTATCTTCTGGGTTCATCTGCCGCCACCGCGGCGCTTCCCGCGGAGGCTGAGGGGGAACTCTTCCACGCAAACCCTGACGCCGAAAACTACGATATCGCCTGCCTGAGGTTCAGGACACAGGAGGGGGTCCAGCTCTTTTACGAGACGGCCCATCCCCTGCGCACAAAAAACCTGGGGCAGGAGGGCCTGGGAGAGTTTGAGCACGCGCGCCTTACATGGGGCAAGGGAAAATCGCTGCGCGTGACACTGGATACTGGGGAGGAGCTCGACTACGGGGATCCCGAGAAGGGGAACCCCATGGAGAAGCTCGCCGTGGTCCTCCGGTGCATGGAGACGGGCGAAAAGGTGCCCTGCACGCCCGTGTCCGGCCTTGGCCATCTCCTGGCCGTGCGCATGGCGCAGGCGCTCCCGGTGCAGGAGGTCGCGGAGGAGAGAAAGACCTTCTTTGAGGAGGCGGGCGACCGGTTCCTCGCGGTCGAGGGACTGGAGGACACCTTCCGGGCATGCCTCCAGGGCTTCCAGCTGCCCTCGGAGATCGGGCGCAGCTTTTCATAATGACTCTGCAGGTGCAGAGCCTGGTTTCGGATTCCCGGCGGCACAGCCGCTGTGATGATAAAAATTTTTATTGCAAAGGAGACCTGTATCATGAAGCGTTTGGTAGCCCTTATCCTGTCTCTTTGCCTGATGCTGTCACTGCTCGCAGTGCCGGCCTCTGCCGAGAGCGACAAGCCCTATGCCGGCGTGAAGCTGACATACTGGACGAAGCTGCATGAAAACCTCAAGGGTGTCACCGTCGACGGCAAGAGCGTCGAAAACATGGCGCAGACCCGCTGGTATGACGCCGTGAAGGAAGCCACCGGCATCGAGATCGAGTTCATTCATCCCGCCGCCGGCCAGGACGGCACCGAGTTTAACCTCCTGACCGCCGTGCCGGACGAGATGCCCGACATCGTGGAATACTCCTGGACCTCCTATCCGGGCGGTGCCAGTGCAGCCATCGCGGACGAGGTGATTGAGCCCCTGAACGATGCGATCGCATCCGGCAAGACCCCGAATCTCAAGGCGATCCTGGACGGCAATCCCATCATCGACCAGTCCGTGAAGACCGCCGAGGGCGACTACTATGTCTTCCCCTTCCTGCGCGGCACGACCTTTGAGGACAACAACTGCCTGTTCACCTCCGGCTTTTATATGCGCGGCGACATCCTGAAGGAGCTGGGCCTTGAGGTGCCGGAGACCATCGACGAGTGGGAGACCGTGCTTCGCGCCGTCAAGGAAGCCCACCCCGACATGATCCCCTTCATCACCCGCACCGAGTGGATGAACCAGATCTTCACCCCCGGCTTTGACAACTGGAGCGACTACTATGTGGAAGACGGCGTTGTCAAAAACGGCATCACCGAGGACAGCCACTATGAGTACCTGAAGACCATGGTGAGATGGTACGCAGACGGCCTGTTTGATCCGGACTACCTGACCCACACCGGTGCCGGCGACGGACGCGGCATCATGGCAGCCGGCAATGCCTTTGCCACCTACGATGCCTGCGGCGGCGGCGCCTCCAACATTTTCCCCAACCTCCTCGAGCAGGGCCTCATCCAGGATGAATCCGACATGGTGACCACCGTGCCCGTGACCTCCGTCAAGGGCAAGAACGCCAAGTTCTCCAAGATGAATGGTCTCTATGATGCCTCCGGTTCCTCTGCGGCCATCTCCAAGCGTCTGGCCGACGAGGGCGGCGAGAAGTACGAGGCAGCGCTGTATCTTCTGGACTGGATGTATTCCGAGGAAGGCCACATGATCAACTGCTTCGGCATTGAGGGCGAGAGCTACAACATGGTGGACGGCTATCCCGTCTTCACCGACATCGTGCTCCACAATGCTGACGGCTTGAACGTGGCCGCTGCCCTGTCCGTGTATGCCCGCGGCCATCAGAACGGCCCCGTGGTGCAGGACACCCGCGTGAACGATCAGTATTACAGCTACACCGCACAGGTGGCCGGCATGAAGCTGTGGACCCGCACCGATTACGGCGAGTACATGTATCCCGCCGGTGCTGCCATTGCCACGGATGATGCGGATGATTTCGCCACCATCACGGCCAACCTGAAGACCTACAGGGAAGAGATGGAAGCCAAGTGGATCACCGGCCAGGCAGAGCTGACCGAGGAATCCTGGAAGGCCTATGTGGATCAGATGGAAGCCTACGGCCTGAGCCGCGCCATCGGCTACAAGCAGGCTGCCTACGACACCTTCATGGCCAACTGACACGATGAATCAACCCGCGGTGGCCCGGCGCGTGGCCGGGTCACCCCTTCCCCGGGGCCATTCAGGCTCCGGGGAGATTCTGCGCACTGCCAGGAGGTCTTCCGGAGGGAGGCTTTCTGGGAATGCACAGATGAGCATAAAAACAGGCGAAAATAACAAAACGAGTAAGGGAGCAGCATATGGACTGGAAAGAGGAACTCGTATCCCTGGTAAACCTTCATCATCCCTCCCTGAAAGAGGCCGGGGAGGCCATGGAGCGGGGAGACACGGACGCATGCATCCAGGCGATCCTTCGCCATTTCAGAACAAGACAGGACCCGGCCTATCTTTTTACGCTTCAGGATCTGCGCGCCTGCAGGGATGAGCACCTCCTGGAGGATGCCGAGGAGGTCATGGGACATACCCTCTACGGCTACACCTTCCCCGGGGAGGTGGACTGGCACTTGAATCCCACAGACGATGCGGCCCACGACAACGAGTGGAGCTGGAGTCTGTACCGCTTCATCTTCTGGCAGCCCCTGGCAAGGGCGTATGCGAAGACGGGCGATGAGCGCTATCCGAGGGAGGCGCTTCGCCTCCTGAATTCTTTTCTCAGAAGCTGGCCCCTGGAGGATTTTTTGAGGGATGAGGAAGGGTATATCCGGAAGCATCAGTATCCCAGCTATCCCTGGCGCCACATTGAGACCGCCATGCGCATCTACACGGCCTTCATTCCCTGCCTCCCGGCCTTCCGGGAGAGCGAGGCGTTTGACGGGGAGGGGTGGACTCTCTTCCTTCGGGCCGTGCGGATGCATGCGGACTTTTTGGTGGACCATTACACCAACCACGAAAAGAGCTCCAACTGGCTGACCATGGAATCCGGTGCGCTGCTGCAGGCAGGGATCATGTTCCCAGAGCTGCAGGGGGCAGAGGAATGGTTCCGATGCGGGTACCAGCGGGTCATGCATGAGATGCGCTACTCCTTTGACAATGACGGCGTGCACATGGAGCGCACCAGCATCTATCACATGGTGGCAGCGATCTCCTATTTTCAGTGCGTGCGGCTGTGTGAGCTCAATCACATTCCGGTGCCGCCCTATGCAAAGGACACGCTGACGCGGGCCTGCGAGTTCATCCTGCGGCAGCTAAAGCCCGATTTCTCCACCCCCATGATCGGCGATGCGGACCGGGACGACCTTCTCGCCAGGAGGTCCGACACCTCCCTGTATGAGGGCATGAACCTGTCCATGGACCCCTTCGATCTCAACGAGATGCGCGCATGGTTCCGGCAGATGGCCGAGTGGACCGGCAGAGGCGATTTTCTCTGGGTCGCAAGCGGCAGAAGGCTGGGTCATGCACCGGTGCAGCGCAACTTCTCCATGAAGGAGGCCGGCATCCACATCATGCGGACCGGATGGGGGGAAGAGGACAGCTACATGCACGTGCACGGCGTGCAGCTGGAGCGGGGAGAAAAGAGCACCCACAGCCACAATGACACGGGACATCTGGAGCTGCATCTGTGCGGCGAGGACATCCTGGTGGACGGCGGGCGGTATATTTACAATCAGTCCATCTGGAAAAACTGGCGGCACTATTTTACGGGCGCGCTTGCACACAATACCCTGTATGTGGACGATCTCACCATGGGTGCCGTCCCCGGGGTCAGCCGCGTGCGCGGCGTGCGGCTGTTCCTGCACCGCTTTGAGGAGCGGGAGGACTATGCGATCATTGACGTGAGCCACAACGGATATGTGTTCACCTCAGACCCGATCTATCACAGGCGGCGGGTCATACGCCTGGAAAAGGACCTGGTGCTCATTGACGATCAGGTGACAGGCCTGGGCCTTCAGGACCATGACATGCGGCTCATGTTCAATTTTGCGCCGGGCAGGCTGGAGGGCTGCGGCGAAGAATATGTGTACGAGACAGGGAGCGGCAGAAAATACCGCATGCTCGTATCCTCGGATGCCGGGATGAAGACGTATGTGCTCTGCGGCAGCGAGGACCCCATCGGCGGATGGGTCAGCTATGG
>JAFUBA010000082.1 GCA_017460395.1 Clostridia bacterium | reverse complement strand
CGCAGGACCATGGACCCGGGCGGCATCCATGTCTGATTTGTATACAGACAGAAGAAACACGGCATACAGGCACATCACTGCCTGATTGATCGTAGTGAGCAGCTGCAGGTCGTCCCCCATCCCGAACCCGGTCAGGGCGAGGATGACGTTATGCAGGACGTGAAAGATCAGCCCCGGGAGGATGCTTCCGGACAGCGTGAACACGAGGCAGAGCACGATTCCGGCCGCGAAGGTGTAGATGGCCTGGAAGGTCAGCACGACGGGCACCATGTGGCCGAGGCTCGCGAGGAGATGGCAGAGGGCGAAGAAGAGTGCTGACAGCATCATGGAATGGACTTTTCCGGTGTATCCACGCAGCGCTTCCATCGTGAGGGCGCGGAAGATCATCTCCTCCAGAAACCCGGCAAAAAGGAAGCGCAGGACAACCACCAGGATGTCCGGGAAAGACGCAAGGAGCGGCTCATAGAGCAGGGGGGAGAAGGCCACCCACACGAGCGGCAGATAGAAGAGAAGCCGCCTGGCAGACCCTTTTGGCCGGCAGAGGCCTGCAGCCATGAGCCGCCCTCTCCGCTTAAGACAGCGGAAAAGCGTAAGGGACAGGATGGCACAGCTCACCGTGACGGCGAGCTCCTGAAGTATGGCGCTGCCGGCCTCATGAAAAAGGAGGGATGCCGAGCCTGACAGCAGTATGTACATCACCAGCCACAGGAGTGGTGATTCGATCGAAATCATGCGCATGATCTTCCAAATACATCAAATGCAGACAATACAGAGAATGCGGACAGTGCAGCGGTCAGGCGGGCGGGATCAGGACGGCGATGGCGTCGCAGAATTCCTTCTGCACACGCCGCATGCGGACAAAGTGCCCTTCCCTGTCGAGGAACACGTGCTCGGAGTCGGCTTCCGCCACCAGATCCCCGTCCGGCTTTCGCATCTCGTAGTGGATCCTGAGCGTCACGCCGTCAAAGGAGGCGGGGGTGACGGAAATGGAGAGCGTGTCCCCGAAGGTGGAGGAGCGGCGGTAGCGGCAGGAAACGCTGGTCACCGGCGATACGATGCCCTCCTGCTCCATCTTTCTGTAGGGAAAGCCCAGCTGCTCCATGAAGTCGATCCTGGCCTCCTCCATGTAGCGGATGTAGTTGCTGTGATGGGTCAGGCCCATCATGTCGGTCTCATAGTAGTGGACGGTGCGGACATATGGAGTCATTGTTCTTCCTCCCCGGGCACAAAGGTGACGGACACATCGTCCAGTGGGCGAATGGATGCGGACGTCCGGGCATCCTCAGAGGGATAGCCGACGGCCACCATGAGGATGGGGCGAAGGGTTTCCGGGAGCGAGAGGGCCGCCCTGACGCTCTCGATCCTTTTCTCCTGCGGCGAGATGGACAGGACACAGGTGGCGAGGGACCGATCCGCCGCCTCCATAAGTATGGCGCCGGCGGCCAGACCCGCATCCATCTCGAGGAGCTCCGGGTAATATGCGTCTGCCATGTCCCCTGACACCACGATCACGAGCGGAGATGTGGAGAGGGCGGAGGCATAGGGGTGCCCCTCCTGCATCTTCCGCATGGTGTCCCGGTCCTCCACTGCATGAAAGCGGAGCGCCGCCTGATCACCGCCCGTCGGCATCGACAGGGCGGCACGGAGGAGATGCTGCACGGTCTCGTCCGGGACCGGGCGCTCCGGATCAAACCCCGCGTGCAGTGTCACCCGCCGCTCCCAGACGGGCACCGCGTCCTCCGAAAGCGCGGGCGCGAAAACGCACAGGGCAAGCAGCAGGGCTGCGAAATAGAGGTAGGTCAGACGCCGGGCCATTTGACGATTCGCTCCCTTCGAAAAGCCTGTGGGTGAATACACATATGACACATTATGCATGAAAGACAGACGCTACACATCATACAGGTATAAGAACGTCCACCTCATCCGGGGCTGGCCGCTCAAAGAGGGCGAGTGCCTTCTGCTGCAGTCCCTCGTCCACGAGATACGCGCCTGTCTGTCCGGCCAGGATGTCTGCGTTTCTTTTTCTGATCCGCCGGGTCCATTCCTCCTGTGAAATGTCCAGGAAATGGAGCTCCGGCGAAAAGCCGCGGTCGCGGAAATAGTCCAGCGTCTCCTCCCGCTCTTTCCGGATCCAGAAGCCCCAGTCGAGGACCACATGGACGTTGCCACGGAGCAGCCGGAGCGTCTGCTCCCGGAGATACACTTTCGCGCGGCCTGTATACGTGTCGTGCATGTCCCCCGCGTCCTGCCCGAACATATGGAGCATCAGGTCATCCACGGAGAGATTGATGGCGGGAAGAGACCGGCAGAGGCTCTCTGCGTAGGTGGACTTGCCTGTGCAGATGAGCCCGCAGATCAGGATAAGTCTTGGCATGGAGACACCTCGAATCTACCTTGAGTCTGGCACTCCGTCCAGATGCGCGAGGAGGAAGCGCTCGGCCAGGCTTCCATGAAAGATGGCCTGCCTCGCCTTCTCCGGTGTGAAAAAGGCGCAGGTGTCCACCTCCTGGTTTGGATGCAGGAGGCCCAGGTCCTGAACCTCACAGACGAAATTACACATGAGGGTGTCGGAGGGCGGGAAGTATTCGGAGCGGTTGAACTGCACGCGCGTCACGTGCAGGCCCGTTTCCTCCAGCACCTCGCGCCTCGCCGCCGCCTCCAGGGACTCCCCCGGGTTGACGTAGCCGGCCACCAGGATCCACCGGGGCCGGCCGTACTGCTGTATGAGAAGAATGCGGCCGTCGAAAACGCTTCTTACGATCATGCTGACGGCGGTGTTGTATCTTGGAAAGCGCCAGGCCTGGCAGGAGGGGCAGTACGGGACTGTCCCCTCCCCCTCCAGCGGGCGGACTTCCAGCCTTGCCCCGCACTCGGGGCAGTACAGCGGAGTCATGCGGGATACCTCCGGGGAAAATTACAGGCGGCAGTTGAGCCTGCGCAGATCTTCTGTGACATACTCTGTAATGAAGCTTTCCGCCTCGTCCACGGGCTTCAATTCCTTCATGGACTTGTCACGGCTTGCGATCTCGATGGTGCCGTTCTTGAGGCCCTTGGGGCTGATGATCACCCGCAGCGGCACGCCGAACAGGTCCGCATCCGAGAACATGACGCCGGCGCTGACGGGACGGTCGTCCCAGAGCACCTCGATGCCCTTCTCCTGGAGGCTGTCGTAGAGCTTCTGGCTCATCTCCATGACCTCCGGCTGATCGGCACGGAGCGAGCAGATCTGCACGTGCCAGGGCGCGATGCTCATAGGCCAGATGGGGCCATAGTCATCCCTGTGGGCCTCGCACACGGAGGCGGCAAGACGGCCGACGCCGATGCCGTAGCAGCCCATGATGGGGTTCTTGAGGCTGCCGTCCTGGTCCACGTAGGTCATGTCCATGCTCTTTGTATACTTGTCGCCCAGCTGGAAGATGTTGCCCACCTCGATGCCGCGGCTGGTGTGGACGTGGGGCTTGCCGCACACGGGGCAGATGCCGCCGTCAAAGGCCTTGGCCACGTCCACATAGGTGACATCGCCCACATCGCGCTGGATGTTAAAGCCCACATAGTGCCTGTCCTCCTCGCAGGCGCCGGTGGCGAACCACTCGATGCCCTTGAGGGATGCGTCGTAGACCACGGTCACACCCTCGGGCAGCCCGACGGGGCCCGTGAAGCCTGCGTGGATGCCGCTGTCTTCCGTGATGACGGCGGGGTGAACCTCGCTCTTCAGGAAATTGCGAAGCTTTGTCTCGTTCACGTCCAGGTCGCCGCGGATAAAGACGATCACGAAGCTGTCGTCCTGATTGCGCTGGTACATGACGGCCTTGCAGGTCTGTTTGGGCGAGATCTTGAGGAAGGCGCACAGATCCTCGATGGTCTTCACATTCGGGGTGTCGACCTTCTGAAGCTCGGCCTTCTCCCCGGATTCATTTTCCAGAAGGCAGGGTGCAGCCTCCATGTTGGCCCTGTAATCGCAGCTCCTGCACAGGACGATGGTATCCTCGCCCACGGGCGTGAGCAGCATGTATTCATGGGATACCTTGCCGCCCATCATGCCGCTGTCGCTGGCCACGGCCACCACCTCCGGCACGCCGCAGCGGGCATAGATCCGGTTGTAGGCGTCATAGCAGCGCTGATAGTACTTCTCCAGATCCTCCTGGGAGGTATGGAAGGAATAGGCATCCTTCATGGTAAACTCGCGCACGCGGATCAGACCGCCGCGGCAGCGGGGCTCATCGCGGAACTTGGTCTGGATCTGGTAGATCATGAAGGGGTACTGGGTGTAGGAGTCGGCCACGTCCGTCATGAACTGCACGGAGGCTTCCTCGTGGGTCATGCCCAGCACCATGTCCCCGCCGGAGCGGTCCTTGAAGCGGAGAAGCTCGGACCCGATGGAGTCGTATCTGCCGCTCTTTCTCCAGATGTCCGCAGGCATGGCCACGGGGAAGAGGACCTCCTGGCCGTCGATGCGGTTCATCTCCTCGCGGATGATGTTTTCGATCTTGGAGGTGATGCGTTTGGTGATGGGGAACAGGGTGAAGATGCCGTTGCCTACGGGCTTGATGTAACCGCCGCGCATCATCAGGGCCTGGCTGGCGATGGTGCAGTCGGCGGGTGTTTCCTTGAAACGCTTGGAGACGAGCTGTTTGACCTTCATGGGAAAGACCTCCTGTAGAATATGTATGGTAAAGCGTGTGCGCAGGATGTGTTTTTGCAAGCATAGAAAACGGCTTCACCCCGTGCAGGGGCAAAGCCGGAGCTTCGCGGTACCACCTTGCTTGCATGCATAAAGCATGTATCTTTCCTGCTCTGTAACGGGAGCTGCCGGCGGGGAAAACCCCGTACACTCAGGAGATGGGAAGCTGCCGCCGTGTTCCGCGTCTCTCTCAGCCATGGAAGGCGCTTTCTGTGGGAGGGGCCTGGCAGCGTGGTCTCCGTCGCAGTGCAGGGAGATTATACAGATTCCTTTTTCTCTCTTCAAGCACCTCACAGGCTACATTTCACGCGAGTATGCTTCACCCCTGTGCCGAAGGTTTCACCGAGCGGCTGCCTGTTTCCGGATGGCCTGTCAAAAGAAACTGAAAAATTTTTGTCAAAATGACAAAAAATCTCTTGACAGGGCATATGAACGGGTGTATCCTGATTATGGTCAAAGTGACCAAAACAGAGATGGAGGACGGGGAAACAGGGACATGCAGAAGACACAGAACGGTACCCTGATGGCCTCGGTAGATCTTCTGATCGTTACCGTAAGGGCGGGAAAGTGCTCGGTGCTGCTCTCGAGGCGGACCAGCGAGCCGTTTGAAGGGAAGCTCGCCCTGGCGGGAAGTCTCATCCGGGCGGATGAATCGGCGGAGGAGGCGGCCGGACGGCTGCTGGAGGAGATGCTGCCCGTGCAGGGCACCTACATGGAGCAGCTCTACACCTTCTCGGAGGTCAGGCGCGACCCGCGGGGCCGCGTGATCTCCCTGGCCTATCTGGTCATGGTCCCATGGGGACGTCTGAAGGGTTACCTGGAGCGCGGTGAGAGCAGCTTTCAGGCCTTCGATGTGGGCATACAGGAAGACCGTCTGCAGATGCTGGGAGATGACGGAGCGGAGGTGAAACCTGGCGATCTCGCCTTCGATCATGCGAAGATCCTGGAGACGGGGATCCGGCGCATCCGGGGTAAGGTGGACTACACGGACATCGCCTTCCGCCTGCTGGAAAATCCAGGATGCTTCACCTTCAGTGAGCTGCAGACCATCTTTGAGGCGCTTCTGTTCCAGCACCTCGACGGGAGCAACTTCCGGCGGAACATCCAGTCGAGGTACCAGGGACAGCTGCATCCGGCGGAAAAGACGGGAGACGGCGGCGATCCCCCGAAGGCACAGAGGAGGGGGCGGCCGTCACAGATGTATGCATTCACCTTTGACACATGAAACACAGGGAGGCAAGCTTTATGAAGAAGTTTCTTATCGTGGTGGACATGCAGAACGATTTCATCGACGGGTCCCTTGGCACCCGTGAGGCGGAGGCCATCGTGGCGGGCGCGGCAGAGTATATCGAGGCCTGCCGGCATGACGGGTACACCGTGATCGCAACCCTTGACACCCACGCCCCGGACTACATGGAGACCCAGGAGGGCCGCCACCTGCCCGTGCCGCACTGCATCAGGGGCACCGACGGCTGGCAGCTGAACCCGGAGATCGAGAAAGCCCTCGGGGAAGCCAGGCGCGTGGAGAAAAAGACCTTCGGCAGCGTGGACCTGCCCGGGGTCATCCAAGAGCTCGCAGGAGGCGATGACTTCTCCGTGGAGCTCATCGGGCTTTGCACCGACATCTGCGTGGTGTCCAACGCCCTTCTCATCAAGGCCAGCTTCCCTGAGGTGCCGGTCTCGGTGAGGCAGGATTTCTGCGCCGGCGTGACACCGGAAAAGCACGCAGCGGCCCTTGAGACCATGGCCAGCTGCCAGGTGGAGATCAGATAAAGACATGGCAGAGATCGAAAACTACATGGTTTACAATGACCGGATGCGCCGCTCCATGTGGGACAAGGCCTTCTTTATGGACAAGGTGCCGGGCACCAGGCTCATCGTGGACTACGGCTGCGCAGACGGATCCCTGGTGCACTTTCTGTCGGAGCTGTTCCCCGAAATGTACCTGATCGGCTTTGACATCGACCGGCACATGCTGGATTTGGCCAATGCCAGGCGGCGGGAGCGCACCTTTTTCCTGGGGGACATGGACGGGGTCAGGTCGAAGATGCAGGAGCTCGGTATTTCGGGCGATGAGGTGACCTTCAACTTCTCCTCTGTGTTCCATGAGGTCTTCCACTACGGCTTTGACCGGGCACAGCTTCAGCGCTTTGTGCAGGGCGTAAACCCCCGGTACCTTGTGGTGCGGGACATGATGTACCATGATGCGCGGACAGACGAGCCGGTATCGGCGGATGCTGAAAAACGCGTCCGGTCCATCATCCCGGAGGGCCAGATCCGGGACTTTGAAAGGGAATATGGCCCGATCTCCGTCCGAAGACATCTTCTGCACCTCCTCCTCAAGTACCACTACGTGGAAAACTGGGCGCGGGAGTGCCGGGAGAATTACTTCTCCGGCACGGAGGAGGCCATCCTGGACGTCGTGGATCCGGGGCAGGAATATGAAAAGATCCTGCACCACCGCTACCTCCTCCCCTACATCCGCTGGGATGCTGAGGAGAACCTGGGTCTGGACCTCGGGCAGGATGTCACGACGCATGTGGCGATGATTCTGGAAAGACGGCGAAGTGGCCTGACACACATATGAACAGAGACGAAGAAAGGCGGCTGAACTCATGAAACTCGAACCGATCGTGGTATCCCTTCTGGACACCGACCTGTACAAATTCAACATGGACCAGGTGATCTTCCACAAGCACACCGACCTGATGGGCGAATACTACTTCCGCTGCAGGAATGAGGGCGTCAGATTCACAGAGGAAATGTTCCGGGAAATCAACGAGCAGATCGACCACCTTTGCAGCCTGCGCTTTCAGAAGGAAGAGCTGGACTACCTCCGTTCCATCCGGTTCATCAAGCCCGACTATGTAGAGTTTCTTCGTCTGTGGCACCCGATCCGCGACTATGTGGAGACGGGGCTTGAGGATGACGGAACACTCAGGATCGTGGTGCGCGGACCCCTTTTCTCTGCCATGCAGTTTGAGATCTATCTGCTGGAAATCGTGAACGAAGTGTACTTCCGCATGAAGTACGACTATGACACACTCCTGAAGTCTGCACAGGAGCGGCTGGAGAAGAAGATCCAGGCCTTCCGGGAGGGCCGCTACACCTTCCGCTTCGCAGAGTTTGGCTGCAGG
>JAFUBA010000081.1 GCA_017460395.1 Clostridia bacterium | reverse complement strand
GCCCTATCCGGACACCTACTTTACCTTTCCCGTGGCCCCGCCCGTCGCATAATTGGCCGATTTACAGGCAAAGAAAAAAGCCGGCACATCCGGCTTTTTTCTTTGCCCTTAAAACACAGGCCCGTCCAGCACCCTGGCCTGCACCTCGAAGGTCCTTGGCCAGGGAAGAAGAAAAAGACACCTGTCCTTTCCGCCGCACAGTTCCAGAAAACGGGAATCCTCCCCGTCCACCAGCTTTTTCAGCAGCTCCTGGGTGTGCTCCGGGTGCCTGAGCGCATAGGCATCATCGCCCTCTTTTTCCACCTGCTGCATCAGGATCCTGCGGAGCTTTCCCTGGTAGAGAAGATCATCCAGGAAGCGCTCGTTGCGGAAGGTGACATTCATCCGCCCGGCCATCTCATCCGACACAATCTGGGCCACCAGCGTGCCCAGTGCATTGCTCGTCGTGTTCCAGGCGCTGTAGCCCCACAGTTTTTCCGGATGCTTCAGGGCATGCATGAGCTCCATGCTCCCGCCGTTTGCGTTGATCACATCCAGAAGATACACGCGCTTTCCGTCCTGAATCAGCGCATCCACCTCCGCAGCCATCCCGGGCAGCGGCGGAGTCGGATCCCGGTCGAGGCACTCGCCCTGGATGCCGCCGGCGGGTCCCGCGACGGCCAGCACGATGTCTGCCTCCTCCTGCACCCCGATGTCCTGGAAATCGAGGATGCTGCGGAGATTCTCTTCAAAGGTGAGGTTTTCATATTTCGAGGTGAAGTGCCCGTCCAGCCCGCCGAGATACCTGATCTGGATCCCGGGCCCCTTTCCCGGGCGGATCGCGCGCATCACGGCCATGCAGCCGCCCTCGTCCGCGCCATTGTGCAGGAAGGTGTTTTCCATCCCGCGCATCTTTTCCTGGAGTGTGCGCTGCTCCCGCCGGTGAATACCCTCGGGCTTTGCATCCTCCATGAGGAGCATCAGGGAGGAGAAGATGCCCCTCCCGGCCATGTCCACGCACAGGCGGTTGATCAGGTGGTTGCGCTGCCTGATGCTCATGAAGGTATGCAGCACGCGCAGGGGAATGCGCCCCACCATTCTTGCAGCCTCGTCCCGGTCCTCCCTGCGCCCCGAGAGGCTGGCCCGGTCCGTCCATTCCGAGTAGCGCCACATGTCATAGTACACGCCCAGATGCTCCTTGGACAGGGCAGAAACCGTATCGCGCAGAAGGATGTTGAAGGCATGGACCGGAACGCCGGGTGCCAGCGTGTGAAGCTTCTCCAACACCCTGACCCGCTCCACGGCCTCATCCTCCCGGCAGTCCATCTCTCTTGAGGCCAGGAGCGAGCCATACGCCAGCTGGTCCACCGAAACAACGGCAGCATCTGCGCCAGGCAGGGTCCGCATGAGAAAGTCCCGGATCGCCTCCGGCCTTGACGGCAGCCGGAAGTAGTCCATCTCATCCGGCAGTATGCACCTGTGACCCGCATGGTGGCAGAGCTGCACCGGAAACAGTCTGTTGCACGGCCTTGAGTCCAGGGGAAGATAGACAATCTTGATCCTTTGCATGCGCTGCCTCCTTTCCGCATGGAGCTGTCGTATCCTGATTTTCACAAAGATCCAGAATCCCATATACCCGAAGACCATCTATGATCCTTCCGGATCGTTTAGGGAACGGATATATCTCGTTGCATCTGCTGGCAGTGATTGTACAAAAAAAGTCGCGGGCATTCAATCACATGCTCGTCACGCATCTCTTGCGGAAATCGCGAGCCGGAGTATAGTAGACAGGCAGACTGTGCAAGGGAGAAAAAGACTGTATGACAAGTGTCGGAAAGCAGATCCGGGATGCGCGCAGAGCCAAAGGGCTGACGCAGGATGATCTGGCAAAGGAAATGAATGTCGG
>JAFUBA010000080.1 GCA_017460395.1 Clostridia bacterium | reverse complement strand
CTTGCCTGTACGATGCCATATCCGAAAGGAGATACAGATGAAACCGCTTTTTGCACTGGCTTTGTCCTTCCTGATGCTTTCCAGCCTGTGCGCGCTCTCTTTCGCAGAGCCCCTGCATTCAGATCTTCCATCTCCTCCATATTTCTTTTCTGATCCTGCCGTGGAGGCTACGGAGCCGGCTGCCAATGTGTCCGGAGTGACCTTCGAAGACTATCTGAGTGACCTGATCCTGCAATCCAGGAGCCGTCTTACATCCAGAGAGTCCCGGAACGTGGGTGCCCGCCTTCAGGGAAACAACAGAAAGCTCTATGACCTGATGCGTGCGGACATCGAAAAGCTGGCTGCCGGGGAAGCGATTTATCCATGCTTTGAATATCCCTATGCCGAGTTCCTCGAAAAGACGGAATACTCGATCACAGAAGATCTGAATATGGAACCGGTGCTGACCACGGAAGGTTTCAATGAACCGTTCGCCGTTGTGAGCGAGAGGGCAAACAGGGAGCTCGGGATCAGCTTCAGTCTGGTCATGGACTGTCTGAGGGCAGATCTGCCCTATGCAATGTACTGGGAGGACAAGACCCGCTCTGCGATCGCCTCCAGCGGTGTTCCGCTCACCGTGGAGTACAAACCGGATCCCAACGGCATTTTTGGAGATGAAGACGGGAACCTCGTGTCTCAGTACATCGTGATCCCTGGTTCCTTTACGGCCATCCTTCAGGTGACAGATGCATACAGAGGAACGAAGACAAAAACCGCCTCGATTGGCCAGGCGTATACCGTGGAGTCCGTCGACCCTGTGCGCGGACAGACCGCCCGAAACGCCATGGAAAGAGCCAGTCAGATTGTAAAGCGTGCTGAAGGCCTCACAGACCTTGAAAAGCTGCGGTTTTATCACCAGAGAATCATCGATCTTGTGGACTACAATCACCCCGCAGCAGACAATGACGACACGCCTTACGGTGATCCGTGGCAGCTCATCTGGGTCTTTGACGATGATCCGGAGACAAAGGTCGTCTGCGAGGGATATTCCAAGGCCTTCCAGTATCTGTGCGATCTGACACACTTCAGCCGCGGCATCTCGGTCATCTGTCCCACAGGCTATCTGCAGGGATCTGACGCGACCGGTGCCGGGCGACACATGTGGAACATCGTGAAGATGGACGATGGAAAAAACTATATGGTGGATGTCACCAACTCAGACTATGCAGGCGTGGAGTTCGATCTCTTCCTTGCAAAATATGCGCGGAAGGTGCCTGCATCGGACGGCTCAGACAGATTCTGGTATACCTATCGGCGCGGTAACAGTGAACTTTACTACATGTATGATGATGATCTGACGGAAACGTATCTTGCCGGGGAACTGGAGATATCAGATACCGATTACGAAGAGCCCGAAATCATCATTCCCTTTGACGCATATGTGCCGGATGGCACAACGAGGATTGAGGATGAGGCCTTCTATGGCGACAGCTTTACCGCGATATTCATCCCGGAAAGCGTCACCTACATCGGGCACCATGCCTTTGCCGGGAATACACACCTCCTCCGCCTCTGCATCGAGAACCCCGAGTGTGTGGTGGAGGATGACTTCGTGGACGGCTGTACATCTCTGACCGGTCGCTATTTTGAGGCGCCAGAGGCGATCAGGAAGCGCTTTTTTCCGGACGACTGAGACGTATTGATGATCAAACCAAAAAGGAGAGCGGCCGGCGCCGTGTCTGCGCCAGCCCACTTGAACCATGGGTGGATTTCGAATTCGCTGTACCCTTCTGGCGGGTGACGAAGGTCCGGAGCTGGATGTCTATCGCGTGATGGAAATTCCGGATGACCTTTCCTTTGATGACCTGCACAAGGGCATCTGTATGTGCTTTGAGTTCCCGGACGGGGGCGTCCACGGTTTCTCTACTGGCCATATCGATCTGATCACATACTTTCAGAATAAGAGCAGCATGAATCTCACCATCGAAGATCAGGAGGCTGAGGAGAGTGAGATCTGCGCCGGGAATCTTCTGAACGCGCATGAACTTCTGTATATCTATCAGGTGCCGGAGAATACCTGGTATGTGAAGATCGTGCGTGAGCGAAGGCTGTCCGCTCCGAGAGATGTGATCCGCCTCAAGGAACTCTGGGGTGATATCCAGATCCCCTCCGGGCGTTCCAGCCGGGGCGAGCTGGAGCTCCAGGAATCCTCCAGCCTGCAGGAGATCAATGAGCATCTAAAGGAAAATCCGCCTGTCCGGTATACATCCAGGAATCCCGACATGGATGAGCTGGCTGCAGCTGAAAGCTCGTACATCGATGAGCAGATGAAGAGAATCGGACTGAGGGGCAGCGGCGAATCACTGTTTGAAACGCTGGATAAGATGTATGAGGGCGAGCCTGACATTCCAAAGGCTCCGCCCATGCCGAAAGAGCGTGGATCCGCCTTTCAGAATGCCTACGAATTCAGGGAGTGGGTCATTGATCACCCCTCCACCTCCGTCACCATGAAGCTCTCAGAACGCTCGATCGAGGAGATGCTCCTCAGGAACCTCGACCCTCTGGGACTGTTTGACTTCTGCAAGTATCTGCATCTGTTTGAATGCTTTGAAAAAACGGACGCAGAGAAAGCCAGGGCCATCTCGAAAACGTATCTGAAGTTTCCGGAGCTGGTCCTGTATCCCGGTGGAGATCAGGACATGGACTGTCTGATCAGTCTCCGGGAGAGCCTGAAAACAGGCGCTGCCATCGAGCCATCGGTTGAGCTTGGTTACCTGTGTCTGATCGGTGCAGCCGTCTTCCATGAAAAGACACGGGAACTTGAGATTGCAAAGGATTTCCCTGCGATTCTCGGGAAAATCACCGATGCGCTTCTAAAAAGCACACGGGAGAAGATCCATGCCTTTGACAGGGGCTTCCATGTGCTCCTCATGCACTACGGTGTCATCCGCGTCACGCGCGTCTGGGACATGATGCAGAAATACTTCTCCCTGTCCCTTCGCGATGCCGAGTGTTACCGGCTGATCTTCTGGAGATGGTCCCTCATGAATCGTGCCAGAACGTTCACGATCGAACGCTTTTTGCATGGCACGTTTGTGATCCGAAAGGAACTGGACGCCCATGAGATGGTCACCCAGCTGTCCCTCTATGATACATTCATGGATTACGCGGACATCAGCGAATACGCCCTGAATGCCTGGAAAGAACAGGGTGAATACATCTGGGCATATACCGGCTGGTCCTATCTCAATGCCTACCTGATCCTCAACGGCGGTATGTCTGCAGAGGACGCAAGGGCATTGTGCGATGAACTGTATCATAAGGTCCAGAATAAACCCTCCCTTGAGGACATGATGTGGGAACTGAATGCCGATGTGGGCAGCAATCAGCTTCTTGGGATTCGCCTGCGCATCTGGGAGAACTGTCTCCACTGTATCCTCGGCGTGCCGCTGCCCGGCCTAAAGGGCGGAATCCTGTCTCAGAGCTACATGGATCCGAAGCTGACCTTCAGTCACCTGTCGGCATATGCCGGAGAACATACAGTCAAGGAAAATGAAATCAGCAAAGACACGCACATTGAGCACATGCCGGAGAAGCTTCAGTCGGAGGTCGGCAGCAGGCTCTTTACTCTGGAGGAGTCGGATCTCCCATATTTGAGAAAAATCCGGCGGGCCCATCCGGATAATCCGGATCTGAGCTTCCTTCTGGGGGTAGCGTATCAGCGGCTTGAGCACTTTGAGGACGCGATCCAGTGCTTTGAATGGACGGATAAGCTCCTGGAGGGAAAAGACGAAAGCGTTCGGTATTATATTGATGCCTGCAGGCAGCATAATACGATGACCCCGCCGAACATCCTCGGCAGATAGGTTGTCGGTCACGTTTGAATGAACCAAAGGATTCCGCAAGTTACATCTAAGAGGCGAATGAGATTGATGAGTCGCAGATTTCCAACGAAAACCTTATTCCTCTTTGTCCTCATGCTCCTATCCCTCGTGCTTTTCACATCTGCACTGGCCGCGGGGGAGGTGCAGGCTGCTGTCCCCACGGAGGATTTCCCGGCGGACCGGGAGCTGCCAAACGAGCAGTGGCCGCGCCGGGAGGGCACGGAGGACCGTGCTTCCATCCTGTCCATCCTCGAGGAACCGCAGCCTGTCTATGGATTCATGGGGGATGAGGTGATTCTCTCCCTTCGGGCCACCGGCTTTTCCACCTGCATCTGGGAAGCCACCGACACGAATGAGACGTCGGCAGATGATGACTGGCACCTGATCTCCGGCGGCTGGCAGGACGAGGGCGCCGTCTATCTTCCGGTCACCATCTCGGAGGAGTCAGCCCACACGCTCTACCGCTGCAGGCTCTTTGACGGTCAGGGTGGGGAGGTCTACTCTAAGAGCGTGTCCGTGCAGGCGCTGGAGGTTCTTGAGAACGAAGCAGAGGCACCAGATGCGATCCGGATCCTGAAGGAGCCCGAAGATCTTTTGCAGACGCAGGGCGAAGATCTCTTCCTGTCCGTCGAAGCGGAGGGTGACGGCCTCATCTATACCTGGGAATTCACACGGGATGATGGAAATACATATACATCCGTCCCAGGCTCCATGCAGTACGGGCACATCCTTTATATCCCGGCCCAGGCGGCCGCAGACTACACAGGTTGTGCCTTCCGCTGCCGTATTCAGGACGCCCAGGGCCATGAAGCTTTCTCGAAGCTGTCCCATCTGACGGTCCAGACAGAGAGCGAAGCGCCCCTGCAGGCGGCCAATCTCGACCACATCTCCTGGACGCTGTCTTTGGAGAGTGAGAGCACACGTTCTGTCCAGCTGCAGGTCTTTGATGACGCAGAAGATGCAGATCATCCGGACGTTCTTTGGACGTCCAGCAACCCCTATGTGGCCACCGTCGACGACAGCGGTCTCGTGGAAGGCCACGCCGTGGGGCGTGCGGCCATCACGGTGCGGATGCTGGATGGTGGATATGAGGCGCAGTGCCTGGTTACGGTGGAGGAGCATCAGCGCCTGATCGGCTCCTGGTCCGAGGATACCTCCGTGGTGCTTTCTCCCGGTGGTGAGGAAACCCTCAGGATCCAGGACAGCATCAGCCTTGTGAGTGAGCAGGACTGCGAGTGGATCTCGGACAATCCCGAGATCGCAGAGGTGACAGGCCTCGGTGTGGTCACGGGCCGGGAAGCCGGTATCACGAAAATCACGGCATTTGCGCTGGACGGGCTGTGGTCCGCCTCCTGCCAGGTGATGGTGACCGGAGCAGACCTGGAGATGAAATCTGTCTCCACCAGTTCCGACGACCTCGGCGAGGGCGGTTCGGGCACCTGGCGCATCTCATGGTCCGGCGGCGTTCCGCCATATACCGTGAGCCTGATTGTGACCGACCAGACAGGGGAGGAAGTCGACAGCCATCAGGCACAGGTACAGCAGCACTACTATGCCTGGCATTCTGATCGCTTAAGCGGCGGTGCCTACCAGCTTCATGCCCAGGTTGTGGATGCGGCCGGGAGTGCGGTGGAGGACACCAGCGAAGAGATGTTTGTGCAGGGCGACAACCCGCCCAAGATTTCCTCCATGAAGCTGAACCAGCGCGAGCCCTATGTCGGCGACAGGGGCAGATGGATCGCCACGGTGGAGGGCGGTGTGAAGCCCTACAGAAGCATCACGATGTCACTTGAGGATGAGAACGGGGAGGAACTGTTCTCTGAAGTCTTCACCGATGTGTCAGATGAGTCCTATGAGCTTTCCTGCATTTACGAAAGAGCCTCCACGGCCCTCCTCAGGGTGCAGGTGGTAGACGGTGCCAATGTATCCACAGAGCGGACCTCCAAGTCCATCGTGGTGGGCGAGCATGGCGATGAGGCAGTGCTGGAGGGGATTGGAAATCTCCTGAATGGTAAAGTGCAGCTCAAGACCAACGTGATTGTCCCCGAGAAGCATCCGGTCTATACCAGCGAGGACCTGGATGAAATTGGCAATGTTGACGGCCCCAACGATGCCAGCTGGGCCGGCGTGAACGAGCGCAGCGACGATGAGATCCACATCCTTTCCATCGGCCAGAACGCAGAGGGCACATGGTTTGCGTATGTGGATTACCCCATCTCCAAGACCCGGAAAAAGGCCTACATGCCGCTCTCGGATCTTCTTGCTCTGGGCGCCGGGCGCAGGTTTGAATTCCAGGAAGTCCAGAGGAAGGTGACAGATCTCTTCAAGCGGCCCAATGAAACGGGGAAGGGATACTATGTGGCCAAGGGAGATAAGGTCTATATCATCGGTGTCGCAGATGAATATCTGCAGATCATCTACCCGGCATCCGGCGGCTGGCGTGTCGCCTGGTGCACGCAGGACCAGTATGACGAGATGATCAGGGAAGACGAATGAATCCATGCCGGAGAGCCTCGAAAAAGCTCTCCGGCTTTTGTTTGACGATATCTTCGTACGTTTTAATATTATCGTACGATTAGAACAAAATGATCAGAAGGCAGACTTTGTCAGAAAAATGTCAAACATTTTTTATAACAGGAAGGAATCGGGGCCTATACGGCGAATTGATAGAAATTGGATACCGTGGCGCATATGAATGATGAACCACGGATCCCCAACAAATCCATCTGAAAGAGGTTTGATGCATCATGGCTCAACTCGATCTGACAAAATATGGCATCACCGGCACCGGAGAGATCTGCTACAATCCCTCCTACGACCAGCTGTTCAAGGACGAGACCGACCCCTCCCTCACGGGCTTTGACAAGGGCCAGGTGACCGAACTGGGCGCTGTGAACGTGATGACCGGCGTCTACACCGGCCGCTCCCCCAAGGACAAGTACATTGTCATGGACGAGAATTCCAAGGACACCGTATGGTGGACCACGGAAGGCTACAAGAATGACAACCACCCCATGACCCAGGAGACCTGGAGCATCGTCAAGGGCATCGCTCAGAAGGCCCTGTCCGGCAAGAACCTGTACGTGGTGGATGCCTACTGCGGCGCCAACAAGGACACCCGCATGGCCGTGCGTTTCTTCATGGAAGTGGCCTGGCAGGCACACTTTGTGCGCAACATGTTCATCAAGCCCACCGAAGAGGAACTGGCTACCTTCGAGCCCGACTTTGTGGTGTACACCGCCTCCAAGGCAAAGTGCGATCAGTACAAGGAACTGGGCCTGAACTCTGAGACCGTCGTGGCCTTCAACGTTACCAGCCGTGAGCAGGTGATTCTCAACACCTGGTACGGCGGCGAGATGAAGAAGGGTATGTTCTCCATGATGAACTACTATCTCCCGCTCAAGGGCATGGCCTCCATGCACTGCTCCGCCAACACGGACATGAACGGCGAGAACACCGCCATCTTCTTCGGTCTGTCCGGCACCGGCAAGACCACCCTGTCCACCGACCCCAAGCGTCTGCTGATCGGCGACGACGAGCACGGCTGGGATGACAACGGCGTCTTCAACTTCGAGGGCGGCTGCTATGCCAAGGTCATCAACCTTGACAAGGAATCCGAGCCCGACATCTACAATGCCATCCGCAGGGACGCGCTCCTGGAGAACGTGACCGTGGATGCCGAGGGTACCATCGATTTCGCTGACAAGTCCGTCACCGAGAACACCCGTGTGTCCTACCCGATCGAGCACATCGAGAAGATTGTCAAGAATGTCAATCAGATTTCCTCCGGTCCCGCCGCGGAAAATGTGATTTTCCTCTCTGCCGACGCGTTCGGCGTACTGCCGCCTGTTTCCATCCTCACCCCCGAGCAGACGCAG
>JAFUBA010000079.1 GCA_017460395.1 Clostridia bacterium | reverse complement strand
GATCGGTGTCTGAAAGGTTAAAGAGTGCGACATATGTGTCTTTCCCATTGCTGCTCAGCCAGATGGCGGCGTCCTCTGTGTGCTCCAGCTGGCAGGGCACGAAGTCTTCCCCTTCAAGCACCAGTAGTTCCCTGCACGTGAGCAGTTTCAGGGTGTCATCATCCATGCGTGTCATGTCGGCACCGAGCATCAGCGGGGAGCGGAACAGGCACCAGAGCGTCATCATGGTCTTCTGCTCGTCCGCGGTGAAGCTGGTCTTCCGGTCATGACGAAATCCTTTGCCTACATAGCCAAGGGGCAGCATGTCACAGTCCGGGTAGCCACCCTCGTGGACGTGGTCCTGCCACCTTTCGCATACGGAGAACATGGTCTTCAAAGGTTCCCATTCGTCCCAGAAATCATCGGTAATACGCCACATATTGGCGTTTCGCCGATAGAACCAGCTCTTCTCCAGCAGGGCAGGCCCGGGGGAGAGAGACAGGGTGATGGGACGGTCCACGCTGTCGATGGCCCGCCGCAGCATCTCGATCTCGTGTGGTGCCACAAAGTGAGACGCATAGAGATTGGTATTGCAGATATCATCGCACTTGATGAAATCCACGCCCCATTCGGCGTACTGCGAGATGATGGAGTTATACCATGCCTGGCCGGCCTCGCAGTTGCGGACACCGTACATATCCGGATTCCAGCCGCAGATGGAGGAGGGATCCGCCACCATGTCAGCCGTCATGGACGATCCAAGGATGGGCAGATGGTTCTGAGCCGCAATGCGGGGAATGCCGCGCATGATATGAATGCCAAACTTGAGCCCCATTGCATGGATCTGATCTGCGAGATCCCTGAAACCCCGGCCGGATACAGCAGAAGGGAATTTCTCCGGGTCCGGCTGAAGACGGCCGTATGCATCCAGGGACAGGGTGGAGAAGGGAATATACTGAAACTGATCCCGCATGGTGCCGGTGGCAGCGGCGTACCACTGGATGTCCACCACCACATGGTCATAGCCATAGGGCAGGAGCGTATCCCGGAGGATGGCAGCCTGCTCGAGGATGTCCTTTTCCGTGACCGTGGTGTCAAAGGTATCATAGCTGTTCCAGCCGCGCGGGGGATGATCAAAGTGTCTTGGGAGCATCTGCCACCTCAGTAATTTTCGCAGCGGAGCTGGAAGTAGCTCTGGGGGTGACTGCACACGGGGCAGATATCAGGTGCCTTCGGGCCCACCACGATATGGCCACAGTTGGAGCATTCCCAGATCGCATCCCCGTCCCGGGAGAAGACAATGGCATCCTCAATGTTCTTGAGCAGCTTGCGATAGCGCTCCTCATGTGCCTTTTCGATGGCGCCGACCATCTCGAACTTGCGGGCGATTTCATCAAAGCCTTCCTCGCGGGCTTCCCTAGCCATGCGCTCATACATGTCGGTCCACTCCGCATGCTCGCCTTCGGCGGCCTGCAGCAGGTTTTCGGGGGTGGAGGGAATCTTGCCGCCGCACAGGTACTTGTACCAGATCTCGGCGTGCTCCTTCTCGTTGGCCGCGGTTTCCTCAAACAGGCGGGCGATCTGGACATAGCCGTCTTTCTTTGCCTTGGATGCAAAGAAGGTATACTTGTTTCTTGCCTGGCTCTCGCCGGCAAAGGCTTCCTGCAGATTTTTCTCTGTTCTGGTGCCCTGAAGGGATTTAGCCATAAGGTGTGTCCTCCTTGTGTATTTTTGCCGGGGGATGATTGCAGGGCAAGTATACACGCGGCATATATTGCGTGCAAGCCCCTGGACATCGTCCATCTGTATCTTTTGTATTTGCATGCTGTCTGGTATAATTCCCGCATCATTTCCAATTTGGGAGGCAGTACCATGGATGAAATCAGACTGGTCAATGCGGTGTCCATTCCCAATCTTCCCTGGCAGGATCGTCCGTCCTCCGACAAGGGCGAATCCCCTGTCTGGCGCTATTCGGAAAACCCTGTCATTGGCCGAAATCCTTCCCCTGGCGTGGCCAGGATTTTCAACAGTGCCGTGGTGCCCTATGAAGGCGAATTTATCGCAGCGCTGCGCGGGGAACAGGTCAACGGAATTCCTTATGTGTACCTGGGCCGCTCCAAGGATGGTATTCACTGGGACGTGGACCGGGACAAGATCCGCTTCGTCAATGAGAAGGGCGAGGAGTTCATGCCGCGCTATGCCTATGATCCCCGGCTTCTCAAGGTGGAGGACACCTACTATGCCATCTGGTGCCAGGATTTCTACGGCGCAGCCATCGGCATGGCCAAGACCACGGACTTCAAAACCTTTGAGCGACTCGAGAATCCCTTCATTCCCTTCAACCGCAATGCCGTACTCTTCCCGAGGCGCGTTGGTGGCAACTATCTCCTCCTCTCCAGACCTTCTGACAGCGGCCACACGCCCTTTGGCGACATCTGGCTGTCTCAGAGCCCGGATATGACCTACTGGGGCAAGCACAGGCATGTGATGAACCCCAGCGGCAACTGGTGGGAGGGCGTGAAGATCGGCGCAGGTGCAGCCCCGATTGAGACGTCCGAGGGCTGGCTGCTGCTGTATCATGGCGTCAGCAGCACCTGCAACGGGTTTGTCTACTCCTTCTCCGCTGCGATTCTGGATCTGGATGAGCCGTCCAGGGTCAAATACCGGTGCAAAAACTATCTTCTGACACCGGAGGAACCATATGAGGTGAGCGGATTTGTGCCCAATGTGACCTTCCCGTGTGCATGCCTGTGCGATGGCGACACGGGCAGGATGGCCATCTACTACGGATGTGCCGACACCTATGTGGGTCTGGCATTCGCCAAGGTGGATGAGGTCGTCCGCTATGTCATCGAAAACTCTCAGGTATCCGAGTCAGACACGGAGATCGGTCTCCGCTGAAGATGAGCCCGCGGCACGTCCGCGGGTTTTTCTGTGCGAGGCAAGCAATTTGCATAAGCGCAAAAAATGCGAATCTGGGGATGATCTGTCCAGGGACAGGTGCCAAACCTGCGTCTTCCTGTCTCAAAAGTGGCAGACAGCCAGTGGTGGAGACCCGAGAACGATTGACCAGGCGTAACAGACGGTCTATGATGCTGTCATCCGGACGAGCCGGAATAAAGGGAAAGGGATATACACATGATTGAATTTCGCGGTGTGACCAAGGTATACGGAAAAGCCGGGAAAAAAGCACTGGATCATCTGGATCTGACGGTTCAGACGGGAGAGCTGTTCGGGTTTATCGGTCCGAACGGTGCAGGCAAGACCACCAGTATCAAGATCCTGACGGGCATTCTGACGCCGACGGAAGGCGAAACCCTGGTGGACGGGGTCAGCATTCAGCGTGAGCCCATACGGGCCAAGAAGCTGCTGGGCTTTGTGCCCGACGGAGCCGACCTGTTTGAGCGGCTCACGGGCATGGAATATCTGAACTTCATGGGGGATATGTACGATGTGAAGGCGGATGACAGAAAACGCCGCATCGGGCACTACCTGGAAATGTTTGAGATGACCGAGGCGGCGGGCACCCAGATTCGCAACTACTCCAAGGGCATGCGTCAGAAGATTGCGACGATCGGAGCACTGATCCATGACCCGTCTGTCTGGGTGCTGGATGAACCGATGATGGGCCTGGATCCCCGGGCAGCCTTCCTGCTCAAGGAAGAAATGAAGCGCCAGTGTGAGGCCGGAAAGACGGTGTTTTTCTCCACCCATGTGCTGGAAGTTGCAGAAAAACTGTGCACCCGCATTGCCGTCATTCATCATGGTGAAAAGGTCGCGGAAGGAACACTGGAAGAGCTGAGGAGCCAGGAGCATGCGTCCACCCTGGAGGAGATCTTCCTGGATCTGACCGGGAAAGAGGAGGCGGCAGAAGCATGAACAAGCTGCCTGTTCTTTTGGGTATACAGGCCAGGATGCAGCTGTCTTTTCTCAAACCGTCCACCCTCAAACAGGAACTGAAGCAGAATGGCGTGAAAACCATAGCAAAGTGGCTCGGGATTCTGCTGCTCATCATCGGTGCTGCCGTCTGGCTTGTATGGGTGGAAGTCAAAGTCATGGACGCGCTGGTATCTCTTCAGACAGGGACGGATGAGATGTCTCTGATGGTGCGCGTGGCGATGGCTGTGCTGAGAGTGAAAAACCTTCCGGATCTTCTGCTGTTGCTCATCACCTTCAGCAGCATGGTCATGACGCTTATGTTTGCCATTCCGCAGATCCTGGGCAGCATGTATTTTGGGAAGGATACCCCGAATTATGCGTATCTGCCGGCCTCCGGGCAGGCAGTGTATGTGTCGAGACTGTTTGGCGTGTATCTTGGCGAAACTGGGATCACCTGCCTCATGATCATGCCTCTGGTTGCGATTTACATGACAAGGCTTGGGTTCGATGCAGGATTACTGCTGCGGGCACTGCTCGTGATCCTGTTCTCTTCCATGATTCCCCTGGCCATATCCTGCCTGATCTGCGGCCTGCTGGCATCCGCATCGGGCTTTCTCAAGCATCGAGAATTTTTTACGATGATAGCGTCCTTCCTTCTGGTGGGCGTGGTCATGGCAATATCCTTCATGAGCGGAGAGGTATCTGGATCCACCATGGAGGACCCGGAATCCATGAGGGCACTGCTGGCAGAATTGATCACCGGCAGGACCGATCTGATCCAGCTTCTCACAGGCCATTTTCCGCCGGCTGAGTGGGCGGGCAGAGGGCTCATGGGTGACTGGGGACAGATGGGCATGTTTCTTGCTTTGAGTGTGGCTGCCATGGCTGTGCCGGTCCTGGTGCTCGGACGCGGATATCTGGCAGCTGCGATCAATGTGACAGAAACCGGTCTCAGCGGGAAGAAGGTTGATCTGAAAAAGGCGAACTACGGTGCGTCCTCCACCACGTGGGCGCTGATGAAGCGGGAACTCAAGGAAATTGTCCGTGTACCAAGCTATGCCGTGAACATCCTGTTTTCCACGGCTGTGGTGCCTGTCATGATGGTGGGACTGATCGCTATAGCGATTGTGCAAAGTGCAGATCTGGACATCATGGACCTGGTCAGGCTGGTGACAGAAGAATTGTCCGAGGGCATCGACACTGAAAATTTCACGATTTTTGCTCTACTTATGACTGCCTTCTTCTCGTGGATGCTGGGCCTGAACTCTGCGGCGTCCACATCGGTGACCAGGGAGGGAAAGTACCATGGTCTGCTGCGGGCGCTGCCTGTCAAAGGAAGGACCATGGTACAGAGTAAGGTGATGACCGCATTCCTGCTTTCGGCCATAGGACTGATCGTGACTATATGTGCCCTGATGGCGTTTCTGCCACTGTTGGTGCGCGAGTTTCTGAAAACGCTCCTGTGGACACTTCAGTTGTCCTATGCCTTCAGCTGCATCGGCGTGTTAGTGGACATCCTGCATCCGAAGCTGCACTGGGAGACAGAGACGGCTGCGGTAAAACGGAATTTTAATGTCATGATTGAGTGGCTGTTGAGCCTGGTGATTCTGGGGCTTGGCGGCTGGGGGATTTTCGAACTGCTGGATCACGGCATGGGACTGAATACGCTGAGCGTTTGTGTGACGGCCGTGCTGCTGGTGGTGGATCTCATCTGTCACGTGGGTCTTATGACCTGGGGTGTGAAACGCTATGAGGCCATTGATGGCTGACACAGATGTAAAAACCGCAAAAAAATAATAGGCATTTTCCGACAGAAAGAAGAAAACTGCTCTTGACTTCTCTCCCACAGGGGTGCTAAAATAGCAAAGCTGGTTCCCCTGTGGAGAGATGGCCGAGCGGTTGATGGCGCTGGTCTTGAAAACCAGTGATACCGAAAGGTACCGGGGGTTCGAATCCCTCTCTCTCCGCCATTTTTTCCAGTAGGCATCATACTTGGAGAAGTACCCAAGTGGCCGAAGGGGCTCCCCTGCTAAGGGAGTAGGCCGGGTGACCGGCGCCCGGGTTCAAATCCCGGCTTCTCCGCATAAACCTGAAACCACTATGGTTTCAGGTTTTTTGTTTCAGGCCGCTTATCTACTAACCTACTCCGTGGGCAGGTTCTGCCGGATGCTCCTTTCTTCCACCCAAGACACAGAAGTAAAATGTTGAAGAGAATTCGCAGAAAAGGAGAGATGCTGTATAATAGTGAAAGGAAAGAAGTGTGCATAGCTATGCGCCTAGCATATGGGCACTTCTTCAACCTGGGAGCTGTTCCAGGCAGGATGTTGTGAGGCTCACAGAGTGAGAAGCGGTACTCAAATGAAATAGCTTCGACGTTTAGGTGTGATACCGTAAGGCATAGCGCTAGATACCGGATGAAATTCATAGCTTTGCTGCCGGTTTATTACACAAGAGCACAAACAGACAGGCTAGAGTCCTCTCCGCGCATAAGCGGGAAAAAATGGAACACAAATATGAAAAAACGGAGGTATATTTATGGAAGGCACAACAATCTCAACACGCTCTCTTGTCCAGGGTGATTCCAGCTTGGCACAGTACTTTTCTGAGCAGTTTGCAGCCCTGACCCCCATGAAGGTCCTGATCGCAATTCTTGCGGGTTTTCTGGTGGGCCTGATCATCGCGCTTACCTACAAAAAGTGCTATCGGGGCGTGCTTTACAGCCCGAACTTCTCCCTGACCCTCATTATGCTGACCCTGATCACCACGCCTGTCGTGATGTGCATCAAGAGCAACATCTCGCTCTCCATGGGTATGGTGGGTGCTTTGTCCATCGTGCGATTCCGCACGGCTGTCAAGGAGCCGCTGGACACGGCCTATATGTTCTGGGCCCTGACAATGGGTATCCTGCTCGGCGCAGAGCTGTATGTGGTGGCACTTGCCGTGGTGCTGGGCATCGCGGTGATCATGTTCGCACTGACGTTCATCAAGTTCACCAACCCGTCCACCTATCTGCTGGTCATTCATTATGACGCGGTGGCAGAGCACGAGATTCAGGAGAGCATCCGCCGTGCAGTCCGTCGCTCTCGCCTTCGTTCCAAGACAGTCACCCGCAACGGTGCCGAGATGACGGTGGAAGTGAATACGGACAAGCAGCAGGATCTGGTTTCCCGGATGCTGACAGTGGACGGCGTCTATGATGCCACCCTCGTGGCCTGCCAGTCCGATGTGGGTACCTGATGGCAGCTCGCTCCATGATCGATATGACAAGGGGGTGTGAGGCTTGGACACTACGCTGCCGCTGCGGCACGAGCTGAAGTTTTTCGTCAGCGAGGAGCAGCATTATCTTCTGGCTCATGCGCTGGACAGGGTGCTCCACCGGGATCCAAACGGCGATGAGAATAATGAATACCATATCCGGTCACTGTATTTCGATACTGTCTTCGATGACGCCCTGTTCGATAAGCTCGACGGTGTGCAGAACCGGGACAAATACAGAATTCGGATCTATAATTTCTCCGATAAGGTCATCAAAATGGAGTGCAAGACGAAGTTCGGAAGCCTGATCTCCAAGCGTTCCATATCGATCCCGAGGGATCTTTGCGATCAGCTGATCGCAGGTGACCCGGAAGGTCTTGAGAATACGAGAAACGGGCTTTTGAGGGACGTGTACAGGGAAATGACGGTACGCCTTCTTCGGCCCAAGGTGATCGTCGATTATGTCCGGGAAGCCTATCTGCACGACGCGGAAGAGGTCCGAATCACCTTTGACAAGTCGCTGCACACAGGACTTCTGGCCACAGACATGTTTGACGCTCACCTTCCGACCATCTCGCCTTTTGACAACGGGGAGATGATCCTTGAGGTCAAGTATAACCGGGTCCTGCCGCCCTATATCCGGGACCTGATCTGCACTTACTGCCCGAATGCGGTGCAGAGTGCGATCTCCAAGTATACGTGGTGCCGGCGCTTTGAAGAGAAAGAGGCGTGAGATGGAAAGGTTTCTGACGGATGCGGACGCACTGGGCCTTCGCGTGGAAAAGCAGGTGCTCCTGTCCGGATACACGACGCTGCGCCTTGGGGGCATGGCAGATCTGTTTGTCCATGCATCGGATGGGGTGTCGCTCAAAAACTGCCTCCAGCTGTGCAAGGCGCATGATCTTCCAGTGACGATCCTCGGGCAGGGCAGCAATGTGCTCATCCTGGACGGAGGCATCCGGGGCGTGACGGTCCACATGGAAAAAGGCGAAGGGGAGGCCGTGGTGGAGGGAAGCCGGGTCACGGCCTTTGCCGGGATGCCACTGCCGCAGCTGGCGCGGGCCATGATGGCAAAGGGCCTGGCAGGCCTCGAAAAGCTGGCCGGAATTCCCGGCACCCTTGGCGGTGCAGTCCTCATGAACGCCGGAGCCTACGGCGGCGAGATGAGCCAGGTGGTGGATTC
>JAFUBA010000078.1 GCA_017460395.1 Clostridia bacterium | reverse complement strand
GGAGGGGTTCACCTCGCCCAGGATCACCTTCAGTACGGCACTGGCGCCCGCCTGGCCGCAGAGATAGCCGTGGACCAGAGCCTGGCACTGATCCAGCCACGGCATTTCCACCGCCGAGCCCGCGGACATGACGACGATCACGTTGGCATTGGCCTCATAGACTGCCTTCAGGGCCTGCAGCTGGCACTCCGGGAGGGCGAGCGTGTGCCGGTCGAGGCCCTCGGACTCCGCGATCTCGTCAAGGCCGATGTACATGAGTACATAGTCTGCCTTCTTCGCAAGCGCTGCGGCCTCCTCTATCATCTTCAGATCGGGCGCACCATGGCGCGGATAGGCCGGTGCAAAGCCGACCACATTCAGATCGAAGTCCCCGATCACATCCATGGTGTTGTCCAGCTTCGTGCAGTTCACCACAGAGGAGCCTGCTCCCTGATACCTTGCCTTCTGTGCAAATTCGCCGATGACCGCCACCTTTGCGCCCTTTTTCAGCGGCAGAATGTTGTGCTCGTTTTTCAATAGCACGATGGACTGCTCACTGCACTTCTGGGCAAAGACATGATGCGCAATCCTGTCAAAGGGCTTTCCCTTGAGCGGATTCACCGCCTTGCGGGTGGAGAGCATCACGTCCAGCAGCTCATCCACGCGCACATTCACCTCGTCCTCGCTGATACGCCCCTCACGGACCGCCTGCATCAGCTGGGTCGGGCCATCGCCGCCTGTGGTGGGCATTTCCAGATGGGAGCCTGCACGCACACCGTCCACAAAGTCATTGTTGGCACCCCAGTCGGATACCACAAAGCCGTCAAAGCCCCAGGTGTCCCGCAGGATTTCCTGCAGAAGATGGGCGTTCTCATTGGCATACACGCCGTTGACCATGTTATAGGCACTCATGATGGACTTCGGATGGCCCTCTCTGACCGCGATCTCAAAGTTGGTCAGATAGATCTCCCTGAGCGTTCTCTCGTCCATCACGGAGTTGGACGCCATGCGGCGAAGCTCCGTATTGTTGGCTGCAAAGTGCTTGGGGCAGGCCGCCACGCCGTTTTCCTGGATGCCGCGGATATAGCCTGCCGCCATCTTGCCTGCCAGATACGGATCCTCGGAGAAGTACTCGAAATTCCGCCCGCAGAACGGATTGCGCTTCACGTTCATGCCAGGTCCCAGCAGCACGCACACGTCCTGGCTGGCCGCCTCCGCGCCAAGGTGCCTGCCCAGTTCCTCCCCCAGCTCCGGATCCCAGCTGTTGGCCATGGTGGCGGCGGTGGGATAGCAGGTGGCCGGCACGGAGCCGTTCAGGCCCAGCTGATCGCCCGCGCCCTCCTGCTTACGGATACCATGGGGGCCGTCCGAGAGCGTCATATTCTCAATGCCAAGCCGCTTCACGCTCTGTGTCTGCCAGAAATCCCGTCCGGACAAAAGATGACACTTTTCCTCCAGCGACAGCTTGCTGATCAAATCCTGGTGTTTCATGCTTCCTCACATCTTCCCATTTCTAATTTTGGATCAGTCCGACGATATGCTGTTCAATCGATTCAGGAATCTCAGAAGGGGCAACCGGCTGTAAACCAGTTGCCCCTTCATCACGAGAAAGGAATTACGTGGCGTAATCGCCCCTCTTGTTCTTCTTGAGGTAGCGGATCAGGACGATGGCAAACGCAGCCAGCACGACCACGCCGATGGACACGTCTGCAATCAGGAACAGCCTGGTCATGTTGTCCATGCCGCCCTCAGCTGCATCGCCCGCATAATAGCCGCTGTTGCCCACGGTGTACAGGATATTCTTGCAGCTCTGGCGCATCGCCAGGGTGGCGGTGGCACTGTGGTCGGTGAACTGGTTGGATGCATGCATGGCAAAGCCCAGCATCAGGTCGTTGCCGCTGCGCACGCAGTGGTCGGAGATCATGTAGCCGTAGGAGCCGTTGTAATCGGTCTCCACCATGCCCACAAAGCCCCATTCACCGCGAAGCACGTTGTTGAGGAGGTTCGGATTCTCGCAGGAAGGCTCGGTGCCGATGAAGTTGAAGGAGCTCATCACGGCAAGAGGCGTCCCTGTGTAGTTCTTCACGCACATCTCAAAGGGCTTCAGGTAGATCTCGCGGATTGCCTGCTCGGAAGCATAGGTGAGCAGATAAGAGCAGCGGGAACCTTCCTGGTCATTGAGCGCGAAGTGCTTGATGTAGGGATACAGACCCTTGGTGGCTGCGCCGTTGATCTCAGCGGAGGCCAGCTTGCCGCCAAGCACGCCGTCTTCAGAATAGTACTCGAAGTTGCGGCCCGCAAAGGCATTGCGGTGGGTGTTCATGGCGGGGCCGTACCAGCCGTAGTTGTTGGCATCGGCATATTCCTGACCCATCTTGACGCCCATCTCTTCGATCAGTTCCGTGTTCCAGGTCTGCGCCATGAGCACTTCGGCGGGATAGGCAGTGCCATATGCGCCGGTCATGAAGTTGCTCAGACCTGCCGGGCCATCGCAGTCAGAGGTGGCTACCTTACCCACGGAGGTAATTTCCGCCGTGCGCCAGCCGCCCAGGTTGATCATCTGCGCCATATCGTCAAAGCTCAGCTGATCCAGCAGCTTTTCCCACTGTGGATCGTCATAGCTCTTGCCGGTGAGATCAGCCAGCTTGAGGCCATTTTTGGCTTCCAGTGTGGGCATCTGATCGTCCGCGTTGTCATACAGGGTGGGATCATACATGCCCACGGCGATCAGCTCCAGCCTTGCCCGGGTGGCGTCATCCATCACATAGGCACTCTCTGCGGGTGCCGCTGTCGCCTCGGCATAGTTGGCAAAGCCGTCGGCACGGCTCAGCTGCACGAAATTGCCGCGGGAATAATCCTGGAACTGATTGGTCACGTCCGTCTTGTCGGTTGTGCGCTTTGCATAGCTCACGTCAGCATCCACCGTGAAGGTTTCGCTGGCCAGCACGCTGTGGCTGTCGGAGCGCAGGGAAATGCCGTACTCGCCCGCCTCGAGGATGTAGCCGCCGCCGGGGATCTTGATGCCGTCGGCATCATAGGCAGCCATGTCCTCTGCAGGGATGGAGAAGCTGATGGTCTGGCTCTCGCCTGCCTTCAGCTCGTTGGTCTTGGCAAAGTCGATCAGGTTCACGGAAGCCTTCTCAATGCCTCCGTTTGTGTAAGGCGGGGTGAAGTACACTTCCACCACGTCCTTGCCTGCAACCGCGCCTGTGTTGGTGACCTTCACGTCAAAGGTCACATTGGTTCCGTCGAACTTGAAGTTCTCAATGGCCTGCGTGAAGCTGGTGTAGCTCAGGCCGTAGCCGAAGGGATACTGGACTTCCTGTTCAAAGTCAATGAAACCCTCGTCGGAGGCTGTTTCATAATACTTGTATCCCACATACACGCCTTCCACGTAGTTGACGAATGCCATGCCGCCCTCATAGGGGTTGTCGTTGGCAGCAATGGCCTGCTTGAAGTCTTCCACATTGGTGAAGGCGAAGGTGCCAAAGTTGTTCCAGGTGGGGGTTGCAGTCAGATCCTTCACGAAGGTGTCCGCCGTGCGACCGGAGGGATTCACCTTGCCGCTGACGATCTCACCCACGGCAGCCAGGCCGGTATTGCCTGCGCCCGGGGCCAGGATGACAGCGCCGATCTGGGCATAGTCATCCACCCAGCCCAGTTCCATGGCGTTGTTGGCATTGATGATCACGATGACCTTGTCGAACTCGGAGCAGACCTTCTCCACCATGTTTTCTTCGGTCACGGACAGCTCCAGATAGTGTTCGCCGGGCTCAAAGTCATCATAGTTGCCGTTGTTGGTGTAGGTCGCGTTGTAGTAGCCAAAGGACCCGGGATTCACGGAAACCTTTTCAGCAATATTGTATGTGCCCTTGATGACAGCATTCATGTCGGTGGGCAGGTCAGCGCCTTCACCGCCGGAGCGGCTGATCACGATGACGGCCACATCGGAGAAGGACTTGGCCTGATTCATCACGGCATCCGTGTAGACATCCACCGTGGGTTCAGGCAGCGTCCAGTCCTGGCTTGCCATGGCCACAGAAGGCCGGCTGTCGCTGTAATCCGTGTAGATCTTGGTGAGATCTGCGTTGGTGGTATAGCCCGCATCCTTGAAGGACTGCAGGAAACCCACGGCGCTGGATCCGTCGGAGGAGCCGGAGCCTGTGCCGCCCAGAATGGGATTGGTGGATCCCCAGCCGAAGACGTTCAGGTTCTTTACGTCGCTCGCCAGCGGCAGAAGGCCGTTGTTCTTCACCAGCACCAGGCCTTCTTCGCCGACCTTTTTGATCACGTCCTTGCTGGCGGCGATGGTTTCCTCGCTCAGCTCTGCCTTGGACGCATTCAGGAAGCTGGAGATATTGTTGTACAGGGGGCCGTAGCACATCATGTTGACAATCAGCGTCAGTGCCGCGATGCACGCAAGCACCGCGCTCCAGCGGATGACGTGCTTCTTGCCCTTCCTGGCACCCTTGGCAGCGATCAGCACCACGATCGCGACAAGCAGGACCGCCAGAATGGCCCAGACATGTCCCTGCACCTGCGTGATGTAGGCAGACAGATCCGCCGAGGTCACACCCATAGGCCCAAAGATGGGACTGAGAATGTTCGTGAGAAACTGTACCATGATATCCTCCTGTCTTTTTCCGCGTGAGCGGCACATTTTGTCACATATTACCAATTTCAGACCAGTTTGTACAATGCATTTTGCGTATAACTGTATACGTATCACGTATAGTGATCATGCATCTGCCCTCCATGTACATCTATTCCCAGTTTGAGTGCACTCATGCAGAAAGATTCTCCGAATCTATGCAGGAACCTGCTCTTTGGCTCTGGAATTGTATCATGCGCAAAACGTATGAAACGACGCATGATCGCCATGTACATGTGGATCCACGAAGATCATGTCAATAAAGAAGGAAAAGGACACATGATCGAAAGCTATCTCCTCGAGCAGCTTGTCGCCGTCGACACCTGCGGAACGCTGTCCGCCGCATCGGAGCATCTGCATCTGACCCAGCCCACTGTCACCCGTTCCATGCAGAAACTGGAGACCCTCATCGGTGTCAGTCTCTTTGACCGGAGGAAAAACAGGACTGTGCTCAACGAAAACGGAAAACTGGCGGCAGAATGTGCAAGACAGATTCTGGATGCCCAAAGTGCCATGGTGGACCGCGTGCGTGCGCTGGACCGAAGCCATCACACCATCACCATTGGTGCCATCTCCCCTGGTCCCATCATGGAGCTCAGTCCTCTGCTTGCAGCCCGCTTTCCGAACCACGCCGTCTTCACTGAAATCAAGCCCGAGGATGTGCTGCTGCAAAGCCTGCGGATCGGTCTGTACCAGATGGTTTTCCTCAATCGCCATCTCGAAGACCCGTCACTGTTTTCTGTTCCCGGCACAAAGGAACATCTCTATGCCGTACTTCCAAAGGGGCATCAACTGGCAGATCGCAGGACCGTCACTTTCTCCGACCTGAACGGCGAACGGTTTCTCCTGTTTTCATCAGTCGGGATATGGGAAGATATTGTCCGAAGAGAAATGCCGCGCAGCCGCTTTCTTGTGCAGAGCGATGTGGAGTCGCTCATGGATATCATCGAATCCTCCGACATCGCTGCCTTTTCCACCGACATTGCCATGCGCACATCCACGCCTTCCGGCACGCGCGTGTATATTCCCTTCTCCGATGCGTGCGCGGTGCAGTCCTATTTCTGCTACTGCAGGGCAGTGGATGAGCAGAAATACAGGCCATGGCTCCAGATGCTGGGACATCTTGCAGGTGCAGCGCCTTCCTCTGACTGACAGTGGCACTGCAAACCTGTAAATCCCGACATCTCCAGAACGTCAGGTCGCAGAAATTTAGAAACAGAGGGACAGGCTGTCCTGTCCCTCCGTGCGCCTTCTCCGTGTATCAATAGATGCTTCCCAGCGTTTTCAGCAGTTTTTCCTCGATTTTGAGCGTCATCCAAGTAAAATACAGGCTGTCATCCGTGTCCATGTCGCTCTCATCCAGTTTGTCCAGTTTCTCCATGGCCTCCGCATACCGAAGCGTCATCTCCGTGTAGCGGAGC
>JAFUBA010000077.1 GCA_017460395.1 Clostridia bacterium | reverse complement strand
GGAGATCTGCGAGAGGGGAAGAGAGGAAGACTGTGCCATCGTGGCGCACGGCGGCACGGTGATGGCCATCATGGAGGCATGGGGAAGGCCGAAGCTGGATTACTACGACTATCAGATCCTGTGCGGCGAGGGCTACATCATGAACTTGGACGGGATATACATGCCCCTCATATGAAAACAGGCCGGATCAGCAGCTGCTGGTCCGACCTATTTTCATATAAGGGGCTCTCATGTTTCCTGGGGGTAAGCCTGAAAAATCTCATCCATCTCCTCGCGCTGTCTTGCCATCCAGTCCGGGCTCATCCACTGGCAGGGCGCTGACCACTCCGGCATGCCGGGCAGTGAAAGTCCGCCGTCCACACGGATCTTCTCTCCGGTGATGTAGCTGCTCTTGACCGAGCAAAGGAACTCGGCCAGGTACGCCACATCCTCGGGCTTTCCCATCCGCCCAAGCGGGATGGTGTCCTCGATGGGCCAGTAGGGATGGCCGTTCACCATCTCCCCTGCCCGGGCGTCATGGGTCTGCCAGGGCCGAACCAGGGTCGCACCCGGCTCAATGCAGTTGACCCGGATACCGTAGGGGGAGAGATCCAGGGCCATCGATTCGGCTGCGCGCTCAATCGCTGCCTTGAGACCGCCATAGAGGAAATCATCCGGGTGCGGGGAAATCGCCCGGGTGGAGGTGATGAACACGATGCTCCCCTGATTTTTCGAGCGCACCATATATCTGGCGCACTCCCCAGCGGCCATGAGATAGCCAAGGAAATTGCTGTTTACCAGTCGCTGCATCTCCTCGCGCGTGGTCGTGAGGATCGAATGCCTGCCGTCTCCGGCCGCATTGCTCACAAAGGCGTCCAAACCGCCCATGCAGTCAATCGCCTGCTGCACCATCTTTTCCGGTGCGCCTTCCTCCTCCAGATGGGCCTCCAGCACGTGACAGGTACCGCCAGACGCTTCAATCGCCTGCTCCGTCGCCTTCGCACCCTCCGGGTGAGTCCGGTAGGTGAAGGTGACCTCCCAGCCCATGCGCGCCATGTGGATCGCGATCCCCTGGCCGATACCGCTGGATCCGCCCGATATCAATACCTTCTTCACAGATGTTCTCCTTCCTCAGGGCCGCTGCAGTGTCCCGTCCGGCCTGCGGCAGTTCGTCCAGGTCGGAAGCGCCTCCGAGCAGGGGAACTTCGATGCAAGCTTCTCATCGATGTCGATTCCAAGGCCCGGTTTGTCATTGACATACACATAGCCGCGCCTGAGCTCCGGACAGCCGGGGAAAACATCCTCCAGCTCAGGCGTGAGCCCGGCCCACTCCTGAATGCCGAAATTCCAGCTGCTCAGGTCCAGATGCAGATTGGCCACGTGTCCGATCGGGGAAACATCCCCCGGACCGTGCCAGGCCGTGCGCACTCCGAATGCCTCGCACACGTGGGCCAGCTTTTTTGCGGGGGTGATACCGCCGATCTGGGAGACATGGCAGCGCACATAGTCGATGAGCCGGTCCTGAATCAGGGGCAGATATTCTGTGGGATTGTTGAAGAGTTCACCCATGGCAAGGGGCGTACAGGTCTGCTGGCGCATCTGGCGGAACCATGCGCCCTGCTCGGGCGACAGAGCATCCTCCAGGAAGAAGAGACGGAAGGGTTCCAGTTCCTTGGCCAGACGGATCGCCTCCGTGGGCTCCAGGTGCTCATGGACATCGTGGCACAGCTCCAGGTTGTACCCGAACCGCTCGCGCATGGCGGCAAACAGCTCCACCACCGACAGCTGATAGGTCAGCGGATCGTAGTAAGCTCCCGGGCAGGCACCGTCCGGCTTCATGTTATCCAGATGCTGCCGCTCCCCGCCGTTTCCGCCGTATCCACCGAACTGTACGCGGACGACCTGCACGCCGTCCTCCATAAAGGCCTGTACCCTGTCGCCGACCTCCTGCATGGTCCGGCCGTCGGCATGGCGGTAGACGCGCACCGCCTCCCGTACCTTGCCGCCCAGGAGCTCATAGACCGGAAGCCCCGCGCGCTTGCCCGCGATATCCCACAGGGCCTCGTCCACGCCCGAGAGGGCATTGTTGAGGACAGGGCCGTTTCTCCAGTAGGGTGAGACGGTCACTGTCTGCCAGATGTCCTCGATCCGTGTCGGATCCTTGCCGATCAGAAGCGGCTTCATGTAGTGCTCGATTTCACAGGCCACCGTCATCCATCTCTGGGTGTAGGTCGCGCAGCCTACGCCATACAGTCCCGCATCGCTCGTCTCCACTCTGACCACCACCAGGGGAATCCCCTGGGGCGCGGTGCAGATCGCACGGACATCGGTAATGGTAAGTGCCATATGGATTCTCCTTTTCATCACATTAGGGGTGCCGGTGCACACCTGATGATCAGTAGAGCACCAGGATCAGTAGAGTACCTTGATGGTACGAATCTTGAAGGGCGTGAATTCGATGCGCTCGTCCCTGCCGATTTCGCTGAGCTCTTCCTCGAGCATATTGCATTCGTAGAGCTTTCTGACCGGATGCGAGAAGGTGAGATGTGCTCCCGCATAGCCGCCCGTGGCCTCATACAGGCGCAGGATGTAGGCATGCTGGGTGTCCTCACAGGGCTTGACCGTCTCGATCATCACGTTCTCACTGTCCACCGTGACCAGACTCTCCACCTTCACGCCGCCCCTGACCTGCACGGGCAGGTAGTTGAAGGCGTATGCCGGGCGCACGACACTCTCTGCACCGAAGGCGCTGTCGTGGGGCAGGATCGCATAGCGGCACACGTGCACGCCATGGTCGCCCCGGTCGTCCGGACGCAGCCCTCCCTTGTGCAGGCTCAGGCGCATACTGCCGCCGCGCACGGAGATGCCGTACTTGCTGTCGTTGAGGACAGCAAGGCCGTAGTTGGTCTCGGACAGGTCCGAATACTTGTGGTTGCATACCTCGAAGCGGGCCTTCTCCACAGAGGTGGAGCGGGTGTTGGCGCGGCGGATACAGCCAAACTGGATCTCGTTGCGCACGCCGTCGGCGCGAAGCGCGGTATCGAAGGCGACCTTGAGGAAGCGATGATCGTCCTGCCAGTCCATGACCGTCTCAAAGGAGACAAGCGGCGAGGCGGCATCGAAAATCATGTCCTGGGTGATGCTGGTCTTTGCGGTGATCTCATACACGGAGCGGATGCGCAGCTCGACACATCCGCAGGAGACGACCTCGCGGGAGGTCAGCCGGCCCACGGGCGCGAACTTCTCCTCCTCGTCAGCATCGATATCCCAGTTATCCCAGCCGGCCGGCATGTCCTCGGTCATGACAAAGGTGTTGAAGGGAAGACCGCTGACCAGCTCGCGGCCGTTCCTTCGGTCCACAAAGGAAGTCATGGCGCCGTTTTCATCAAACACAATCTCGGCATAGGGTGTGGTCAGATGGCTGCCATCAAATTGGAAGGGGATGGGAGAGGGGACAGCGCTCCCGGGCGTGACTGTCAGACTGCCGAGGGCTGGGAGGGTGAGGCCGCTCACGGCGGTCTTTTCCCTGCCGCAAAGATCCGTAAAGACCTGGGTCTTCGCACCCGCAATCTCCGGAATGGCACCGTCCAGATAGAAGGTTTCGGTGCGTACAAAGGAGGTGGGATTGTACACTTCCAGCACTTCTCCCGATGCGCCCAGGACCTCCTGTGTCTGCCGGTTGGCCGCTGCAATCGCAT
>JAFUBA010000076.1 GCA_017460395.1 Clostridia bacterium | reverse complement strand
GTGCATACGGCGATGTACATCATCATGGGCTGGAGCGCGCTCCTGTTTCTGCCGGACATGGTGAGAGACAGCATGCCGCTCTTTCTCCTGATTCTCTCCGGCGGCATCTTCTACACCCTCGGCATCATTCCCTTTGCCCTCAAGAAAAAAGGTGCCCATTTCATCTGGCACCTCTTCGTTCTCCTGGGTTCACTGGCCCACTGGCTGGGCATCTATCTGTACATCTTTTGATCCTGCTTCAGATCCTGCTTCAGGTCCTGCGCCTTGGGAGAGGCGGACGGTCAGGTACGCGCGACTGAAAAGCTTCACCTTTTTCATGAGCTTTTCGATCGCCGAAATGTCCCCCGAAATTTCCTCCCAGACGTCTTTCTTCGGCTCAAAGCGCACCACGGAGGGCTGAAGGTGTGTGAGCTCAAACCAGTCATCAAAGCGCTCGTCCGTGCCGATCTTCAGGGCATAATAGTGGTAGTAGAGCCGGCTGACCAGTTCCTCCTCCGGAAGGGCGCGGGGGCTTGAGTCCAGAAGATACATGGTGCCGCGGCTCAGGAAGATCTCGGGCGTGGTACAGAGGGTCACATAGTGCCCCGGCTCCGTCCGAAACGGGCCCCAGGTGCCGTAGGTACCGGCGGATGCCATGGTGATGCCCACCAGTGCCTGTCCCTGTCCGCATGCGCTCAGTCGCCCCATGACATCCAGCACATCGCCCCACTGCTCAGCGGGGTAGATCCTGGCCAGCAGAAGATCCTGCCGGCCTTTTTGTATACCCTCCCCCAGGAGCGCCATGGCCGTGTCCGCATCGGTCCTCTGGTCTGTAAACACCATCTCCCCTTCGAGGGAGGTCATATAGTCGAAGACGGCCGGGACCTGCGAGGCTTCGGCCTCATTGATCCTTGGAAAATACTTCATGTCGATGCTGGAGCGATAGGGCTCGTGGGAGGGTGTCAGCAGCCACAGAAGGTCCTGCAGGAGCCGGTCGGACATGGCCCAGGTCTGCACGCCGCCAAAGGCGATCAGACTGTTGCACACAGAGGACGGCCCGCAGCCGTACTGGCCGAGGGTGCCGTTTCTGTACTGATACTGCCATGAGCGGTATCTGGTGTCCCTCTGGATGATGAAGGGCGCCTGGGAGAGATACTGTTCCAGGGTCTCCCGGTCAAGATGCCTGAGGTCCATCTCGGGCGGATCCACATGGTCCACCTCCGTGACCTCATCATCAGGATTCTCCACTTCCTCCGTCTCTTCTGCCTCGGGCACGTCTTCCTCCGGATACTCGTCTTCCAGAAGGTCCTCCAGCTCCATCGGCTCGTCCTCATAGGACCAAGTGACATCGCCTGCCCGATCGGGGGCATCCATCACATCCACATATGCGTCCGGCTCTTCCTGCATCTCCTCCGACAGGGCCACGGGCGTGAGGACGGAGCCACACAGATAAAGGCCCGCCAGGACAAGCAGCAAGACCATCTTTCTTCTGTACAGACCATTGCGCGCCATCCTCCATCACCTCCCGAAGGTCCTCTTTTTGCTGCCTCATCTGTTTCGGGGGCGCAAAGGGAAAATCCTGCCGGGGCAGACCTTCCTTTTCCTCCTTCACAGGGGATTCAATGAATCTTCACCTGCTTTTCACGTGTCCGTCCCCCATTTCTTCTGTTTTGGCCGTAGGATATCCCTGTGCCGTGAAAGGCACTGAAGCCGATAAAGAGCCAAAAAGGAGGCACATCATGAAGCCATCGAATATAGAGCCACCCAATGCCGTACAAAGACCTGCCCCTCAGAAGAAGTCCCACGTGCTGAAAAATCTTCTCCTGGACATTCTTCTGACCGGCATCGCCCTGGTCATCTTTGCCCTCTTCCACCATGTGCTGCCCCGGCAGCAGACCTCCATGGGCATCGTCATCGAGAATCCATACAAGCGGCCCACACAGGTCCAGACCGCGGAGCCTGAGGACTCGGGCCGCTCGTCCATCGCGCTCCCGGACGGTGCCAGGCTCATCGCATCCGCCGGCAGCTCCGATCTGTCCCTTTCCTCCAGGTCAGGAGGCAGGCAGAAGACTCAGTGGAGCGTGCCCACCGGCAAGGGCGGCAGCGCCCTCACCTCGGGCGATGCGACAGAGGATGAGATCGAGGACGACACACCCATGTGGGAAAAATTCCCTGAAAAGTACACCGACACCGTGGTGGAGACCGACACCTCCTACACTTCCCCCAATATCTCCATCTCCGTGGAGGAAATCACCACCCCGGACGGGCGGATCACCTACTATCTCGCCGACATCTACGTGAAGGACATCGAAAGCTTCCAGAGCGCCCTCGCCCGAAACACCTACGGCACCGGCTTTCGGGATGACATCGCCGACATGGCACAGAGTGCCGGTGCACTGATTGCCATCAACGGCGACTACTATGGAAACACGAACGAGGGTGTTGTGATCCGGAACGGCGTCATCTACAGGGCAAACCCCACGGACTGCGATGTGTGCGTGCTCTACTTTGACGGCACCATGCGCGTGATGCCGGGCAGCGATTTCGATGTGCAGGAGGCGATTGAGGACGGCGCCTGGCAGGCGTGGACCTTCGGCCCGGCCCTCCTGGATGGTCAGGGCGGGGCCATCTCCAGCTTTGCCACCACCGGCCGCATCATCTCCGCCAACCCGCGCACGGCCATCGGGTACTATGAGCCGGGCCACTACTGCATGATCGTGGTGGACGGCCGCGGAGAGTCCGCCGGGATCACTCTCCCCGAGCTCTCCCAGCTCTTTGAGGATCTCGGGTGCCGCGCCGCCTACAACCTCGACGGCGGCAACTCGTCCATCATGGTCTTCCAGGGAGACATCATCAACCAGCCTTCAGGCGGGGGCCGCGAGAGCAGCGACGCCCTGCTGATCCGGGAGGTGAACGGCGATGTATGATAAGTTCAGAACTGTACTTGATCACCTTCTGGTGATCCTGCCCCTCATGTTCCTCACCTTCCTGGTCCTCGACCAGTTCAATCCCCTGATGAACTTCGTAAACCATGAGATCTCCCACGTCCTGCTGGCCCTGTTCTGCGTCTTTTCCATCACAAGGTCCATCCTGTCCTACCGCAGAAAAACTGACTGACGTTCACGACATATAATAAAACGGCATGGTGCAACTGCGTCATGCCGTTTTGTGCGTGTCAAATCACGATATCCTCAAACCTGTATCCCTTTGGCAGCTCCTCTTCCTCAAGAAAGCGGAAGTCCGGATCCTGCAGCACCGGCAGGAAGGCCTCGAAGGGGATCTCATCGAACTCCGATGCATACCCGCTCTTTCCGAACCATCCGCCCTCCTGTTTGGCAAGGTGCAGATCCCGGGTGAACTTGGTGCGGTTGGAGCAGTCGTGCACCACGAGAGGCCAGTTTTCCTCCCCCGCCTCGCGCATGAGTTCCAGCGTCAGGTTCCGGCTGGAGATGGGCGAAAGGTACCCCATACGGGCCATGTACATGTTTTCGCCCAGGTAGTTTTCCAGGTTGTTGGGGTTCAGGTGCAGCTCCGCGCAGTTCATGAAATCGGGCTTTGCCGCAAAGATTGCTTCTTTTTTCTCGTGGAACTGCTGAAAGAAGGCAGGTGTCATGGGCGTCTCAATACCGACCATCGGGATAAAGCGCTTCGCTATGCCCATCATCTCGATGACCCTGTCCGACGCATTGCTGGCCCCGAGGTTGAAGCGCAGCTCATCCAGCCCCGCAGCCCCGAGCATCCTCAGGTTCTCCTCCGTCGCCAGGGTGCCGTTGGTGTACATGTGCTGATAGACCCCTGCCTCGTGGAAGACGCGGATGATCTCCTCGTATTTCTCGATCTCCATGAATGGCTCGAGGTACACATACGCCACGCCCGTGGGTTTTCCCTGGATGGAGAACAGAAGCGGCAGATCCTCCACCCTGTAGCGGCTCCCACCGATCTCAAAGTACCCCTCCCCGATGGGCTCCTGCATGTCCAGTTCCCCGTAGTTATAGCAGAACGGGCACTGAATATTGCATCGGTTCGTCCTTCGCACCGCCGAGAGGCCCGTGCCAAACAGGCAGGATTTGCAGCCCTTTGGAAAGTGTGCGGTATCTCCTACATACATGGTCCTGTCTGAAAGAGATTTGAGGCCTGGGATCCTCGCCATCCGCTCCCTGTGGCCCGCATCCACCGCGCGCTCAATCTGGCTGAGCACAGAGAGGGCAATCTCCCGCTGTCTGGGGCTGAGTCCCTCCTCCAGCCCTCCGTCATATGCGCTTTCTGCAAAAAAGGAATACCACAAAAGGGCATCCTGCTTGGAAATCTTCACACGCTTCCCCCTCATCTTTCCCATCCGGGCCTGATACCGGTACATGGTATTCCGAAGGCGCATTTCCTGCAAGTGCCTTTCTTCTCTTTTCTTTTTCCGGGATCCGGTGCTATACTCCCACCTGCAGCATCAGGCAGATGCACAGCCTGAGCATTTCACCTTTGCAAGAAGGAGCATACATCCGATGAAATTCACCGACGGATACTGGCTGAACCGGCCAAACTTCACCATGAGCTATGCCACCCAGTGGATCAGGAGCGAGCAGAAGGACGGTGCCCTCCACGTGATTTCCGCCTGCCGCCCCGTCCGCGGCCGGGGCGATACCCTGGACGGCGGCACCCTGGACGTGACCTTTTCCGCCCCGAGGGCGAACATTATCCGCGTCACCGTCACCCACTTTGCGGGAACCCGTCTGAAGGTGCCCCAGTTTGAAACGTATGAGGAGGAGACACATCCCTCCGTCACAGAGGATGACCAGCATGTGTCCTTCACCTCCGACGATCTCACCGCCTGCGTCCTCAAGCGGGAGGGCGAGTGGCAGGTGGATTTCCTCGCCCCCGACGGCACCCTCCTCACCCGCAGCGGTTTCCGTGCCATGGCAAGAGCCCTGGATGCCGACACCGGCAGAAGCTACATGATCGACTCCCTGCAGCTGGATGTGGGCGAGAACGTCTATGGCCTTGGCGAGCACTTCACGGCCTATGTCAAAAACGGCCAGAGCGTGGATATGTGGAACGCGGACGGCGGCACCGCCTCCGAGCAGGCCTACAAGAACGTCCCCTTCTTCCAGACCAACCGCGGCTGGGGCTGCTTTGTGGAGGACACCGGCGATGTCTCCTTCGAGGTCGCCAGCGAGAAGGTGGAGCGGGTCCAGTTCTCCCTGCAGGGCGAGAGCATGACCTACGACATCATCTATGGCAAAACCCCCAAGGGCACGCTGGACCTCTATACCGCCCTCACCGGCCGTCCGGCCCTCCCGCCCGCCTGGTCCTTCGGGCTGTGGCTGTCCACCTCCTTCACCACCTCCTACGACGAGAAGACCGCCACCACCTTCATCCAGGGCATGGAGGACCGGGACATTCCCCTGTCCGTCTTCCACTTTGACTGCTTCTGGATGCGCGGCTTCAACTGGTGCGACTTCGTGTGGGATCCGGAGACCTTTCCGGACCCGGAGGGCATGATCCGGCGCTATCACGAGCGCGGCCTTCGCCTCTGCTGCTGGATCAACCCCTATATCGCCCAGCACTCTCCCCTCTTTCAGGAGGGCATGGAGCACCACTATCTGATTGAAAAAGAGAATGGGGATGTATGGCAGACCGACCGCTGGCAGGCCGGCATGGGCATCCTGGATGTCACAAACCCCGAGGCACGGGCCTGGTACTGCACCCACCTCAGGCGCATTCTCGACATGGGCATTGACTGCCTGAAGACGGACTTCGGCGAGCGCATCCCCGTGCGGGGCATCCGCTACAGCGACATGTCCAGCCCTCTGCACATGCATAACTACTACACCTTCCTGTACAACCAGATGGTGTTTGACCTTCTGCGCGACGTGCGCGGCGAGGGCGAGGCCGTCCTGTTCGCCCGCTCCGCCACCGCAGGCTGCCAGCAGTTCCCGGTGCACTGGGGCGGCGACAATTCCGCCTCCTATGCCTCCATGGCGGAGACCCTCAGGGCCGGCCTCTCCATGAGCCACAGCGGTTTCGGCTTCTGGAGCCATGATATCTCCGGCTTTGAGCAGACGGCGCCCGCGGACGTGTACAAGCGGTGGGTGCAGTTCGGCCTTCTCTCCTCCCACAGCCGCCTGCACGGCTCCTCCTCCTACAGGGTGCCGTGGCTGTTTGACGAGGAGAGCGTGGACGTGGTCCGCCTCTTCACCCGCCTCAAGTGCCGCCTGATGCCCTATCTGTACGCTGCTGCCGTGGAAGCTCACGAGCATGGCACACCCATGATGCGGCCCATGATGATGGAATTCCCGGACGATCCCGCCTGCGAGATGCTGGACCGCCAGTATATGATGGGCTCCTCCCTCCTGGTCGCACCCATCTTCCGGAAGGACGGACAGGTGCAGTACTTCCTGCCGGAAGGCCTGTGGTGGGACCTTCTGACACTGGACCAGAAGGAGATCCGAAAGGTTACGGGCGGTGCATGGCAGAAGGAGACGCATTCCTTCCTCTCCCTGCCCCTCCTCGTTCGCCCCGGCACGGTGCTGCCCGTCGGCGCACGGGATGACAGGCCCGACTATGACTACCTGGAGAACCTGACGCTCCACGTGTTCGGCCTGACGGAAGGCGAGGAAAAGACCGTCATCATCCCTGACCTGAAGGGACAGACGGCGGCCACCTTCCATGTGAAAAAGTCCGGCGGTGAGATTCTCGTGACCACCGATTCCACAAAGCCCTATACCGTCGTGCAGCACGACTGATCCGTATGCCCGGAACCGTCTGAAAAAGGCGGTTCCTTTTTTGTGTACGCCTTCGGCGCCGCATCCATCTGGCCAAAGCAAATTTGTCAGACATCTGTCCAAGTCTTTTATTCCGGGCAAAAAAATGGTATAATCCTTTCGGTTTGGAAGCCTGGTTTTTTCTGAGGTTTCATCCCCTTTTTCAGACCTCAAAATCCAGTTTTCAGCCAGCAAAACAGGTGGCCTAAACGAGGCTGCCAGGAGGGTCTTATGCACATTCATCTGGGCAATGGCGTCTCTGTCCCCGAGGACGAGATCCTCTGCCTGATCGATCTCACGCGTCAAACGAAGGATACCCAGATTTTCCTTCAGTCCCTGAAAGATATGGGATGTACGGTGGGACGCGAGGAAGGCAGCAGCACGCTGGTACTCACACAGCGCCCGGAAGAATCAGCATGCAGGGCCTTTCTCAGCATGATTTCCGTTGCAACCCTCAAGGCAAGATGTCATCATGTGCTGGATGATATCTGCCAGAATACATAATAGACTTTTCGACCCAAGCCCCAGCGAAGGAGATACACGATGGCAGAAAATGAACGCGTCATGAACGGAAGCGAAACGGCTCCGGAAAACACAATCAGCTCCGAGGCCGCACAGCTTCAGGGACGCGCCTCCCGGGAAGCGCATGATGAGGAGCTGAGGGAAGAGATTGAGAAGGCCACCCAGGTCACCGAGGACTATGGCGAGGACCAGATCCAGGTGCTGGAAGGCCTTGAGGCGGTCCGCAAGCGCCCCGGCATGTATATCGGTTCCACGGACGTGCGCGGTCTGCACCACCTGGTGTATGAGATCGTGGACAATTCCATTGATGAGGCGCTGGCCGGCTTCTGCAAGCGGATCGATGTGACCATCCATTCAGACGGCTCCGTGTCCGTCAAGGACGACGGCCGCGGCTTCCCGGTGGGCATCCATCCGAAGATGGGCCGTCCCGCGGTGGAGGTCTGTCTGACCATTCTCCACGCCGGCGGCAAGTTCGGCGGCGGAGGATACAAGGTCAGCGGCGGCCTGCACGGCGTCGGCGCCTCCGTGGTCAACGCCCTCTCTGAGCACCTGACCGTCACGGTCTACCAGGACGGAAAGATCTACGAGCAGGAATATGCGCGCGGAAAATATCTCTATGACCTGAAGGTCATCGGGCAGACCGACCGCACCGGCACCACCATCCGCTTCTGGCCGGACATCAAGTCCCCGGAAAATCCCGATGGCATCTTCGAGGAGGGCGTGGCCTTTGAGTTTGACACCCTCAAGAACCGCCTGCGCGAGATGGCCTTCCTGAACAAGGGCATCCGCATCGTCTACCGGGACGAGCGGGGCGAGGAGCCTGTGGAGCGGGACTTCTGCTATGAGGGCGGCCTGAGGGAGTTCGTGAAGTACTTAAACCGCAACCGCAACGTCCTCTTCCCCGAGCCCATCTACACCGAGGGCATCAAGGACGGTGTCCTGGTGGAGATGGCCATGCAGTACAACGACTCCTATCAGGAGAATATCTATACCTTCGCAAACAATATCGCCACACCCGACGGCGGCACGCATCTGACCGGCTTCAACACCGCACTGACACGTGCCATCAACGACTATGGACGCAAGTACAAGATTCTGCGGGACAGCGAGAGCAATCTCAAGGGCGAGGACGTCCGGGAGAGCCTGACGGCCATCATCTCCATCAAGATGGAGGATCCGCAGTTTGAGAGCCAGACCAAATCCAAGCTGGGCTCCGGCCAGGTCAGAGGCATCGTGGACTCTCTCGTGACAGAGGAACTGACCACCTACCTTGAGGAGAATCCGCCGGTGGCCAAGGCAATCCTGGAGCGGTGCGTGGATGCCGCAAGGGCCAGGGAGGCTGCAAGGAAGGCCAGGGAAGCCACCCGCAGAAAGACCGTGCTGGAGAGTGCGTCCCTGCCGGGCAAGCTGGCCGACTGTTCCGAGCGGGACCCCGCCAAGTGCGAGATCTTCATGGTGGAGGGAGACTCGGCAGGCGGCAGCGCCAAGGGCGGCCGCGACAGCCGCTTCCAGGCGATCCTGCCCCTGCGCGGCAAGATTCTGAACGTGGAGAAGGTCAGGCTGGACAGAGCCCTTGAAAACCTTGAGATTCGAGCCATGATCACAGCCTTCGGCTGCGGCATCGGAGACGAGTTTGATGAGAGCAAGCTGCGCTATCACCGGATCGTGTGCATGACGGACGCTGACGTGGACGGCGCGCACATCCGCATTCTGCTGCTCACCTTCTTCTACCGCTACATGCGTCCCCTCGTGGAAAAGGGCTATGTGTATGCCGCCATGCCGCCCCTGTACAAGATCACCAAGGGCAAGTTCGAGCGCTACGTCTATGACGACGATGAGCTGCAGAAGGTGCTGGACGAGATTGGCCGCGAGCCGAAGCCCGAGATCCAGCGCTACAAGGGCCTTGGTGAGATGAGCAGCCAGCAGCTGTGGGACACCACCATGAACCCTGAGACCCGCATGATGATGCAGATCACCCCGGACGATGCCATGGAAGCCGATCACCTCTTCTCCCTCCTCATGGGCGAGGCGGTGGAGCCGAGAAAACAGTTCATCCAGGAAAACAGTGACCTGGTCAAGGATCTGGATGTCTGATGAGTTCCCCTTTCATGACTGAAGTGCCTTTTTCGATAGATGGAGTTGAATCATGAGCGATATCAAGGATAAACTCATACCGGTCAACCTCGAGCAGGAGATGAAGAAATCCTTCATCTCCTACGCCATGGCGGTCATCATTGACCGGGCCCTTCCCGATGTCCGGGACGGTCTGAAGCCGGTACACCGCCGTATTCTCTACGACATGTCAGAGCTGGGCATGACGCCCGACAAGCCCTACCGCAAGAGCGCCCGTGTGGTCGGCGATGTGCTTGGTAAATATCACCCCCATGGCGATTCCTCCGTGTACGATGCCATGGTGCGTCTGGCGCAGCCCTTCAATATCCGCTACCCCCTCGTGGACGGCCAGGGCAACTACGGCTCCGTGGACGGTGACAGCGCAGCTGCCATGCGTTACACAGAAGCCAGAATGCAGAAGCTCACGCTTTCCCTTCTGGACGGCATTGAGAAGGATACCGTCGATTTCTATCCGAACTTCGACGAGACCCTCATGCAGCCCTCTGTCCTCCCCGCCCGCTTCCCGAACCTCCTGGTCAACGGTTCCAACGGCATCGCCGTGGGCATGGCCACCAACATTCCGCCCCACAACCTGACAGAAGTCATCAACGGTGTCATCTGCATGATTGACAATCCGGAGTGCACCATCGATGACCTGATGGAACACATCAAGGGCCCCGACTTCCCCACCGGCGCCATGATTCTTGGCAAGTCCGGCATCCGGGAAACCTACTACACGGGCCACGGCAGGATCCCCGTGCGGGCAAAGTCCAATATTGAGGAAATGGGCAACGGCAGGCAGCGGATCATCGTCACCGAGATCCCCTACCAGGTGAACAAGGCCGTACTGGTCAAGAAGATCGCAGACCTTGTGCACAACAAGCTCCTTGAGGGCATCTCGGACATCCGCGACGAGAGCAATGACCGCGAGGGCATGCGGATCGTGATTGAGCTCAAAAAGGATGTCTATCCGCAGGTCGTCCTGAACTATCTCTACAAGCACACTTCCCTTCAGGAAAACTTCAACGCCAACATGCTGGCCCTGGTGGACGGCAAGCCGAGGGTATTGAACCTGAGGGAAATGATCTACTACTATCTGGAGCACCAGAAGGACGTTGTGACCCGCCGCACCCGCTTTGAGCTCAACAAGGCCCAGGCCCGTGCACACATCTTGGAAGGTCTGCTCAAGGCGCTCGATCACATCGACGAGATCGTGGCCTTGATCCGCCAGAGTCCGGACACCGCCACTGCCAAGGCCTCCCTGATGGAACGCTTCGATTTCTCCGACAAGCAGGCCCAGGCCATTTTGGACATGCGCCTTGCCCGTCTGACCGGTCTGGAACGCGACCGTCTGATGGAGGAATACGAGGAACTGGAAAAGACCATCGCCCGCCTGAGCGCCATCCTGGCCGATGAGAAGCTCCTGATGGAGGTCATCAAGACTGAGATCACCGAGATCCGCGACAAGTTCGGCGACGAGCTCCGCACCGAGCTCACGATCATCGAAGGCGAGATCGATGTGGAAGATCTGATCCAGGAAGAAGACATGGTGGTCACCCTGACCCACTCGGGGTACATCAAGCGGATCACCGCCTCCACCTACAAGCAGCAGCACCGCGGCGGCCGGGGCATCTCCGGCATGACCACCAAAGAGGAAGACTATGCAGTCCAGCTGTGCGTGGTGAACACGCACCAGGAGATCATGTTCTTCTCCAGCCGTGGTCGTGTGTACTCGCTGAAGTGCTATCAGGTACCGGAGGCAGGCCGTACCGCCCGCGGTACCGCCATCATCAACCTGCTGCAGATTGCAGGTGATGAGAAGATCTCCACCATGCTGCCCATGCCAAGGGGCGAAGATCCCGGATACAACCTGCTCTTCGCCACGCGCCGCGGCATGATCAAGAAGACACCGCTCAGCGACTTCGCGAACCTCCGCAAAAACGGCCTGATTGCCATCTCCCTGAAGGACGATGATGCGCTCATTGGTGTACGCCTCTCCGGTGGACAGGATACCGTGATCATGGGCAGCCGCCAGGGTATGTCGATCCGCTTTGACGAGCAGCTGGTCCGGACCTCCGGGCGCAACAGCATGGGCGTCAGAGCCATGCGTCTGAGCGATGATGACGAAATCATCGACATGGCTATCCTTGAGGAAGGCGCGCAGGTTCTTGCCATCACGACACTTGGCTACGGCAAGCGCACCAACCCTGATGACTACCGCGAGCAGGGCCGTAACGGCAAGGGTATCAAGGCCATCCGACTGACAGAAAAGACCGGCGAGCTGGCAGCCCTTCTTCTGGCCAAACCGGACGAAGATATTCTTCTGATCACCGATGACGGCACGATCATCCGCTCTGCCGTATCTGATATTCGTGTTATCGGACGTACCGGTATCGGTGTAAAGCTCATGCGCTTGAGCGAGGGCAGCAAAATCATCGGTGTGGCACGTGCAAGTCAGGTAGAAGATGTGCCTGAAGACACCGGAGCCACCGAGCCTGTACACGAAGCTCCGCAAGATGAAGGTACAGACGCAGAGCCAGTTCAGGAGACTGAATCCACATCCGACCTGGATATGGATCTCACTGCTCCTGCACAGGATGATACAGACGAGATCTAAGCATCAACCCATAATAAGCAGCACCTCCGGATTATCCGGAGGTGCTATATTTATGTTTGAGTATGTACAAAGTATACCCCCGCGTATGCGGGGAAAAGTTGCCACGGTTGTCATACATTCAGGCCGCCAGGGGATCACCCCCGCACATGCGGGGAAAAGTCGCTGCCAATGCCGTCGTACTCGATGACATCGGGATCACCCCCGCGTATGCGGGGAAAAGCGATTGGTCGCGGTTATGGCAATAACTACCGTAGGATCACCCCCGCGTATGCGGGAAAAGACCGCATTTAAGACAAAAGAACAGGCGCGGGAAGGATCACCCCCACGTATGCGGGGAAAAGGCAACGGATGCAAAGCACACGGTCTTGCCGCAAGGATCACCCCCGCGTATGCGGGGAAAAGTACTTATCATCGCACTCGAGCCACTTTACCGCAGGATCACCCCCGCGTATGCGGGGAAAAGCCGCCTGGCTGACAAAGGACGAAAACGGAAAAAGGATCACCCCCGCGTATGCGGGGAAAAGCCCAGCAAAAAGGGCGACTTCCTGGGGCCATGGGATCACCCCCGCGTATGCGGGGAAAAGCCATAGATCTCGCCGTTGTTGTTGGGATCACCCCCGCGTATGCGGGGAAAAGCCCAGGGGAATGCTTCAATGGCTGCGCTGCCTGGGATCACCCCCGCGTATGCGAGGAAAAGACTTCAAAAAGCCAGGAAAAATCAGCATTTTCAATTCGTCAATTGCCGATTTTCATTCAGTTTTGAAATGGCGCTTACTTTCCAAGCACTGCCTGACCCATGGAATCCGCATCGCGATCACATACTGTGGTATGCAGTACAGGCCGAGACTTCAGTTCACTCACCTGTGGTGGAATCTGAAGACCACTGAGAGAACAGATCAGCTCCGCACAAGCAAAAGCATCCATGCCCTGCACGGCCTCCGCCCCCTTCAGGGCAGCTGCTACATCTGGAGCAAACTTGTAAGGACTGGCCGTGGATACAACCACTGTCTGGGTTTCATCCCCGGTGCGCTCCCTGTATTCTCTTAAAACATGGCTTGCCACCGCCGTATGCGGATCCATGAGATAGCCGCTGCTTTCAAAGACCCGTGCAATCTCTCCTGCTGTCTCGTGATCATCTGCACTGCCTGCGTCAAACATGCTCCGCAGCCAGTCCAGGCGCTGTTCGCCCACAGAATAACTCCCGCTCTCCTTGAGCTGCTTCATCCACACGCTTACAAGATGTCCATCCCGGTCAGATGCTTCATAGAGCAGACGTTCAAGATTGGAAGAGACAAGAATATCCATGGAGGGAGACATCGTCTTGTAGAACAGGCGATGCGTGGAATATGTTCCGGTACCGAAGAACTCTGTAAGGACGTCGTTGCGGTTAGAAGCGCAGATCAGCTTCTGTACAGGCAGACCCATGCACCTTGCATAATAGGCTGCAAGAATATCACCAAAATTGCCTGTGGGCACCACAAAGTTCACGTTCTCACCCAGCACGATCTTCCCCTGGGAGAGAAGATCCGCATAGGCGCTGAAGTAATACACAATCTGCGGTACGAGCCTGCCGAAGTTGATGGAGTTCGCAGAAGACAGTGTCCTTCCCTCTGCATTCATCTTCTCCTTGAAGCTTTCGGATGTGAAGAGCTGCTTGACGCCGGTCTGTGCATCGTCAAAGTTTCCGCGCACCGCAATCACACGTGTATTGTTCCCGTCGGTCGTCACCATCTGCAGGCGCTGCACATCGCTGACACCGTCGAGGGGATAGAAGACCGTGCAGCTGGTACCGGGCACGTTGCGGAAGCCCTCCAGTGCCGCCTTGCCTGTATCGCCGCTGGTGGCCACAAGGATCGCGATCTCCCGCTGCTCGTTCATCTTGCGTGCAGCCTGCACAGTCAGATGCGGAAGAAGCTGCAGAGCCATATCCTTGAAGGCCAGCGTCGGGCCATGGAACAGCTCAAGAATGCTCGTGTTCGCATCCAGCTCCTTCACGGGTGCAATCTCAGGCACATCAAATTTGTCGTGACCATATGCTTCCCGGACGGCCTCCTCCACTTCAGAG
>JAFUBA010000075.1 GCA_017460395.1 Clostridia bacterium | reverse complement strand
GCTGGTGACAGCCGGCCAAGTAGAAACTCACACTTTTTTGAATGATTCCTTGTCTGAAAACGCACAGTAACTTCTTTCCATATCCGCATTCATCGTTAATCCGGATTCATGGTTTGCGATAGCAGCCGGCAGATCTGGATGGATGTCACATCGTCTCCACTGCCATTTATATTAGCAACCAGTGCCATTTGAAGTAGCAATTTGATGCCATTTCAGCGTATCCGTAACAGTGATGGTCTGAAGAACATGCTGACAATCTTTGGAGCTATTGCGCAGGCTGCAGGCGGGATCCTTCTGATGGACGGGGTGGAGACATGGATTTGCGCAAAGCGAGATGATGACATCTTCCGCTGGATCTTGAAGGCCTGCAGCGCCTTTGATGTACAGATGTTGATCACCACGCACAGCCTGGAGACCATCGTCGGTTACTCATAAGGTCAGCATTCTGCAATCAATTAAAAATTAAAAACCCGAACGGGAAGTCATCTTGTCTTCGCGTTCGGGGATTGTCTCTATTCTGTCATCTCTGTCCTGCGGCGCATATTGTCATTTCACCCTTGTCTAACTGCCTACAACCTCTCCGCCCTCGTCCGCATCAGCTGAATCAGTGCCGCCTTCATATCCTCCGGCAGCAGTGATTCCTCACACAAGCTGATCCACCTGGGCAGGTATCCCATCATCCGCTGCATCATGGTCTCGGCTGCTTTTTGTAGGATGCCCGCCTTCTCTGCAAAACTGAGAAAATCGTTGCGTCGCAGATGCTGCTTTTTGCCATTCATGGTCAGGGCGAACTCTTCCTGATCCTCTGGCATGATGACATTCACCGGCAGCAGGTCATAGGCCGGGGACAGCACATAAGCACCGCTGCCCTGTTCGGTTTCGATCAGGGAGAAGTTTTTCAGGTGCATGTCAGAGTTGCCTGTCAGCCAGCAGAATATCAGCCGCAGGAACAGCTCGGATAGATCTAAGCCGGGGCGGGAGGAATAGCGCTGAATCACCTTTACACAGCGCTCATAGGAACCGCGGTATTTGTCCTGTGTCAGCCGCAAATCCAACTGACAGAAATCCTCCATCGCCAGCATTTGCAAGCCGTCTTTGCCCTGTATGCGATCCACCCGCTTGGTCAGGTAGGCCAGGCCATCCTTTAACCGAATCAGTGCATGAGGCACCACTGACAGTCCGGCCACGGAAGCCATCTGCATCACCAGATGCTCAGCCTCTGGCAGGGCACGAAATTCTGTCACTTGTGGCTTCAGGATGTAGCCCGTCGGATAATCCACCATGGTCAAACGGGGAAGTTCTTCCGTAGACAGATGCAAAGACAGTTTTTTCTGTACGCCGGGTACTGTGTGCCCCTGCTTTACAGCCCTTTCTGCGAGAGCCGTCAAGGCGTCATTTGTCAGCTCAATTTCCGGCAAGCTCTTCGTGCCGAAGAAACGTCGGATACATGCAGGATGCCAGCCGGACAGGGAGATCGGTTCCTTCAGCGGCTTTCCGCAACACAGGCAGTTCATGCGTCCACCTCCCGTATGCTGACGTTGCCGATGCAGTCATGACAGGCCACCATCAGCAGCCCGAATCGATCCTTCTGGTCAATCTTCCAGTTTCGGCTGACCACACCCAGCAGCCATCCCTCTGGGATCAGTCCATCGAAAAAGGGGAACAGCGTGCGCGAGATATACGGTTCCGCACGCAGCGGCAGCGTAAGCGAGACCGCACAGGGATGTTTGTCGCGCAGATAGGCTTCATCATAGGCAAAGCAATAGCCTTCATCCGTCTCCTGCACTGTGCCGGCAAACTGATCCCGCACATAAACCCCTGCCTGACGAAGCACATTCACGGCTGCTCATCCTCCCTGATGGGTTCCTTCCGCCCCGGTACGGCTTCCATGCCAAACATAGCCAGTGCCTGGTTGACTTTGTCCAGGCGGACGGTTTCCTTGCCCTGCTCCAATTCATGCACGAAGCGAAGTCCCAGCCCGGAACGGATGGCAAATTCTTCCTGCGTCAGTCCGGCAGCCTTCCGGCTTTCCCGCACAAAGGCGGCAATCTTGTCCGTACGCATCCAATCACCCTTTCAGAACGATTATATTCCCGAGCGGGTACACTGTCAATCTTACTCTCACAAATATACCCGAACGGGATGATTCGCAGATCGCGTTCTTTGATCTTCCCGTTCGGGTACAGCATCTATTTCGTTGCGCTGTTTCTCAGTGTTGATTTCAATTCATCAGGTCTACAGACTGTGACTGTCTGCAAGTATTTTTACGGATCAGCGTTCAGTATAAGCTCTGCATAAGCCAAGGGTTGTTGATGATCGCCCGGATGCTTGTTCCCTGCCAGAGGCTTGTCCCACGCCTGGTCTTGATGCCCCGTTCCTTCAGGTACTGTGCAACACGGTTTGGGCCGTAGGCGTGATTGGTCAGCAGGTCGAAGATCTTTTTGACAATGGTTTGACAGGACTATGGCGAGCAGGAGAGGGAAGATGATGTCTGTGTGTGTACACTCAGGCGGGACATGGCCGGTACGATTTCGAGAGTGTTTTCCTGGCGTGAGGTGAACGAAAACAGGGAGGCCTTCGGCGTCGATGTGAGATTGTGAAAAACCAGATTGAGCCGGAGAAAAAGGCCAGATGGTGAGGTGTGAAACGCGAGAGAAGCACTGGAAGCAGCGATTGCCAAGGAAATCGATGCAGCCAAGCGGATGGGCGAAGCGAAAATCGTGGCGAATCTTCTGAATGCATGAAGGAGGTGATAGCTGCGGACGGGTTCTCATCCTGGATCCAGGGAATCTTCTGAATGCATGAAGGAGGTGAGGCTCAGATAAACCGAATCTGTGGGAGCTCCACGCCACGCCCAAGGCAGGGCGAACGATGCACCGACCCACAGAGGGCCATCATGGAGAGCAAGAGAGTTATAGGAAAAACCTATTGATTTCGATAAGAAATCAGAATGACAAATAATCTACCAAATCGATTGACTTTATATGTGAAAGTGATATGATCCTCCCTGCCGCCTGAAATGGAGCGGTAAAATGATGAAGGAGGAACAGACCGTGGGCAGAAAACGAACCTCCCATTCATGTTCTTTCGGAGCATGCGGTGGTTTTCGAATGTGACGGCTGAAGCGCACATTCCAAGGCCTCCGAAACAAGCTCATCATGACTGAAAGAAGGATCAATGAATATGAAACGTCTGCTTTCCGTAGTTCTCGCGCTGACCCTCGTGCTTGGCGCCGTGTCCTTTGCCTCCGCCGAGGAGAGCAAGGTCCTGCACTGGTTCATCTCCGGTGAGATCACCACCATGGATACCACCAAGGTCTACGATACCATCTCCGGCGAGGGCGTGTTCCTCATCGCAGATCCCCTCTACCGCCTCGATCAGAATGCGGATCCCCAGCCGAACCTGGCAGTGGCACTGCCTGAGATCAGCGAGGATGGCACGGTCTACACCATCACCATCCGCGATGATGCGAAGTATGCAAACGGCGATCCCGTGAAGGCTGAAGATGTGGTCTACGCCGTGCAGCGCGTCTTCGATCCCGCCGTGGGCTCCCAGAACTCCTCCGTCACCGGCATCAAGAACCGCCTTGCCGTGCGTGCAGGCGAGCTGCCTGTGGAAGAGCTGGGCGTGCGTGCCCTGAGCGACACCGTGCTGGAGATCACCCTGGAGGCTGCCGATCCCTACTTCACCAAGAAGCTGGCCGATACCTCCTACTCTCCGATCCCGAAGGCATTTGCTGAGGAGCAGGGCGAGAATTATGCCCTCTCTGCCGATGCACTCCTCTCCGCTGGTCCCTTCGTTCTGACTGGCTGGACCGGCACCGAGATCAGCTGGAGCTATGTGAAGAACCCCAACTACTGGGATGCCGAGAACGTGTATTTTGACGAGATCGTCTACCAGGTGGTCAAGGACCAGAACACGGCCCTGAACCTCTACGAGGCAGGCCAGCTGGACGGCGTGAATATCTCCAGCGACTTCATCCCGCTCTATGAGGGACAGGACGACCTGACCAAGATTTCCACCCTGCGCATGACCAACCTTGAGCAGAACATCAACCAGCTGCAGGGCGACGGCAGCTACACGCCCCATCCCGTCCTGAGCAATGAGAACATCCGCAAGGCTCTGCTGTTCGGTATCGACCGTGAAGAGCTGTGCAACGAGGTGCTCAACGGTGCAGCCGCTCCCGCGGTGGGCGTGATCCCCAACGGTATCGCCTCTGCTCCCGACGGAAAGAGCGTGGCCGAATCCTTCGGCGTGCTGGTGAACTTTGACCTGGAAGCCGCAAGGGAATACCTCGCAAAGGGCCTTGAGGAGCTCGGACAGGACAGCGTGACGCTGCGCCTTGTGACCTCCGACACCGACGAATCCATCAAGATCGGCACCTATCTGCAGAGCGAGATTCAGGAAAACCTGCCCGGCATCGTCATCGACCTTGCCAATGTGCCCTCCTCCGTGCGCTTTGCCGAGATGATGGGCTACAACTTCGACCTGGCTCTGGGCGGCTGGACCGGCGACTATGATCCCACCTCCTATCCGAACCAGTTCGAGACCAGCTACGAGCACAACCACGCAAAGTGGGTCAGCGAAGAACTGACTGGGCTCATCAGCGCGCTGAACAACGAGGACGGCAACGACTTCGAGGCACGCTGGGAGCATTTGAAGGCGGCCAATGAATACCTGATCGACAATGCTGTGGTGATCCCGCTGGAGCAGGCTGTGAATGGTTATCTGATCAATCCTGCCCTGACAGGCTTTGTGACCCACCAGCTGGGCTACTCCGTGTTCGACCTCTCCAGGGCTGCTTTTGCGGAGTAATACAGGTACAGTCAATATAATCTAGAAAGGGGCTCCCGGTTTCCTCCTTTGCCGGGCGCCCCTTTGTTTACGGATCGGGTGAACAGCATGAAACGATGGGGCAGATATATTCTCCAGCGACTTTTTTACATGGTGCTGACACTATTCATCATTGCCTCTGTCACCTTTTTTCTCATGGACGCTCTGCCTGGCACACCCTACAATAACCAGGACAGACTGACAGAGTCACAGCTGGAGATGCTCAATAAGAAATACGGCTTTGACAAGCCGCTCTTTGAAAGATATGTCAATTATCTCGTCAGCATTGTGCACGGAGATTTTGGCATTTCTTTGCAGTTCTCAGACCAGCCTGTGAGCACGCTCCTTTCACAGCGGATGGGACCCAGCATTCAGCTGGGTCTTCAGGCCGTGATCTTTGGCACGCTGGTGGGTGTGTTCCTGGGCGTGATCGCCGCCATGCACCAGAACAGGTTTCTGGATGTCTTCTGCTCTCTGTTTGCCATCACCGGTAGATCCGTGCCCAACTTTGTGGTGGCAGTTCTTTTGCAGTCCCTGTTTGCTGTCACGCTGAAGCTTCTGCCGATCGGCCTTTGGGACGAGGGGTTCCGCTCCTCCATCCTGCCCTCCCTCACGCTCTCCATCTCGCCCATGGCGGAGTCCTGCCGGTTTATCCGCACAGAGATGGTGGAGGTTCTGTCCTCCGACTATATTGAGCTTGCACGGGCCAAGGGCATGAGCGAGATCCGCATTGCCTTTTCCCACGGCCTTCGAAATGCGCTGATCCCCCTCATCACGGTCCTGGGACCCATGACCGTATCCCTCATGACCGGGTCCCTCGTGGTGGAAAACATCTTTGCCGTGCCCGGGATCGGCGAGCAGTTCACCAAATCCATTCTCAGCAATGACTATTACACCATCATGGCCGTGACGATCCTGTTTTCTGCCATGCTGGTGGTGGTGATTTTCCTGACGGACATTCTCTATCAGCTGATTGATCCCAGGGTGCGTGTGGAGGGGAAGAAACATGGCACGGAATGAACAGATCACGATTCCTGACAGTGCGTTTGTCCCTATGAAGACGGAGGAAATTCAGGCGGAGCCTGAGATGCCGCGGGCGCTCTCCTTTCTGGAGGACAGCTGGCGGAAGCTGAAAAAGAACCGTGCCGCCGTGGTCACGATGATCATCCTCCTGGTGGTCGGGTGCCTTGCGTTCCTGGCACCCGTCATATCGCCCTTTGATCCCAATGAGCAGCACCTTTCATGGAAAAATCTCCCGCCAAAGTGGCCGGGAGTCTCCCTGAACGGCCTCAACGGCACCACACTCTTTCGGGGAAACAGGGTGGACAGCTATGCTCTGGCCAAGGTCCCCGAGGGACAGTGTTTCCTCTTTGGGACGGATGAATTCGGGCGGGATCTTCTCTCGCGTGCTCTCTGGGGCACCCGCATCTCGCTCATCATCGCCCTGATTGCGGCCTTTCTGGATCTGACCATCGGGATCATCTACGGCCTGATCTCCGGCATGAAGGGGGGACGGGTGGACACGGTCATGCAGAGGATTCTGGAGATCCTCTCGGGTGTGCCGTCCCTGGTGCTGGTGGTGCTCATGCTCCTCATCTTTGAGCCCGGCATGACGTCCATCATCCTGGCCATGACCATCTCATCGTGGATCCCCATGGCCCGCGTGGTGCGCGCCGAGACCATGAAGATCAAGCAGATGGAGTACGTGCAGGCGGCAAGGGCGCTGGGGGCCGGGGAAATCAAGATTGCCCTGTCCCACATCCTGCCAAACATCTCCGGCATCGTGATTGTCCGTGCCATGTTCTCCATTCCCTCCGCCATCTTCTTTGAGACCTTCCTGTCCTTCCTTGGCGTGGGCATGAAGATCCCCAATGCGTCCATCGGAACGCTCTTAAACGGCGGCTACAAGGTCTTCAGGCTCTACCCCTATCAGATGTACATCCCCGCCATCATTCTGTGTGTGATCATGCTGTCCTTTAACCTCTTCGCAGACGGGCTCAGGGACGTGTTTGATCCCAAAATGAAAGAAAGATAATCGGACGATAATAAGCGGTAATCCAGATAAAGGCGCACGTGCGCAGAAAAGAGGCATCAGCGTGGCACGACAGGAAGACGGCATTGTGCTGGATGTCAGGCACCTGACGGTGCACTTTGACACATACGCAGGCCAGGTGGAGGCCGTGCGGGATATTTCCTTTGAACTGCACGAGGGGGAGACCCTGGCGCTGGTGGGGGAATCCGGCTGCGGGAAGTCCGTGACCTGCAGGAGCATCATGGGGCTTCTGGCGAGAAACGCGAGGGTGGCAGAGGGCGAGATTCTCTTTGAGGGGCAGGACCTGCTGAAGCTCTCCAACCGTGCCATGCGGGAGATAAGGGGCGGCAAGATTGCAATGATCTTCCAGGATCCCATGACCTCCCTTGATCCCACCATGAAGGTGGGAAAGCAGGTGGCGGAGGCGGTGCGGCTGCACCGAAAGGTCACGAAGGGGGAGGCAAAGAAGCGGGCGATCGAGCTTCTGGACCTGGTCGGGATCGAGAACGCAGAGAAGCGCTATGACAGCTTTCCCCACGAGTTCTCCGGCGGCCAGCGGCAGAGGATTGTGATCGCCATCGCCCTGGCCTGCGATCCGAAGATTCTCATTGCCGACGAGCCCACCACGGCCCTGGACGTCACCATGCAGGCCCAGATCCTGGACCTGATGAAGGACATTCAGAAGCGGACCGGCGCCTCCGTGATCTTTATCACCCACGACCTGGGCGTCGTGGCAAACGTGGCCGACAGAGTCGCCGTCATGTACGCCGGACGGATCATTGAGATCGGGCAGGCGGACGAGGTCTTCTACGACCCGAGGCACCCCTACACCTGGGGCCTCCTGGCCTCCATGCCGACACTGCACACGGACGATGAGCTGCTCTACGCCATCCCCGGGACGCCCCCGACCCTGATTTCCCCGCCGCCAGGTGATGCCTTTGCCCCCAGGAACCCCTATGCCCTGGAGGCAGACCGGCTGATGGATCCCCCGCTGTTTGAGGTGACGCCGACCCACTTTGCGGCCACGTGGCTGCTGGATCCGCGTGCGCCGAAGATGGATCCGCCGGAAAATATCCTGAAACGCCGCACAGAGTATCAGGTGAGGCTTTCCGAAAGGAGTGCTGCCCTATGACAGATGCACCGCTTGTCCGGGTGGAACACCTGACCCATGTGTATCCCGGAAGCGACGGGAAGAAGGCCGTGGACGATGTGAGCTTTGAGATAAAGGAGGGCGAGACCTTCGGTCTTGTGGGCGAGTCCGGCTGCGGCAAGACCACCACGGGCCGCATGCTGGTGCGCCTTCTGGACATCACATCGGGGAGCGTGCTCTTTGACGGGAAGGACATCACATCCCTTCGCGGAAAAGAGCTCCTCGATTACCGGCGGCAGGCACAGATCATCTTCCAGGATCCCTACGCCTCCCTGGACCCGAGAAAGAAGGTCCGGGACATCATCGCAGAGGGGATCGACATCCACCATCTCGCAAAGGACCGGGAGGACAGGGACGCGCAGGTCAGTCGTCTGCTGGCCTCCGTGGGCCTGCGGCCGGAGCACCTGACACGCTATCCGCACGAATTTTCCGGCGGGCAGCGGCAGCGCATCGGGATTGCCCGGGCGCTGGCGACGCGCCCGCGGTTCATCGTGTGCGATGAGCCCATCTCGGCCCTGGACGTGAGCATCCAGGCGCAGGTGGTGAACCTTCTGCGCAGCGAGCAGAAGGCGCGGAACCTGACATATCTGTTCATCGCCCACGACCTGTCCATGGTGAAGTACATCTCCAGCCGCGTGGCCGTCATGTACCGGGGAAAAATCGTGGAGACGGGGCCGGCCGATGCGGTCTATGAAAACCCGCTGCACCCGTACACGAAGGCCCTCATTTCCGCCATCCCGCTGCCGGATCCGGAAAACGAGAGGACGCGGAAGCGGATTCCCTATGCGCCCCGGGAGCAGGATCTTCGGGGGACGCTTCGGGAAGTGGATGACGGGCACTATGTTCTGGGCGAATGATTGAGCGAAGAGGAAAAGGCAAAATGGAAACAGAAAAGATCCGGGAGAAAATCAAAGCATATGTGGACGCACAGGACAGCGTCTACCGGGAGCTGGCCCTTCAGATCCACGCACACCCCGAGGTCAGCAACTATGAGTTCTTTGCCTGCGAGCACCTGAGCGAGCAGCTGAAGCGGGAGGGCTTTGAGGTAGAGGTGGACGTTGCAGGTCACAGGACCGGCTTCACCGGGGTCTACAGATCAGAAAAGCCCGGTCCCGTCCTCGTGTACCTGGCCGAATACGACGCCCTCGTGGGCCTCGGCCACGGCTGCGGGCACAACCTCTTTGGCCCCACCTCCATCCTGGCCGCGGCGGCCCTGAGACAGGTGGTGGACGAGGTCGGCGGCGAGATCCGGGTGTACGGCACACCCGGGGAGGAGGGCGGCGAGAACGGCAGCGCCAAGGGCAGCTTCGTGAGGGAAGGGTACCTCAAAGGCGTCGATGCCGCGCTCTGCGTGCATCCAGGGGACCGTCATGAGCCGTCCACGAAGAACATTGCCTGTCTGCCGGTGGACATTTCCTTCACGGGACGTGCGGCCCACGCGGCCGCGGCGCCGGAGGAGGGCATCAACGCGCTGGACGCCCTGATCCTCACCTTCAACGGCATCAATGCCCTGAGGCAGCACGTGACGAGCGATGTGCGCATGCACGGGATCATCACCAAGGGCGGGGATGCGCCCAACATCGTGCCGGCCTTTGCCTCCGGCAGGTTCTACTTCCGCGCCGCCACGGTGCCGAAGCTGGACCGGCTCTATGAGAGAATCCAGGACATCGTGAAGGGTGCCGCCCTCATGACGGGGGCCGAGGGCAAGCTGGACCTCTATCAGAACCGGATCGACAACATGGTGCCCACCCCCTCCTTCGATGAGGTGTACGGCCGGGAGCTGCAGGAGCTGGGCGAAACCCTGCTGGAGCCCGAGGAGGGCTGCGGCATCGGGTCCAGCGACGTGGGGAATATCTCCCAGGTGGTCCCGACCATTCAGCCCACCATCTGCATCACCGACGGCCCGACGCCCTGGCACTCGGAGGCCTCGAAGGCCGCCGCCTGTTCGGAGAAGGGCCTCAGGTCCATCTCCCTTGGCGCCAAGGCCCTGGCACTGACGGGCCTCGACCTGATCCTGGATCCTGCGCTTCTTGAGAGGATCAAGGAGGACCATGCAAAGGCCGTGAAGGCGCAGTAAACAGGCCATGCCCGTCCTGGGAGGCCTGTGAAAACCACCATATACCCGTTTTCAGAGTTAGCTGGAAGAATCAGAGAAGGTCTGCGGGCATATACGATTTTCAGCCAAAGCTCCGCTTCGGAGCTTTGTGAAAATCAGTATAAATACAATTTGTCTATTGAACTGGTCAGTATTTTTGCGTATAATCCCGCTTGAAAGATGGAACGGAAGGAGGAGCGCGCAGATGACGGTGCGGCAGAAGATGTGCTGTTGTCCCGGATGTATGATCGCTGCGCTCCCCTTATAACAGCTGCACGTACGTACGGTGCAGCATATGATGGGCGGCGCAGCATGCGCTGCCTGTTTTTGTTTGATGTGACCGGGTCCTTCCATCTGATTCAGGAAAGGGTGCCAGCATGATTCGAATTGACCATGCCGTCAAGACCTTTGATGGCGGTACGCAGGCAGTGCACGCGCTGAGGGACGTCAGCCTTCACGTGGAAAAGGGCGATATCTACGGGATTGTGGGATTCTCGGGCGCAGGAAAGTCGACGCTTCTGCGGCTCGTGAACGGCCTGGAGACCCCCGACTCGGGGAGCGTGGTGGTAGCAGGCGAGGACCTCAGCAAGCTCTCCCACAGAGAGCTTCTGACGCTGCGGCGGAAGATCGGCATGGTCTTTCAGCAGTTCAATCTCCTGGAGGGAAAGACGGTCAGGCACAACGTGTCGATCCCGCTGCAGCTGGCCGGCGTGCCGAAAAAGGAGATCGAGCAGCGGGTCAGGGAAGTGCTCCGGTTCGTGGAGCTGGAGGACAAGGAAAACGCGTATGTCAGCCAGCTCTCCGGCGGACAGAAACAGCGCGTCGGCATCGCGAGGGCCCTGGCCACAAGTCCGGACATCCTCCTGTGCGATGAGGCCACCTCGGCGCTGGATCCCCAGACCACAGAGTCCATTCTCCTGCTCCTCAAAAAGGTCAACCGGGAGATGGGCGTCACGATCCTCCTCATCACCCACCAGATGCAGGTGATCCAGATGATCTGCAACAAGGTGGCGGTCATGGAGTACGGGAAGATCGCGGAGGAGGGGAGTGTCCTCTCCGTCTTCGGTACACCCAGGGAGGAGGTCACCCGCAGGTTCGTCCGCACCGTGATCAACGACCAGATCCCGGAAAAGTTCCTGTCGGTGGTGCGCTCTGAAACCCGAAACCAGCAGGTGGAGCTCCTCAAATTCATCGGGGACTCCGTGAAGGAACCGCTGATTGCCAATCTCTGCCGCATGGAGGGCCTGGAGGTGAACATCCTGGGTGCCACCATCCAGGAGATGCAGGGCAGCGTCATGAGCGTGTTCATCCTCCAGCTGATCGGCGATGACGAAAAGATCCGCCTGGCGGAGGAGAAGATCGACGGCGCAGGCGCGCTCAGGGAAAGGATGGCGGTCGGGGCATGACGGAAACATTTGAGACAAGGTTCAAGGAAATCTTCGGCATCAAGTGGCCAAAGCTCCTGGAAAGCCTCGGCCAGACCGTGTACATGCTGGGCTGGGCCCTGCTGATCGGTGCCGTCATCGGCCTTTTCCTGGCACTCCTCCTGGTCCTTTGCAGAAAAGGGGGACTCAAGCAGAACCGGGTGATCTACGCGATCGTCAATTTCTACGTGAACATTGTGCGCTCCATGCCCTTTATCATCACTCTGGTCTTCGTCTTCCCACTGACTCGCCTGATCGTGGGCAAGACCTACGGCTCCACCGCCATGCTGGTGCCGCTGGTCATCTACATCAGCCCCTATATGGCAAGGCTCATTGAAAACTCTCTTCTGGAGGTCAGCCCCGGCGTCATCGAGGCCGCGCAGGCCATGGGCGCCACGACCTTCCAGATCATCATCCGCTTCCTGCTGCCGGAGGCCCTGTCTTCCATCGTGCTGGCAATGACGACGGGCACGGTGGGTCTCCTCGGCGCCACGGCCATGGCAGGGTATGTGGGTGGCGGCGGGGTCGGCGACCTGGCCCTGACCTACGGCTATCAGCGGTACAATTTCCCGCTGCTGATCCTGACCATCGTGATCCTGGTCATCTTTGTGCAGCTATTGCAGCTTCTGGGAAACCGCATCAGCGGAAGACTCCGGAAGCACCGATAAACACAGATGTTTCTCCCCCGTCCGGAAGGGGGTGTAACATAGATTTCCCACACATCAGCGCGATTTGCATGTATGAAAGGAGCATAACGTGATGAAGAAACTGTTTGCAGCTCTCCTGGTGCTCTCCCTGGTTCTGACAGGCGCAGCCCTCGCAGAGGAGAAGACCGTGATCCGGTATTCCAAGTCCCAGGGCCCCTACACGGAGCTGTTTGAGGACGGCATCGTGCCGATCCTGGAAAAGGAAGGCTACACCCTGGAAGTGGTGGAAGCCAGCGACCTGCTCGTGGCCGACAAGATGCTGGAGGCCGGCGATGTGGACGTGAACGTGGAACAGCACACCGCCTACATTGAGACCTACTTCAACGCCAACAATGACGGCCACCTGGTGGGCATCAGCCCCATCCCCACGGTGCCGGCCGGCCTGTACTCTGCAAATCATACGAGCCTGGATGAGATCGCCGAGGGCATGACCATCGCCGTGACCAACGATGCATCCAACACCGCCCGCTGCCTCCTGATCCTCCAGAAGATCGGCTGGATCACCTTCGATCCGGACGTGGACGTCACCACCGTCACCGTGGATGACATCAAGGACAATCCCTACAACCTCGAGATCATCCCGGTCCTGAACACCATGATCCCGACAAACCTGGGAGACTATGACTTCGGTCTGATCACCGGTTCCATCGTCTGGAACGCCCGCGAGATCGTGGATCCCTCCAGCGCCCTGGCCCAGGAGGACATCCTGCCTCATCTGGTGCTGCAGGTGACCGTGAAGGAACAGGACAAGGACGCCGCATGGGCGAAGGCCATCGTGGATGCCTATCACTCTGATGAGTTCAAGGCCTACATGGAAGAGAACAACACCGGTATGTGGTGGATCCCCGAGGAACTGAAGTAAGCATATCTGAAACCCCTCTGTCCAATGGACAGAGGGGTTTCCGTCGTTCCTGAAGCCTTACAGTGTTCCCTCAAAGAGGACTTTGTCGCCGACCTGAACTCTCTTTACACCGGTTTCCTTCTTCTTGTTGAAATTAAAGCTCAGCATATAGCCCGTGGTGAGACCAAAGTAATCCAGATATTCACTGATCTGCTTTTCGCCGGCCTGATTATATCTTTCACCGCGCCAGATTTTCAGCTCAATGATATACTGCTGCCCTAAGTAGTCGACAATGACATCTGTACGGGTCTGGTCTCTTGTCTGTGCTTCGATATAGTAATTGCCTGTGCCATTGATGATGGGCTTCAGATAGAGAAGGAACTGTTCTCTTCCATCCTTTTCTTTGAATCTCCCCTCAAGCGGGCCAAAGATTTCCTGATAGGTGTCGATAAACCGCTCCAGGATCAGACGCATGTTCAGCTTGCCATCTGTGATAAACTGATTCTTCTCCAGATCGCCCGCACGGGTAAACACATTATTTTTCAGCTCTTCATCGGACAGAAACAGGTTATACAGCATGGTTTCAAAGATTCTGTTTGCGATTCGGACTGTGCCCCGATCGTTTCGGATCAATCCGTACATCTGCATCTGAACAATCTCATCCTGCTGCGCATTGTACGTGATCCTTGTGCCT
>JAFUBA010000074.1 GCA_017460395.1 Clostridia bacterium | reverse complement strand
TGGGCGCCCGGGTCGTGGGCGTGGACCTGGCCAAGATGATCGCCCGGCACTGGCTGGAGGCAGAGTTCGAGGGCGGACGCCACCAGCGGCGGATCGACCAGATCGCAGCTCTGGAGGACGGCGCCATTCTCTGATCCCTCCAGGTCTTCCCGAGAATGGGTTTATCATTTCTGAAAGGACGAAACTGTATGTTTATCGCTGATACGCATTCCGATACCCTGCATGCACTGGGCGTGGAGAAAAAGCCGCTGGACAGCCTGATGATCAACCCGGACAAGCTGCGCGCGGGCCATGTCTCCATGCAGACCTTTGCCCTCTGGACCGGGTCCAGGGGCAACAGAGGCGATGTGGATGGCATTGTCCGGGGCGAGCTGGAGGCCCGCCACTTCTTCACAGATGCCGGCATACCGCAGGTGGATGACCCGGAGGACGCCCCCGAGGACAAGTGCTCCTTCATGCTCTCGGTGGAGGGCGGCGAGGTCTTCGAAAAGGGCATCGAGACCGTAGAATATTACCGCAGTCTCGGCGTCCGGATGGCGGCGCTTCTTTGGAACAACGAAAACAGCATCGGGTTCCCTGCCAAGGGTGGAAGCAAAGAAGGGCTCACCGACTATGGCGTGCAGGTCGTGCGGGAGATGCAGCGTGTCGGCATGGCCGTGGATACCTCCCACCTCAATGAGCAGGGCTTCTGGGACATCTTTCTGAAGACGAACCGCGTGCCGCTGGCCTCCCACAGCTGCTGCAGTGCCCTCTGTCCGCACTTTCGGAATCTCACGGACGAGCAGCTGCGCCTTCTGATCCGTGAGAAGGGCTATGTGGGCATCAACTTCTACCCCTATTTCCTCTCGAAAGACGGCCACGCCACCCTGGAGACCGTCGCAGAACACATCGACTATGTCTGCCAGATGGGCGGCGAGGAGATCGTGGGCTTTGGCTCCGACTTTGACGGCATCGAATGTGCACCGGAGGGGCTGGAGGGTGCAGACAAGGTACCTGCCCTCATGGATGCCCTCAGAAGACGCGGGTTCCCGGAGAAGGTCCTTGCAGGCATCGCGGGTGAAAACCTGCGGGGATATTTCAGGCGCATGAAGCAGTGACCGATGAGGTGCACCGGGGGTGCACCTTTTTGATGTTCCTTTTGACCCGGTTGCACCCCGCGCGGTACCCTAGGGATCCTTGCATCTTAGGGCATTTATGCTAGAATGCCTCCGTTTGCCCGGCTCCGTGCCGGGCAGACATGACTTTGACTGCAATTCATTTGAAAGGACCTCTATGTCACAAATCGAAACCTTTGAAGAGATGAAACTGCTGCCGCAGATCCTGTCCAACATACAAGCAAGCGGCTACACCACACCCACGCCCATTCAGAAGGCCACGATCCCGCTGGTCATGCAGGGCAGGGATGTGCTGGGCTGTGCCCAGACCGGCACCGGCAAGACCGCTGCCTTCGCCCTTCCGATTCTTCAGAATCTGCATCGCACACAGAAAAACAAGCAAGGGATCCGCTGCCTCGTCCTCACCCCCACAAGGGAGCTGGCCCAGCAGATCCAGGATAACTTTGTGTCCTATGGACAGAACCTCAGGCCCCGCGCCTGCGTCGTGTTTGGCGGCGTCAATCAGAACACGCAGGTGAATACCCTCGAGCGCGGCTGCGATATTCTCACCGCCTGCCCCGGCCGCCTCTGGGACCTGATGCAGCAGGGCATCGTCTCCCTGGACCACGTGGAGATCTTCGTTTTGGATGAAGCGGACCGGATGCTGGACATGGGCTTTATACGGGATGTCCGGAAGATCTGCGAAAAGCTCCCTGAAAGGCATCAGACCCTGCTCTTTTCGGCCACCATGCCAAAAGAGGTGGAGCAGCTGGCCATGGACCTTCTGCACAACCCCGAGACCGTCAAGGTCGATCCTCCGTCCTCCCCGGTCAAGGCGATCGATCAGTCCCTGTACCGTGTGGACAAGGCCAACAAAAAGCACCTGCTCGCCTGGCTCCTCAAGGAGGAGCACGTGGAGAACGCCCTGGTGTTCTCCCGAACAAAGCACGGGTGCGACCGAATCGTCCGCGACCTGAAGCGGGAGGGCATCGATTCCGTGGCCATCCACGGCGACAAGACCCAGAATGCGAGAGTCAATGCCCTGACAAGGTTCAAATCCGGCGACTGCAAGGTCATGATCGCCACCGATATCGCAGCCAGGGGGCTGGACATCGAGGGACTGTCCCACGTGATCAACTATGACCTGCCCAACGAACCCGAGGCCTACATCCACCGGATCGGGCGCACCGGGCGCGCCGGTCACGGCGGCATCGCCATCTCCTTCTGCTGCATCGATGAGGTGAAGCAGCTGGGGCAGGTGGAAAAGCTGATCGGCTTTCGCATCAAGGAAAAGCAGAGCCCCTGGCCCATGGAGGTCTTCACCCCCACCGTTCCGCAGCCCCGCATGCCAAGGGGTGAGCGCCCCGCAAAGCTGGATGCAAAGGGCAATCCGGCACCCGAGAAAAAGCCGCAGCGCCCTCCCGTCCAGGAAACACGCGTGCAGCGTCCCCAAAAGGCAAGCGTGCCAAGGCCCGCCGCCCAGAGCCAGGGCCGGCAGGCACCCAAGAACATGCCCAGGGTGGCCATCGGGAAGGACGGCAAGATGCGTGCCGTGCAGCCCGAGAAGAGCATGCCCCGCCCTGTGGCGCGCGTCAACCGCAGGCGCGGCTCCTGAAGCGCACAAACAAGCCTCGAAATCCGTGAGATTTCGAGGCATTTTCATGTGTGTATCGTTCAGATGATGACCGGCTCCCGCCCGAGGGACGGCACCACCTTCCCAATGAAGTCCTCCGTCCGGAAGATCACCGTCGCATCGTTCCGGCAGGGATGGAAGGCGATCCTCGCCTTCTTCAGGATCCCGCCGTCCAGCGCCAGCTGGACCCGCTTTCCCTCATCGAACCAGAGTCCCAGCGGTGTCAGGCTCCCCGTGTGCAGATGAAGGAGTGTCTCCAGGTACTCCTCCCTTGCAAAGGACAGCCTGGAGGAGTGAAGCGCCCTGGACACCTCCGAGGTGCGGAAGGCCCGGTCCGGCAGCGTCACATACAGATAGAAGGCGGTTTCCTGGCGGTTGCACAGAAGGATGTTCTTGCAGAACGTCACGTCATCCTCTGCAAAGGGCAGGCTGAGGCACTCCTCCATGGTGCAGGCAGGCAGGTGTGTATGGAAGGAAAAGTCCACGCCGATCGCGCGCAGATGCGCCAATACCGCCTCCCGAACATCCGCCTGCATCATGGTGCGTCCGTCCCGGCCTCCGCGGGCGTGAGCTCAAAGTTCCCGTCCTTCCCTGCGTGGATGCCCGTATTGAAAAACGCCGTCATGCCGCGGACCATCTCCTCCACGTCCCCGGTGCCCGCGGTCTCCCAGGCAGAGTGCATGGCCAGCTGGGCCAGCCCGATGTCCACGGTCTGAATGGAGACATGGGAACCGGAGATATTGCCGAGGGTCCCGCCGCCCGGCATGTCGGAGCGGTTGGCATAGTGCTGCACCTTCACGCCGGCCTTCTGAAGAATCCAGTGAAGAAGCCCTTCCGACACGGCATCGGATGTGTACTTCTGACGGGCGTTGAACTTGATCACGATGCCCTCATTCATATATGCCAGGTTGACCGGATCCGAGTATTCCGGATGGTTCGGGTGCGTGGCATGGGCATTGTCGGCCGAGAGCATCATGGAAGATGCCAGCATCCGCTGGTATCCCTCCTCCCCCTCGCCAAGGGCCGTGGCAATGCGGCGCATCACGTCACTGAGGAACGTCGAGTCCGCACCCTGCTTGGTGGTGGAGCCCACCTCCTCATTGTCAAATACGGCCACCATCTGGACCGCCTGCGTGTGTCCGGCCTGTAAGATGGCCGCGCACGAGCAGAAGGCACACTCCAGGTTGTCGAGGCGTGCAGAGGAGATGTATTCCTGCCTCTGCCCCCAGACCTGGCTCTTCATGGCGTTGCACAGATACAGATCATGGCCGAGGATTCTGTCCGGTGAAACCCCGGCGCGCTCCGCAAGCAGACTTCGGAACTCGCCCCTCGTCCTGATATCACCGAAGAGGGGCAGCAGGTCCACGTTGGCCCTGTACTCATAGCCCTTGTTGACCTCGCGGTTCATGTGGATGGCCACGTTCGGGATCACGGCCGTGCAGTCGTCAAAGCGCACCAGTCTCGTCTCAATCCCCTTGTCCGTCATGACTACCACGCGGCCCGCCACCGTCAGGGGGCGGTCAAACCAGCTGGACATAATCATCCCGCCATAGGGCTCCACGTCCAGCTGCACATAGTGATCCTTCACCGTCAGCTCCTCATGTTCCTTGATCTTGAACATGGGGGAATCGCTGTGGCTCGCGACGATCTGAAAACCTGAGGCTTTCTCTGCCTCCGGCATCTGAAAGGCGATGAGGCTGGAGCGGTTGCGAGTCACCACGTATCTTCCGGAGGGCACAAGCCGCCAGGGCTCCGCCTCCGAGAGCGTGACAAACCCTTCCCTCTCCAGGGCCTTCTGCATGTTGTCACATGCATGAAAGCTGGTGGGAGAGTGGTCCAGAAACTCACACAGGTCTGAAATCAGCGTC
>JAFUBA010000073.1 GCA_017460395.1 Clostridia bacterium | reverse complement strand
GACTGTCCGGGCACGGTGCGGGTGCCGTCGGACATGGGGAAGATGTCGACTCTGCCGTCTGCATCGTAGCCCCAGAATTCATCCTTCTCACCGTTGTAGCCGCTGATCATGCGCTCCCAGGAGAACTGGGCGTCCAGCCACTTTGCGGCAGCTTCCACGTCCTTGCAGCCGGCGGTGATGGCGGCGCCGAAGGAGGGGCTCTCAAGATAGCGCTGGAGCTTGGCCTGATAGCCGTCAGCAGAGAAGGGCAGGATGCAGATATACTGGCTGTAGACGGCCTCGTCGGTGCCCATGGCGGTCATGCGCCATCTCCAGGTGCAGCCCACGTTCCCGGCGTTGATCTTGGCCTCGGCGGCGTTGGAGTCCTGAGAGACGGCTTCCACGTCGATGAGGCCTTCGGAGTACCAGCGGTGCATGGTCTCAAGACCGGCGCGCATGCCATCGGCCGTGAGGGGAGAGTAGACCTTGCCCTCATCGTCCAGGGCGATGTCGTTGTCGTTCATGGCCACACCGTAGAAGTTCAGGATGTGGGCGATGCCGTCCACGAGGTTGCGCAGGGTGCCGCCCATGGGGATCTCATTGGAGGGATCGCCGTTGCCGTCGGCGTCCTGATCGCGGAAGGCGATGAGCATCTGTTCGAACTCTTCGATGGTGGTGGGCACGGAAAGACCGAGGTTGTCAAGCCACTGCCTGTTGATGAACAGGTGGGCGTCGGTGTTGATGTTCTGGGGGATCAGCCAGCCCAGCTGATAGGTCTTGCCGTCGGAGGAGCGCAGGGACTTGGCCGTGTCGGGATCAAAGTCCAGATAGGCCTTGTAGTTGGGCATGTACTGGTCGATGATGTCATCGAGGGGGATCAGGATCTCCTGGTCCACGCCGTACATTTCAAGGTTCAGTCCGCCGCGGACGATGATGTCGGGATAGTCGCCGCTGGCCAGCATCAGGTTGATCTTGGTGGACCAGTCGGAGCCCTTCACCTGGTTGAAGGTGGCGTGCACACCGCTCAGAGCAGTGATGCCGCCCTCCGGGTCATTGAAATAGGGCATGTTCTGGAAATCCAGATCGTCGATGTCACGGTACCAGATCATGACGTTGATTTCCTTGTTGCCATCGGCGAGAGCCGTGGGCAGGCAGCCGATGACCATGACGAGGGCCATGACCAGGGCCAGGGAAAAAGAAGTGAACTTTTTCATTGTGGGAAACCTCCTTTTTTGATGGTGCCTGTGAGCACACAGGAACAGGGAAATGGGGAAACTATTCTCGCCGGACTTTCAGTCCGGGGAAAAACGGTGCTTTCAGCCCTTCACAGAGCCGATCATGACGCCCTTGACAAAGAACTTCTGCATGCACAGGTACAATACGACCGCAGGAACGGTCGAGACCACGATGATGCAGTACTTGGCGATCTGGGCGCGGTTCAGAAGCTCTGCATCCTGCTCTGCGCTGTCGGAGACCATGGACATGAGGAGCTCGCGGCTGGACTCGAGGGAGGCCAGGATTTCCTTGAGGATCGTCTGCAGGGGCAGGAGGGAGCGGGTGTTGAGGTAGATCAGGCCGGTCCAGTAGTCGTTCCACCTGGCGACGCCGTAGTAAACGCTCAGCACCGCGATGATGGTCCCGCTCAGCGGGATGACGATGTGGAAGAAGTACTGAATCTGGCTGGCGCCGTCCAGGTCCGCCGCCTCATAGAGGGCTTCGGGGATCGTGGAGGTGATGTAGGTCCTGGCGAGCATCACGTTCCACACGGACACGCACCCCATGATCACGCAGACCATGGCCTTGTTGTAGAGGCCCACGTCCCGGACCGTGAGGAAGGTCGGGATGAGGCCGCCATTAAAGAACATGGTGAAGGCGAAGATAAAGGAGAAGAGCTTTTTCCCGGGGAACTTCCGGGAGAGGGTGAAGGCGGCGCCCATGGTGACGACGAGGCTCAGAATGGTGCCGGAAACGGTATAGATGACGGAGTTAAAGAAGGAATGAATGAGCTCCCTGTTCTGGAAGACCGCGCGGTACCCGACAAGCGTCATCCCGCGGGGGTAGAGGGTCACCTGCCCCGAGGTCACCAGGGCCGGATCCGAGAAGGAGCAGATGATGACCAGATACAGGGGATACAGGGTGATGAGCAGCACCAGGACCACCATGACGATGACGAACACGTTGAAGATGCGATCCGCGCGGATCTCCTTCTGGCGGCGGGGCATTGAGGTTTTTACATCTGACATTTCCTTTTCTCCCCCTCTCAGAACAGCGTCTCGCCCTGGAGACGGTCGGAGATCTTGTTGGCGCTGAGCACCAGGATGAAGTTGATCACGTTGACAAACAGCCCGATGGCCGCCGTGTAGGAGAACTGACCGGAGCCAAGGCCCATGGTGTACACATACGTGCCGATGATGTCCGAGGTGGCCATGTTGCCGCCGGTCTGCAGGAGCAGCGTCTTCTGGGTGGCTGAGGACAGCAGGGAGCCGCAGTTGAGGATCAGCATCATGGTGGCGGTGGGGACAAGGTGCGGGAAGTCAATGTAGCGGACCTTCTGCCACTTGTTCGCCCCGTCGATGGTGGCGGCCTCATACAGCTCCGGATCCACGCCCGCAAGGGCTGCAATATAGAGGATGGAATCCCAGCCGGCGTTCTGCCAGATGCCGGAGATGATGTAGACCGGACGGAACCAGGAGGCCTCGTTCATAAAGTAGATGCTCTTTCCGCCCAGTGCCACCAGAAAGTGGTTGATGATACCGTTGGTGGGTGAAAGCAGAATGTAGAGGATGCCGGCCAGCACCACCGTGGAGATGAAATGCGGCACATAGATGGCAGTCTGCGTGAACTTCTTGAGGCGCTGGGACCGGATATTGTTGACGACCAGAGCCAGGAAGATCGGCATGGGGAAGGAAAAGAGCAGGCTGAGGACATTGAGCAGGAGTGTATTGGTGATGAGCCTTCCAAAGTAGTAGGCATTGAAGAAGGTGGTGAAGTGCTTGAAGCCGACCCACTCGCTGCCCGCGATCCCGCGCACCGGCTTGTAGTTTTTGAAGGCGATCTGCACGCCGTACATGGGAAGATAGTTGAAAATGATGAGATAGACGAGCGCCGGGAGGATCAGGAGGTAGAGCCAGCGGTTTCGGATGACGCTCCTCCCCCACTTCCGGAGTCTGTCGCCTGCAGAGATTGGATGTGCCTGCATGCGATCCCTTCTTTCTTGAAGATGGTGCCAGATGACCTGGCCTGTATGAAGCCTGCACAGAATGGTTGAAATCCATCCGCTGAGGACATGATACCAGCCGGGCTCAGCGATGCAATCGGCAGAAATTTCAGCAGGCGCGAAAAAAGCCCCGGAAGCCTTGAAAATCAAGGCCTGCAGGGAAATGTGCAGAAATTTCAGCACAGAAAAATGGGGTGGTGAAGCGCGGAAGGTGTGGTATCATGAGGGGCGTGAGAGGCGCGGTTTTCCGCCCGGAAAGGGGCAAAGCACATGATCCGAAATCCGATTCTTCCGGGGTTTCACCCGGACCCGTCCGTCTGCCGCGTGGGGCAGGATGTGTACCTGGTGACATCCTCATTTTCTTATTTTCCGGGGATCCCGGTATTCCACTCGCGGGATCTGTCCTGCTGGACACAGATCGGGCACGTGATCGACAGGCCCAATATGCTGCAGCTTCACGGACGGCATCTGTCCGGCGGGCTCTGGGCACCGACGATCCGCTACCACGATGGCCTGTTCTACGTGATCTGCACACATTCCGAAGAGAAGCAGGACTTCGTGTGCACGGCAGAGGATCCTTCGGGCCCCTGGTCCGATCCCCACTGGATCGAGGGTGCCCCGGGGATCGACCCGTCCCTTTTCTGGGATGACGATGGGCAGTGCTACATGGTGGGCAACGACTGGTCGATCGGGTACTGCAGGATCTGGGGCGCGAGGTTTGACGAAAGGGCCTTCTCTCTTCTGGAGCCTCCGGTGGAGCTCTGGCGGGGTGCCCTCCACGACTGCCATGCCCCGGAGGCCCCGCACATGTACAAAAGAGACGGCAGGTATTATCTCCTGATCGCGGAGGGCGGGACGGGGATCAACCATGCGGTGACGGTCGCCGCCTCGGATCGGCCGCTTGGCCGCTACAGAGGGTATCCCGGAAATCCCATCCTGACTCACCGGCACCTGGGGCAGAGGAGCGACATCACCTGCACCGGGCACGGGGACCTTCTGGAGATGGAGGATCACAGGTGGTACATGGTCCTGCTTGGGTGCCGCCCCACGCAGGGACGGACCATGCTCGGCCGGGAAACCTTCCTTGCGGAGGTCGCATGGGAAAACGGATGGCCGGTGGTGAATCCCGGCATCGGGCGGGTCACGTGGGAGGTTCCCTCCCCTGTTGGACGCCCGGAAGATGGCGGTGGGATGCATGTCCCGGAGCATCTTGTGTGGAACCGGCCCGGCACCCGCTCGGAGGAGGCGGTCCGGCGGGATGGAGATGACATCCTGATCCGCTGCGTCCGCGCGCCCATGCTGCCGGACGGTGACCTGGACGAGCCCATCGGGTTCACGGGCCGGAGGGTCGAACACGGGACGTTCGTCTTTCGGGCGATGGTAACCCTGCCGACAGCGGAGGCATCTGCCGGGATCATGATCCTGCAGAACCGCTTCCACGCCCTGCGCCTGGAGCTTGTGCAGGAGGAGGGGAAGGTCTTTGTTCGGTGCGTGAAGACCTGGCATGAGGATGGAGCCATGCACGCAGAGACGCTCTTTGAGGAGGAGACAGGCAGGCGATCGGCTGTCCTTGAGATCTTCTCCCATGGGGCTGCGATGCCTTTTATGTTCACAATGTCTGTGGACGGCAACGCGGTGTGCCTTGCAGACGGCTGGCACCTGAGCGTGGAGGAGGCGGGCGGGTTCATCGGGGCATACGCGGGCCTCTTTGCATCCGGGAACGGCCGGGAGATCGGGCATGAGGCCCGATTCAGCGGCATGCTGTATGAGGGCAAGTAACCTGCTTTTTGATGACAAACCAGGGTCACATGTGACCCTGGTTTTTATCATTCAAGAAGAAATGAGCGACGATAAATACGAAATAATATCATATACACAGCGGGCCTTTGACACCTGGCTAGGCCCTGTGAAAGCTTGTCAAGCTATAGTACCCCTGCTATAATGACTCGATGTCCCGCGCCGTGAAAAAGCGGCATTTTCCTGCGGGGCAATCGGCCCGGAGGGGCCGGGAACAGCGGGACAGCCGAGGCAGCGAAGAACGAGCGCTTCGGATCAGGAGATGCTCAATACAGTGAACTGGAGGGCACCATGCAGATCACCAAGTATACCTTCCCTATTCATGGAGATGACAGGGGTCAACTGGTCGCGATCGAGGAATTGCGAGACATTCCCTTCAGTATTCGGCGTGTGTATTACATGTACAGCACGGTCCAGGGCGTGACGCGGGGCTATCATGCGCACAAATCTCTGGAGCAGATTCTCATCTGCGTCCACGGCAGCTGTAAAATCCGGCTGGATGACGGCATGGAAAAAGAAGAGGTTCTTCTGGACAAGCCGTATGAGGGGCTCTATGTGAGCAACGTCGTGTGGCGGGAGATGTTTGACTTTTCTCCGGATGCCGTTCTGATGGTGCTGGCATCAGAACTGTATGATGAGGCGGATTACATCAGGAACTATGATCAGTTCCTGGAGTTTATTCATAAAGAGCAGATCTATACATCGGGACAGACATAAGCGTAAGAGGAATGAGTTTGATGGATCAGAACATGCAGGTTCCCTTTTCTTCCTTTCTTCCCATGGAGAGAAAACTTGGCGCGCAGCTGCAGGAAGCCTTCTCAAGGGTACTGAAGCGCTCCTGGTATATCACAGGCCCTGAGGTGACCGCCTTTGAGGAGGCATTCGCCGCATACTGCCAGGTGCCATGCTGCGTCGGCTGCGGAAACGGGCTGGATGCGCTGATGCTGATCTTAAAGGCACTTGGCATCTCGGAGGGCGATGAGGTCATCGTTCCCTCCAATACGTATATCGCCACGGCCCTGGCCGTGACCTATGTTGGCGCAAAACCTGTGTTTGTGGAGCCTGATATCCGCACCTTCAATCTCTCGGGCAAAGGGCTGGAGGAGGCAATCACAGAGAGAACGCGGGTCATCATGCCCGTGCATCTCTACGGCCAGCCCTGCGACATGGACCCGATCATGGAGATCGCGCAGAAGCATCATCTTCTCGTCGTGGAGGACTGCGCGCAGGCCCATGGCGCCACCTATCACGGGCAGAAGGTCGGCACCTTCGGCATTGCCGCCGGCTTTTCCTTTTATCCGGGGAAGAACCTGGGGGCCCTTGGCGATGCGGGCGCTGCAGTGACAAAGGATCCTGAGCTTGCCGCGAAGATCCGGGCGCTTGGCAACTATGGCTCGGACTACAAATATCACCATATCTACCTTGGGAACAACAGCCGCCTGGATGAGATGCAGGCTGCGTTTCTCGGGGTCAAGCTGCCGTATCTTGACGAAATGAACGAAGCGCGCCGCGAAATTGCCGCGCGCTACCTCTCTGAAATGCACAATCCCCAGGTGATCCTCCCCTTCGTGCAGGAGGGCGTGACGCCCGTATGGCACATTTTCGGCGTGCGATGCAAAAACCGGGACGCACTGGAAACGTGGCTGAACAGGCGCGGGATTACCACCAACAAGCATTACCCCATCCCGATGCACCTGCAGAAGTGCTATGAGGATCTTGGATTTTGCAGGGGGGATTTCCCTGTGGCGGAGGAAATCAGTGACACAGAGCTGAGCCTGCCCATGTATTATGGCATGACCGATGAGGAGATTGGAAAAGTGGTGGAGGCCGTCAACTCCTTTTCCTGATAAGGGCCGCGATAGGGCCCGCGGGGCAGCACCTGCGATCTCCGGCCCTGATTGGAGGAACATATGATTATCGTCAGGCGATATACCGATGCGGACCAGCCACTGTGGAACGAGTTCAACCATCAGACGAAGAACCGCCTTTTCATGTTTGATCGCGGATATATGGATTACCATCGGGACCGCTTTCAGGATCATTCGCTGATGTTTTTTGAGGACGATCAACTGATCGCGCTCCTCCCCTGCTGCCGCGTGGAGGACAGGCTTTTGTCCCACGGAGGACTGACCTACGGCGGGATGCTCACCGACAACAAAATGAAGCAGCACACGATGCTGGACTGCTTCGCAGCGCTTCGGGCGTATGCGGTGGAAAACGGTTTTCATTCCATTCGCTACAAATGTATCCCCCACATCTATCACCTGCAGAGCGCGGAGGAGGACCGCTACGCCCTGTTTGCAGGCGGCGCGCGTCTTGTGACCGTGGACGCCTCCACCTATCTTGATCTGGACAATCCTCTGAAGATGCCAAAGGGGCGCAAGGCACAGATCTCCCGCGCGAGGCGGGAGGGCGTGAGCGTGGAGGTGCTGACGGAGCTTCAGGACTACGAGGCGTTCATTGCCCTTGAAAATGAAGTGCTTGAGAGCCGACACGGCACCCAGGCGGTGCATACGGCCCAGGAGCTGAAGCTGCTCCACGACCGGTTCCCCGAACACATTCATCTCTTCGGAGCACTTCGAAGTGGGAAAATGATTGCGGGTACCGTCATTTTTGAGTATGACAGTGTAATTCACACCCAGTATATGGCAGCAAATGATGACGCCCGTGTCATTGGCGCCCTGGATCTGTGCATTCAGACGGTGATGGACACTTACCGCGGGAAGAAGAAATGGCTGGACTTTGGCATTTCCACCGAGCATGGAAGGGTCTATCTGAACGAAGGACTCATCGCCCAGAAGGAAGGCTTCGGCGGGCGGACAGGCGTGTATGAGATCTGGGAGATGGATTTCTGAGTTTGCCCGGGCGATGCCTGCCTGGACCGAACATATGGAGGTACTCCATGAAGGAGAAAAAAACGCTCATCATCCGCATTGTTCTGTGTGCGGCCTTTCTGTGCGTGGCAGGCTGGCTGACATGGGACTTTTACGAGCTCATCCAGCCCATGAGCCCCTACGGGTATGACGATCTGAATCTGGAAAGCAAGACACACCTTGTGGCGCTTACCTCCGGGGAGGATCTCACGCAGAGCCTCCGCCTGGAGGAAGACACAAAGGGTGTGTCCCTCCTGGTCAATGCAGTGCAGAAGGGCAGCGACGGATGCTTTGTCCACATTCAGGTGGAGGGAAACACCACGGGCAATGTCCTTGCGGCAAAGACGAGCCCTGCCATCGACTTTGTGGCCATGGATTATGTGGATCTCATCTTTGACAGGGCACCGAGCGAGGAGGATACCCTGTACACCATCCGCGTGACCGCCGTCAGCGGACAGCCCCTGGTGACGTTTCGGGCAACTGAAGACGATACGCTCGAGGGCGAGATGACAAGCGGGGAGCAGAAGCTCCAGGGGGACCTCATGGTCCGCAGGATCGTGGAACGGCCGGACCGCTACCGCCTGGTCTGGGGCGTATATCTGGCGCTGTTTTTCGTCATGGCAGCCCTTGCGGTATGGCTGATTTTCTTCACGCCAAAGCTCCATGTTCTGTATGCCTCCTTTGCCCTGGCACTGGGTCTTCTGTACATGATCATCATGGTACCCTACTCCGTGCCGGATGAACTGGTGCACTACCGAGCCTCCTACAGTCTCTCCAGCATCATGATGCTGCGCGGGGATCAGGCGGATGTGGGAAATCCTGCCTACTTCAGCCATGCTTCCTTTAACCGCGAGTATCCGATGGGAAAGGGATATGACCGGATCGTGCAGGAGATTGGACAGCCGCTGCCTCAGCAGGAGGAGGTCGCCCAGGGTTTCCCTGTGGACCTGGCCTTCCCGCTCATGTATCTTCCCCAGGCGATCGGCGTCACGATAGCCAGGCTGTGTGGTGCAAACTACCTCACGCTCTTCTACATTGGACGCCTTTGCAATCTGCTGTTCTTCATATGCTGCGTGTCCCTTGCCATCTACTGTACGACGCGCTTTAAACTGCTCTTTGTCCTGAGCGGACTCATGCCTATGATCCTGCACCAGGCAGCATCCTTCTCCTATGACGGGTACGTCAACGGCATGGGCTTCCTCCTGATTGCCCTCTTCCTGAGGACAATCGACCGGCCGGGAAAGATTACGCTGAAGGAGATCATCTCCCTGGCCGTCGTCGGCATGCTCTTTTCGCCGTCCAAGCCGGTGTATCTGCCCATGTTCCTGCTGCTGCTCCTGATCCCGAAGGAGCGTTTTGATACCACCTGGAAGAAGTACCTTTGCGTCGGGATCCTGTGGATACTTGCCGCTGGAGCCATCGTCATCTTCCAGCTGGGCAGCATCCTCTCCTATGCAAACCGCGGCATTGATACGCCCGAGATCGTAGAATCATCGACATACACTGTCTCCTACATTCTCTCGCATATTCCGCATGTCGTGGAGGTGTTCATCAAGTCGCTCAGGATATCCCTGACCAGATGGATCAGGGAAGCCGTCGGGACATCGCTGGCGTGGCTGAACGTGGCGATCAGCCCGTGGAAGATCCTTCTGTATATCCTGATCATGATGGCTGCAGCGTGCAAAGCGGAAAGGCACGGAATACAGGAAGTCGTTTCTGTCAAAGAGCGGGTGGTCTTCTTTGTGGCCTTTGCGGGCGTTCTCTTCCTTGTCATGCTCTCCATGCTTCTTGGGTGGACGCCGGTATATGCCGATATGATCCAGGGCGTGCAGGGCAGGTACCTGATTCCGGCGATCCCGCTTCTGTTCATGTGCGTCAATACGAAGTACATACGGGCATCCGATGAGATTCAGACACCGCTGCTGCTCGCCAGTGCCTTTGTGCATGCGATGGTCATCCGGGAAATCCTGCACGTCTCTGTCATGCTGTAAGGGACTGACCTGGCGGAAGCTTGCGCTTCCGGTTCACAGGGATATACTTGAAACGTGGCACGCAGGCTCCTTGCCTGCATGCCATGTATGGGCCCATGCCTGTCTCACCTCTGCGGACGCGGGCAGAAGCAGGGCGAAATCCTTTCAAGGAGAATGATTTTGAAAACGCTTGTCATTGTTCCTGCGCACAATGAGCAGGACAATATCACTTCCACGATTCAGGATCTCAGGCAGCATGCACCGGATATGGACATTCTGGTGATCAATGACTGTTCCACCGACCGGACGAAGGCGATTCTGGAGGAGCTGAAGGTCAATTTCCTGGACCTGCCCGTCAATCTCGGCATCGGCGGCGGGGTGCAGGCGGGCTATCTCTATGCGCAGCATCACGGCTATGACATTGCCGTGCAGTTTGACGGGGACGGCCAGCATGATGCGGCCTACCTGGATGCACTGACCAGACCCGTGAGAGAGGGACGCGCCGATATTGCCATCGGGTCCAGGTTTGTCAAAAAAGAAGGCTTTCAGTCCAGTGGGGCAAGGCGTATGGGCATTCATTTCCTGAGCGGCCTGATTCACCTGCTCTGCCATGTGAAGGTGCATGATGTGACCAGCGGCATGCGGGCGATCAACCGGCGGTTTATCGAGGAATATGCCGTGCACTATGCGCAGGACTACCCGGAACCGGAGGCGATTCTGTACGCCGGCATCCGGGGTGCGACCATCGTGGAGGTCCCGGTGATGATGCGGGAGCGGCAGAACGGGAAGAGCTCCATTGATGCCCTGCACAGTGTCTACTATATGATCAAAGTGTCTCTGGCACTCTTGTTTGGCAAGCTGACGATTCGCTGACGAAAGGAGGACAGGGTCCATGCTGACGGTGACACTTCAGCGCCTGGCAATTGTCCTGTGCGTTGTTTTCCTGGTGGCGGTCTTCCTTCTGGTGAGAAAGAACCGCATCATCCTCAAGTATTCTCTTCTGTGGCTCCTGACCTGCCTGGTGCTTCTGCTGCTGGCCATCTTTCCGGAAATTCTGGACACGGTGTCGCGGTGGATCGGGGTCTACGTCCCATCCAATGCCTTCTTTGCCATACTGCTTTTCTGTATCTTCCTGATGCTCATCTCCTTCTCCATCATAGTGTCATCGGACCAGCGGGCCATCGTGCGGCTGACACAGGAAATCAGTGTGCTGGAAAACCGCATCAGGGAGCTGGAAAGTGCAGTCAAGCCCGCGGAGGATGTGCCTGCCGGGGAACGGGCATAAAAAGCCTATCATGCAACAGAGGAGCTGCAACATGCTTGTATCCGTACTTGCTGTGAGCTATAACAATCTGGAAGGGCTCTATCCTACCTTTCAGAGCATTCTGGATCAGGACTGGCCGGAGATCGAGATCATTGTCTCCGATGACAGCTCCAGGGATTATGAGGAATATCAGCCAAAGCTTGCCAGGTTTCTGGAGGAAAAGAAGCGGGACAATCTGAAGCGCGTGGTCTGGAATCCCCATGCACAGAACGGGGGCACCGTAAAAAATACCAACAGTGCGCTGCGCCTTGCCCAGGGCGACTATGTCATTTCAATCTCTCCGGAGGACCTCCTGGCAAACGAACACGCCCTCTCAGATCTTGTCCGGTGCCTTCAGGAAACCGGGCGGGACATCTGCTTTGGCAAGATCCGGGGACAGACGCCGGACGGGGAATTCAGGGATTATCTGATCAGCTGTGAGTCGGACTATGATCTTCTGAAGTCCTACACGGTCGAACAGACCAGAAACCGCCTGTTTGTCCGCGACTTTCTTCCCGCTCCGGCAGCGATGATGACCCGTAAGCTCTTTGAGGAGAACGGCCTCTATCCTGAGACGACACGCCTGATTGAGGACTATCCCTACTGGCTGGAGCTGACCAGAAAGGGCGTGGAGTTTGCGTATCTCGATGAGGTCGTGGTCATCTACCGCCTCAGCGGGGTGAGCGGTCAGGGGAATTACGGGGAAGCCTTCATGAACGATATGTTCGTCATCTACGAAAAGTACATCTTCCCCTATGACCGGCGCTATGGCATTCTTCAGCCGGTATATAACTGGCTGAAGTGGGACGGACTCAAGTTCTACATGGCCAAGGCCCGCTGGAGCCGGTTTCCTCTGTGGAAGCGATGTCTCCTCCGCCTCCGTTACCTTCACTTTTTTGTGTATACATCCCTGCAGGATTATCGGGTTCAGCGGAAAAACCGCAGGCAGAAAGCATGAAGACAGTGTAATTTCTGGGCAGTTGCAAAGTCGTAACAATCCCAAGGTAGACGTGCTTTACAAATCAAACCCTACTCTAATGTATCTGACAATGTGATCTGTTAGGAAGGGAATAACATGAATCCAACGCTTTCCTCCTCTGCCGATGCAAGGAAACTGTACTACGAATATGTGGATTACGTCCACATGGCTAATGAAATTCAAGAAGATCTGCATCGCTTGCAGATTGATGTTGTCAATCAGATTACACGAGTTAACAAGGATTCACAACTTCAAAAATTGGTAGAAAGCATTTTATCAGGAGCAAGCAATGCCGATATTGATATATCTTCTACTAAAGCCAAAGAATTTATCAGAGATTTCGTGTGGTTTGTGCAGTGTAGCGAACCATTTGAAGAAGCCAAGAAAAAAGATGCCTTTATGGCTGATTCTCTTACAATCCTAAAGAAAGCTGCCTCTCCAATCCAATGGGTCTTGATGGATTCCGATCATAAGGCGCAAGCAAAAGATGTGTACCGTATACTACTGAACTGGGTCGAAGCAGACTATGGGAAAGACATAACAACAGCCTATGAAACACTATATAAGAAGAACAACACCTATAACACCTATGATGTCATCACTGATCTGCAAAGTGATCTAAAGAAGTATTTAGCGTGGCTTTTCAGAATTCAAGGGTATAAACAATGGCCGTGCCCATGGCAAGAAATGATCGATCAAAGCCAGCAGATTATAGAAAAAGCACGCCAGCTAGAAAAAACTTCCAACAATGAACTGTATACAATCCAATTAAAGATCAAGAAGCAGGCCGCTGATATGGTCATGGAAAACATCCATAAGCAGCTCGAAACAATGGAGGTAGATCAACTCAGCGGAGTAAATAACAGTCTTCTCATCAAACTTTTGCGAGACTATGGATATACAACAGTTGAACGTGTCTACGTTGCATCTTTGACAAACCTTATATCAATTACCAGCATAAGCTTGGAAAATGCTCATCAGATCAAGGATGCTGCTGAAGAAATTGTTGCTGGATTGAAAAATAAAGCACGAATCAGGCTTAATGCTAGTGACAGAAATGAGAATGAAACCGCTCTTGTACTGCTGACATGTCGCTATATCCATACAAGTGAAATCACCGACAGATTAAGCAAGCACATTGTTCAAAGTGTTCAGCCCATGGAAACAGCTATACAGAGGTTGAAACCGCTGAACAGTACTGCTGCATTTATTTTAGTATCTCGCTCCAAACAGCTATTTCAGCAGGCATATCAAGAGCTACATGCACCGCATGCGGAGCTTGAGAAGTCTATTCTCGAGGCCTCACAATCTCATCAATGGACAGAAAGTGAAGCATGGGAAGACTTTAGCGTCAATTCTGTTACATACAATACCATTCTACAAAAACTGATTCCCGAGTACTTTAAGAGGGAAGAGCAGCCACAAATTAGCAGAGCGACTCTACGACAACCCACAACACAAAAACCAATCTCATCCGCCAACTCAGTTGAAAAGCGCGTTCCGAAAAGTACTGCACGGTCAGCAGTCTCAATGGCAACGCCGTCGAATCAAGGATCATCTTCATGGGGGGATGACTCTTGGATGGATGTAAATTCCACTCCAATTATGTCAAAGGGAAAACCATCATCAAGCGCAAGCACGGATATTACGGCAGAGCAACTACAGGATATACAGGAATTCCCGGATGTGGACGCTTTTATCAGATATTTGAATGATGAAGAAATCACTTATGTTGACAAAAGGAGTGAAAAAGGGTGTTTGTGGGTTCTATCATCTCCAGAAGTGGATGCGTTCATAAAAATAGTAAGAATCCAAGGGCGTAAATTATATTATTCCACTTCACCGAAAGCTCTGGGGAACTACCCGGGATGGTTTTACAGTTAAAACTATTGATAAGTGAAACTATAAAAAAACAATTTTGAGAAGAATGCTGTTGAATGCAACTACTACATCGAAAAGAACACGGAGGAAAGATATATGCTATTCAAATCCTTAAAGAAAAGCAAAATAATGAAACAAGCAGAACAAGCCATGCAGAAGCCACTAGATTTTAATAATATGTTTCTTACACAAGAAAGTGAAAAAACAGTTGCATTTAAAGAATTGTATTCTGTTATGAAAAGTATGAACGGGTTTCAAGGTATTATTGAAACAACAGATGCAAGCGAGTTATATTCATTAGCATCTCGAATATCATGTGTGCGCGATTACAATGGAAAAGGAGATTATTTACCTGTAGCATTGATCTCATTTCCAAACACTCTCGCTATTATTTTGCGGAATAAAGAAACAATTCTATATGAAAGTTATGACAAATGGATCAAGATTGTTGATCAAGCAGCGTCGTTACTGTAATTTTTATGCACCATAACATATCTGTAATCCACAGTTTCCTGAAAACTGCCTGTTTTTATATCCACTCGCGCGGAGCAGTGAAGAAGTCATTTGGATATGATCCGAGTCATATGCACGACGTGTGAAAACATAATGAAACCAATGCCATACAAAATCAATGGGAAAGTGTACTTCTCTATATCCCCTAGAGGCAAGAAAAACCATTACTGCATGAGCTGGAAGAGTTAACCGAAGGCCCCTTAGGCTTTGCCCTATAAGGCTTCGCACACTATTTCCTGCGAAACAAAAACACACACGTGAAATGCAATCGAGCCTATGTCCGCGCAGTATGATGTACAGATAGGGGTTTAGATTTATTAAAAATGACGATGCATTTTAGAATTTAGAACAGTGAGCATGGGTTGATTTGTAAAGCACGTCCACCATAGGACGGCTACGACTTTGCAACAGCCATGGCGTGATTTCCTGATTTCCCATATGATCCATGGCCTGCTCCTTTCAAGACTTCAATTTCTGACATGCTGGGCGGAAAGAAGGGGCAGGCCGGTTTTGATTGCAGCGCAGTCGCGCTCAGTCAGGATGCCCGCCAGACAGAAAGGGGTCACCATGAAGCTGATTCACAACATACTGGAAACGGCAAAGACCATCGTATTTGAGAAGGGCCGGATGATCTACTACCTGAATATGAGGTCGTTCAGGAAGAGCAGGCGCCAGATCGAATCAAAGCCAAGGAAACAGAAAATCCGAGTTGGCTTCATGGTCCAGGTGCCAAACAACTGGGCGGTGCTGGAACCCGTCTATCTCGCGGCCCAACGGGATGCATCCATCGAGCCGGTGATTCTTCTGATGCCGGAGGTGGAATTCTCCTATTACATCAAAATCAGGAAGGTGGACTGGGAGAGTACCTACGCCTTTGGACAGGAGAAGTTTCAGGGTGATGCTGTCCGGCTCTATGAGCCAGAGACGGACACGTGGAAAGATCCGGAGGAGCTGGGGCTGGATTATGTCTTTATCCCAAGGCCCTACGAAACCTATCTGCCAAAAATGTATAAGGCAAGCCATCTGCGCAGGCTATGTAAGGTCTGCTATGTGCCATATTCATCGCCTCTTCTGGATGACTACAGGCTTTTATACAACACGCACTTTATCCGGAATCTCAGTCTGATCTTCTGCGAGAAGCAGTATTCCTATGATTATGTCACGAATCTGCTTGGGCCGACGATTGCCTCCAAGGACCAGAAGGTATTCTGCACGGGATTCCCGAAGTTTGACCTGAACCAGAACGGCGAGGGGCTGGAGAGCCCGCTGTGGCCTCGCGAACGCTCGAAGGATGTACAGCGGGTCATCTGGACACCCAGGTGGAGCATGGATCCGCTGCTCGGTGTCAGCAGCTTTATGAAGTACAAAGATCAGATGGTGACCATGGCCGGGGCCCAGCCACAGATGGACCTGATCTTCCGGCCGCATCCTATGGCAAAGATGGCCATGATCCGGGACGGCTGGATGAGTGAGGAAACCTGGGAGAGCTATCTGGATGCGTATCGGAAGGCCGACAATATGGCGGTGGACCAGTCAAGGGCGTACTACGATCTCATGTGGAGCTCGGACGTGCTGGTCACAGATGTCTCCTCCATGATTCTGGATTATCTGATGACCGGCCATCCCCTGATCTACTGTGTGACGCCGGCCATGAACACGACATCGGACGATCCGAAGATGGCCATCTCGGAGCTCCTGCCGGGGCTGTATGTAGCGCGTGAGTTTGCAGATATTGAAAAGTACCTGAAGCAGCTGCGGGAGGGCTATGATCCGAAGAAAGAGATTCGAAGGCAGCTCGCAGACGAAATGCGCCGCGATGGAAAGATCGGGGAGCATATTGTGGGGCTCATCAGGGAAGACTACTGGCAGAAGGATGCTACCTGAAGCTGACTGAGCCGAAAGCCTGTATACAGAAAGCCGGGACTGCCTTGCGGCAGCCCCGGCCAGTTTACGTGCGATGAAACTGATCAGTCTCAGCGGGCGTTGAAGGAATCATAGGCAGCCTGGTAGGCAGCGATCAGATCTTCGATGCCCATCTTCTGCAGCTGATCCATGTAGTTGTCGAAGTTGGTCAGGGGTTCTTCGCCGCTGATGAACTTCTTGGTCATGTCAGCAATGTAGGCGTTGATATCGTCCAGCTGGGGAGCAGCGGCCTTCTGGGCATCCACGCTCAGCACGATGGCAGCAGGATATTCCAGACCGTTGTCAGCAGAACCCCACAGCTTGGCGGAATCCACATAGTGATACTCGCGGGTGGCGGACAGGTAGTCGCCTGCGCCCCAGCGCGGGAAGGACACGTGGCTCATGGCATAGCGATACTTGTTGGCGAAAGCACCATCATAGAAGTTCTCGGTCAGCTTGTTGGCCCACTCGGTCTCGTGCTTCACACCGTTCTCGTCCACGGTGTAGGTGCCATTGCCCTTGGTCCACTCAGTCTCGGGCAGAGAGAGGATCGGATCGCCGTCCACAATGCCCCAGGTGGTGCAGTTGGTGCCTTCTTCGGTGTACATGGCATCGATCAGGCGGGCAGCAGCTTCCACATTCTGGCAGTCCACAGAGATGCAGGCCATGTAGCGGTCGCCGTAGCCGATGTTGTAGTCAGTGCCAAAGACGCGGCCCTGAGCATCAGCGATCCAGGGATAAGCCACGAAGTCAGCATTGGGGTTCTTTTCCAGAACCTGGGGCAGCCTCTGCTCCCAGTAGTTGCTCAGACCCATCCAGGAACCGGCCAGGTCAGCATAGATGTCGGCATCCTTCTCGGTGGCGGTGGCGATGGAGCCGTCGTCCAGCCAGATGTCCTTGATCAGGCCTTCAGAGTACCACTTGTTCATGGTCTCCAGGTATTCCTTGTAGTTCTGGGTGTACTCGCCGAAGCCAACCTTGCCGGTGTCGGGGTCAACGTATGCGCCGGGGAGGATGTCATAGGCGGGCTCGAAGTAAACCAGACCGTTCTGGCCGGCGTCGAAGGGGATTTCATCAGCTTCGCCGTTGCCGTTGGGGTCCAGATCGCGGAAAGCGACCAGCATCTCATACCAGCCGTCGATGGTGGTGGGCAGCTCTTCGATACCCACGTTCTCCATCCAGTCCTTGCGGCCCTGCAGGCCCCACCAGGTGGCGGCGACCTTCTCGTCGGGGGTGGACAGGGGGTTGATGACGGTGAAGTACAGATAGCGGCCTTCGTCGTCCTTCAGGGTCTTGGCGACTTCAGGATTTGCATCCAGAAGAGCCTTGTAGTTGGGCATGTACTTCTCGATCACGTCGTTGAGCTCGATGATGATGCCATCATTGTAGAGCTGGCTCACGCCGCCGACGTAGTCGTTGTTGTTCTGCCACTGGATGACGTCCGGATACTTGCCGCTGGAGAGCATGGACAGGTACTGGGCGTTGATCTCATCGCCGTTGCCGCACACAACGGTCCAGTCGATCTCGACATCGGCCATCTGCTGGATCTTCAGCAGACCGACCAGGCCGGGATAGATGTAGGGTTCATACTCGGCGGTGCCGCCGCGTACGTAGTAGGTCACCTTGTCGGCAGCCAGAGCAGAGGTGCTCATGGCAAGGACCATCACAAGGGCCAACAGGAGCGCCAGGAACTTCTTCATAGAGAAACCTCCTTGATATATTTTTCCGTGCAGCCTTTCGGCTGCGAAGGAACATGGGGAAATGGATTACATGCCCGTCAGACCGGAGCGCTCCACGCCTTCCATGAAGCGCCTCTGCAGGAACAGATAGGCGATCAGGATGGGCAGGATGCACAGGAAGGTGGCCGCCATGAGCATGGCTTCGTTGAACACGATGCCTTCCAGTTCATTGACCTGGATCATGGTGTGGTTCTCCTGGTTGAGCAGGGCATAGAGATTGGGGAGCACGCTGGGGAGCATGCGATAGGCCGGGGCGGTGATGTACACGCCGGGCTCGAAGTAGTCGTTCCAGTGCCATACAAGGCTCAGCACGCCGCACACCAGGGTCGGCGCCTGTGCCATGGGCAGCATGATGCGGGCATAGGTGCGGATCGGTCCGCAGCCGTCCACGCGGGCGGCTTCCTCCATCTCATAAGGCAGTCCCATGAAGAACTGACGGAAGAGGAAGATGAAGAAACCGCCGTTGAGGCCCATGCCAAAGAAGGTCGGGACCACCAGGGGCAGGAAAGAGTTGAGCCAGCCCCAGTCGGAATACTGCTTGTAGAGCGGGAAGATGATGACCTGCACAGGGACGATCATCATGAGAATGACCAGCAGGAACAGGGCATTCTTCAGGCGGAACTTGTACCTGGCAAAGGCATAGCCCGTCAGAGAGCAGGACAGCGTGTGGCCCAGTGTCGCAAGACCGCAGACGATGACATTGTTCCAGACATAGGCGCGAAAGCGCATGCGGCGGAAGGCGATGTCATAGTTGCTCCAGGTCAGCTGGGACGGGAGCCATTTGACGGTGATGTTATACAGGTCATCATCGGTCATCAGGCTCTTGACGATCATGGTGATAAAGGGATAGAGGAAGATGAAGGAGAGGGCCAGAAGGAGGAAATAGAAGCCGGTACGGAGGAGCACCGTCTTGGTGACTCTTGCAGCCTTGCTCTTTCTGCCGCTTCGCTTTTGTGCGCTTGCTGACATATCGCTTCCTCCTTCCTCAGTTCTTGGTGCCGGAATCATACACATGGCGGCGCATCAGCAGAATTGCTGTCATGCACAGGATCAGGGCAAAGACAAAGTAGACCCAGCTCATGGCGGCGGCATTTTCATACATCTGGTTGGTGAAGTTCATCTTGTAGATGTAGTCCACCATGGGGTTGGTGCCGTCTGTGAAGAAGGCCACGATGGTATAGACCACGTTCATGAGAATGATGGGCGTGATCATGGGGAGGGTGATCTTCCAGAACATTTCCCACTCGGTGGCGCCGTCCACCCTCGCCGCCTCGTAGAGGGATCCGGAGATGCCCTGAAGGCCAGCCAGGAACAGCACGATCTGAACGCCGCTCTTCCAGAGGACCACGGTAATGCGGTCCAGGAAACTCTGCACCACGGTCGTGATGCTGGTTCCGAGAAGGTCTGCGATCAGCTTTGGCACCATGATGCCCGTCGTGATCGTGGTCCCGTCCACGCCCATGCCCAGAAGCTGCTTCATGATATAGCCGCTGCCCAGCAGTACCGGGATAAAGAAGGCGGTGCGGAAGAAACCGCGGCCCACCATCTTGCGGTTGATGAGGATGGCGATGACCAGGGAGAACACGATACACAAGGGGGTGTTCAGAAGGGTGTCCGTCACCACCTTCAGGAAGGTGGGCACGAAGTTGATGTCATAGAAGAAGATGTATTCGTAGTTGGTCAGCCCGACCCACTCCGTGATGAGTCCTTTAAAGGATGTAATCTTGGAAAAGGACAGGCGCACCGAGGTAAAGATGGGATAGGCGAAGAAAACAATGATGCCGATCAGCCAGGGAATCAGAAAGATGTAGGCTTCCAGAGACCGTTTCCGGTCAATGCCCATCTTCTTTCCCTTTTTCCGCGAAGCGCTCATGGGCGCAACCTCCTTATCTCGCTCCAGAGTCCCGATTTCCGGGGGCTTTCAGGTGTTTTACCTGGCGGTGAGCACTTCCCAGCTCATGCCCGCAATCTCAATGCCGTCACATGTGGCGCTTTCGTCTGCATAGTTCACATAGACCCGGTCACCGTTTTCGTAGGTGACACGGATGAGGGTATCGGAGATGCGCAGGTGCTCGGTGATGAGCTGGTCGTGAAGCGCAGAGAGAGGACCGTCCGTAAACTGCTTTGCAGCCAGGGCGACCCGCTCCTGCCAGGCCTGGTATTCTGCGGAGAACAGGCTCTGATAAGTGGTGTACATGAGCTCCTCGGTGTTGCCGTAGGTCAGCTCAAAGAAGGGTGTGTAGCCCATTTCCACCCACCGGAGCACTTCGCGGTCCAGATCACTGGACATGTTGCCCGGGCGGGCTGCGTAGTCTACCAGGCCATGGAGGGCAATCTGGTAGAACGGCACGGAATAGGTGGTGAACTGGTAGCCGAAGTCTTCATAGGGGACCTCGGTGAAAAAGTCGGCATAGCCAAGCAGGCAGGTGTTGCCGCCTTCGGCTTCCACGGTCTGAAAGCCGCTCTGAGCCTTTGTCAGCATGTCGCGGTAGATCGCCAAGGTGTCCTTCGCGGTCAGATACCGCCTCTGGCCATAATTGTAGCCCACATACCGGCCCATGCGCTCAAAACGAATGCTTCCGAGGTGGAAGTCGGAAGCATTCCTGAGGAAAGCTTCAAACTTTTCGCGGGACACATCGGGACTGAGGAGGAAGATGGTCTCATCGAGGTCAGTCAGGATCATGTGATTGCCGGTGTAGACCACGTCATTTCTGTGGGAGTAGCCGCGCTGCGTGGCGCGGGCCTCCATGAAGTTGACGGTCATGCCGATGGAGGCACCGGAAGATGCAGCCGCCTGGTTCAGGATCGTAAGATCCTCGTCGTTTCCGATCGCGCGGGCCAGGGGGAAGCGGTCCGGGGTTTCGCCGTACCCGTCCCTTGTCCAGCCCTTCAGGGAGGCGCGGATGTTTTTCACGCCGAGGGAGGACAGGGAGGAGAGAATCTCCTTTGCTTCCTTCAGGGTCGTCACGGTCCTTGGGGTGTCAAAGAGCAGCCCCTTTTCCGGCGCGTTCATGAATAGGTCAATGGCAACAGTGGGCTCATCCGAGATGTGCTTTTCAAGACCGCCGTCCAGGAGATATTTGCGCCAGGCCAGGGCCATGACATTGTAGTCCGGGTCGTCCTCCTCCAGGAAGAGGATGCGCATCCGGTAGTCCGCCTGAATGTCTTCCTTGTCAAAGACCTTGATGTCACGGGTTGCGACGCGCTTGTCCTCGAAGGAGCGGCGGTACTGGAAGTTGGCAAAGAGGTAGTTGATGCCAATGATGTTGTTGGAGGAGTTGACGGACACCCTGGCGGTCTCCGCACCTTCCTCAATGATGGCCAGCAGGCCGTGTCCCTGGCGGTTCATGCCAAAGACCGGGAAGAGCACGTCCGGGGCCTCCTGGGCGAACATGTCCAGCAGGGCAGGCTGCTTCTGGTAGTCACCGTATACGGAATAAAGCTTGGCGGGCTCGCGGTAGTGGGCGTAATCACGGAACTCCATGACGGCGCCGCATCCGTCCGGATAGAGGAAGAAGCCCTCCGCCTGGTCGGTGGCGGAAAATAGGAAGGGCATGACGTCGACGCTGACCAGGGAAAAGCCGCCGTCCTCCACGATGCCGGCATACGGGACGGTCACGACGAGGCTGCCCCCGTCCAGGACCACGTCCAGCGTGACGCCCACCTGATATGTACCCAGATAATAGGTCAGACGGACGCCATTTTCAATGAGCGCATAGTCGGTTGTCAGCTCTTTTTCGGCCATGAGGGCCAGATTGTTCACGACGCCCAGGCCGGACTCCAGGTTTGTGCAGTTCACGGCCAGAAGCGAGGTAATGCGCTTTTGCTGCGCGGGGATGATCTTCAGGCCCTCGGCAGTCTCGTCGTTCATGGTGGTGGACCAGGTCTTGCCGGTGAGGGCATCCACAATATCGAGGGAGCAGTGGTCCTGCGACAGATACATGGCAAGGCGCCCGTTGTCCGCCACAAAGATGCGCTCGTCACTTTCCTCGGCGGATGCACACAGGGCAAGGGAGAGCACAAGCAGGCTCAGAACAACCAGCAAAGCAGTTTTTTTCATGCCGCGCTCTCCTCCTTATATGCGGTAGATGATTTCATAGTAGACTTCCCGGATCATGGTGACGAACTGGGACGAGATGGTGAAGAGCAGCACGATGGTGGCCCAGATGACCGCCATGGTGAAGATTGTGAGAAAAACCACCAGAATCGTCTTTGCCACGGAGTATTCGTTCATCTCCTTGAGGCCTACGATCATGAGAAGGACCACCCAGACAAGCAGACCTACCGTCAGCGTGTTGTAGAGGCCTGCCTGGTTTCCGTCCATGATGCGAGAGAGCAGCACGACCGGTACCGTGAAGACCACATAGGGGACCAGCGTCAGGACATTGTAGAGCATGGCCTCCCCGATCTTCGTGGCGCCGTCCAGGATGGTGGTCATGGCGTAGGAAGCCAGGATCCAGGTGAGCACCGGCACAAAGAGCTTGCCTGTTTCAAGCAGCAGGTTCGCCTTTCTGATGGAGATGGTGGAGAGCGGATAGTGGGTGAAGTAGAGGGAGAAGATGGTGACCGCCAGGGCGAGCAGCAGGATGGAGATCACCAGGATCCAGCTGGTGCGGCGAAAGGATGCGTCGCCGCGCTGCTTTTTGATGTGCTCGCTGACCACGATGGGATGAAACAGCATCATGATGCAGAGTTTCAGACCTGTCAATCAAGACCCCTCCCCATCTGTACATCGTCTGCCCACTGGTCCGCCTTGCGCTTGGCCAGGGTCAGCAGTTTCACAAAACAGAAGACAATCACGACCACCAGGACCACGACCAGAAGGAAGTGGTGGCGGAAGTATTCATGGCGGTACTCGGCGAAGGCCTCGGAGTAGCCTTCCTTGTCGCGGGCCAGCTCATAGGAGCGCAGGGCACTGTCCCAGTTCTCCTGCTTGCCCATGATCTTGGCCACGCCACGGTGGGCCAGGGAATAGTTGCTGTCGATGGCCAGCGCCTGCTGCCAGTAGCCCAGGGCCTCGTCATAGCGCCCGTCGCCGTGCAGTGTCACGGCCTCGTGCACCAGCTCAATGAAGTGCGTGGGCTTGAAGACGGTGATCTCATTGTTCTGATAGTCCAGCACATAGAGGAACCCTTCGCTGTCCGCGTCGATGGAGATCGGGATCTGGAAAAGTCCGCCCGTGTCGCCGAGGCCGCCGAAACAGCACAGGAGGTTGCCGTCCTGGTCATATTGATAGATGAGCCCCGTTCCGCGGTCCACCACGGTGATGATCCCGTTGTCCTCCACGGTGATGTCGGAGAAGGTGGGCTCAAGGTCCTTGTTCACCGCTCCGATGGTTCTGTCCGGCAGGGTGAAGCCGTAGGTGTCCTCCGGATAGGTGTTGGTGCCCACGGAGTTGAGCTTCCTGATCTGCGCGGTATTCTTGTTGGAGAGAATGCCGTAGATCATGTTGTCGGAGCCGATGAAGAAGTTGGAATAGCTGGCAGGCTCCTGCTTGACGGTACGCTCGATCTGGCTCTTTGTGCCAAAGAGACGGATCAGGAAGCGGGAGAGGGAGAAACCGACCTTGTCGGCACCCAGGTACCCGCGGAAGTTGTTTGCCTCATCCAGCGCCAGAAGGTTGGCACCCTTCAGGGCATAGATATAGCCTGTGTTCGCCACGAAGATCTTCTGCACGTCGAAGGTGAAGTTGCTGCCAAGAAGGCTGGAATCCGGACGCACGTAGGTCTTGCGGTCGGTGAGATCGCTGTTGAGGGTCACGATGCGAAGATTGCCCGTGTCCGCGATCCAGATGCTGCCGTCGGGGTGGACATAGACGCCGCGGGGCTTTTTGAGCTTCACACCGTCCCCCTCGGTGATCTCCCGGATCACATTTCCGTCCCGGGTCATCTGCAGGACACGGTTGTTCTCCCCGTCCGCCACATAGATGGTGTCGTCGGGGGCGACAAACAGATCCTCCGGATGGTTCATGAAGCCTGCGTCGCCCAGGTTCTTGATGGTGCTGTAGACCTCGTAGGCCTCGGGGACGGGGACAAAGACGTTGTCTGAGCCCGTGCTGTCGGGATCGCTCACAAAGGCGTCCATGCCGACGACGGCAAGCGCGCTCTGGGTGGTGAAGAGGAGGACAAGAAACAGGGCCAGGAGGATATGAGGCCTGAGAGATGATCTTTTCATGTTCTCTGCCTCCTTAGCTCTTGATGCCCGAGAAGCTCATGGTTTCCATGACCTTCCCTCTCATGATGGCGAACACGACGATACAGGGTACCGTGGTCAGGAATGTGGCAGCGCCCACCGTCCCTGCGCGGGCCACCACGCCGGCGCCGCCGCTGAGGGTCTGAAGCGCCAGGGGCATGGTCTTGAGGGCGTTGCTGGAGATGAAGATCAGGGGAGAAAAATAGTCGTTCCAGTTGGAGACGAAGGAGAACACGGCCAAGGTGGTCCAGGCGGGCTTGAGCAGCGGCATGGCGATGGTCCAGAACACTCTGAACTCCTTGGCACCGTCAATGCGGGCGGCCTCCAGGATGGAATCGGGCAGCTGATCGCAGAACTGCTTGACCAGGAAGAAGTTGTAGGCCACGGCGATCTTGGGAATGATCAGCGCCAGATAGGTGTTCACAAGGCCCAGGGCATTGACCACCAGATAGTTGGGGATCTGGGTCACATGCGTGGAGAACATGAGGGCTGCGAGGACCACGGCGAAGATGGCGTTGCTGCCGGCCGGGTGGTGCTTGCTCAGGCCATAGGCACCCATGCAGCACACCAGGATGGACAGAAGCACGGTCACGACCGTGGTGAAAAGGCTGTTGAAGATATAGCGCGTGAAGGGCACCGTGGAGGAACTCAGGGAGGTCAGAAGATCGCTGAAGTTCCGAAGCGTTGGGCGGTGCACGATCAGGCGGGGCGGGTAGATATAGAGTTCATCCAGGGGCATCAGGGAGCGGCAGACCATGGCAAACAGGGGCAGGCCTGCGATGACCACAAGCAGGGTCAGAAGAAGGTAGAGCATGAACCGGGAAAAGGTCAGATGACGCCACTTCAGCCGGAAACGGCGCGGCCGATAGGTGCTGCTTTGAGCGGTCAATGTCAGTTCCTCCTTCCCTCTTAAGTGTCATCCCTGAACACATGCATGCAGATGCGGCCCAGGGTGAAGGTGATCACGAACAGTGCCATGGCCACCGCGCTGGCATAGCCCATGTTGAAGCGGGTGAAGGCATAGTCGTAGAGGTGTGCCACGATGGTGTGGGCGGCATAGTTGGGGCTCGGCATGCCGGCGACGGCGGTCGCCACGTCAAACACGCCGAAGGCACCGACGATGGCGTTGATGGCGCCGAACAGCATCTGGGGCTTCATCATGGGGAGGGTGATGTAGCGAAGCTCCTGGAACTTGTTCTTGATGCCGTCGATTTTCCCTGCCTCATACATGGCAGGGTCCACGTTCTGAAGACCTGCCAGGAACACCAGGAAGCCTGTGCCCATGCTCATCCAGATGGAGATCAGCATGATGACGGGCAGAACATAGGTGGCATCCTTCGTCCACAGGATCGGCTCCATGATCAGCCCCAGGCGAAGCAGGAGGTTGTTGATGTAGCCGTAGCGGTCGCCGGAGAAGAGAATCAGCCAGATGTTCGCCATGGCCACGCCGCTGGTGAGCGACGGGGCGTAGAACATCAGGGAGAAGAAACCGCGGCCGCGCTTGACAAGGGTGATCAGCCAGGCCATCAGGAAGGAGGCAAAGTAGCCGATGGGTCCCGTGATGACCGCGAAGATCATGGTGTTTTTGAGGGAAATCAGAAAGACGTCATCGTCCAGAATCAGCTGGCTGTAGTTGCTCAGGCCGACAAACCGGGCCGGCTGAATCATATTGTAGTTGGTCAGGCTGTAGTACATGGCCACAGCCACCGGTACGATGACAAAGACCGCAAAGAGAATGAGAAACGGCAAAAGAAAGGCATATCCGACGCCGTTTTTGCGGATCCACTGTTTCAGCGCGCCCTCGGAGGCCTTGGAGCCCGGGGCACCGCCGGTCGTTTTAGTCGCCTGCATGTCTTCTCCTCCAGCTCTGTCAGTCGAGTCCAAATTCGGCCCGTTTGTTTTCCAGTTCCTTGTTGATGTCCTTGACTGCCTTTTCCAGAGCATCGCGGACGTTCTCGTTGTTGATGACAACCCTGTTCCAGGCGTTGATGATGTGGCGGCCGGTGAAGTAGCCGCCGGGCACGATCAGCTGCTCCTCGGCAGCACTCATCTGAGCCTGGATGATGCGCTCATGCCGTGCATCCCAGGGCAGAGAGTAGAAGGCGCCGATGTTGGCGGTGTTCCAGCGGGCGCCCATGCCCAGGATGGCTTCCAGCTCGCGACCGTAGCGGGTCTGGGTCTCCTCGCTCATCCACCACTTGAGGAACTCCCAGGCAGCTTCCTGCTTGGTGCTCTGGCTGAGAATGATGTTGGCCGTGGCGGCGGTGGTGCCGACGGTATGGTGGACGGTGCCGTCCTCATCGCGGGTGCCGGGCACGGGTGCGATGGACCAGCGTCCGTAGAGCTCGGGAGCCGAGGTCATCAGCTGCATGTAGGTGGTAAAGTTGCCGATACCGATGGGCATGGTGCCGGTCCGGATGCGGGTGAAGAAGTTGCTCTCCTCGTCGATCTCGTAGTTGGCATACATGTCCGTCCATTCCTTGAAGGCGCGGTAGGCCACGGGAGTGTCAAGGCCGGAGGACTTGCCGCCGTCGTGATAGTAGTCCCCGCCCTTCTGAAGGAGCAGCATCGTAAAGCCGCGCAGGGCGCCGGGGGAGTTGCTGGAGACGGAGGTGTCCACCGGCAGGGAGAAGCTCATGTTGTTCTCATACAGCCGGGGCAGCACCTTCTGATACAGGTCCGTCCAGGTCTCCGGAAGCTCCACGCCAAGCTCTGCCAGCACGTCGCGGCGGTAGATCATGACGGTGAAGTCCATGGTTTCCGGCAGGGCGTACACGCCGTCCAGATACTGGAAGGGAATCAGCGATGAGGGATAGAACTGGCTCACCACGCTGTCAAAGTCCGGCATCTTGGAAAGATCCACGGCGGCATCGCGGAAGGCGAATTCGTTGGGGAGATTGTATTCTACGCTCAGGGCCACATCGGGCGCCGTGCCGCTGGCTACGCTCAGCATGATCGTGTTCACGCTGCCGGTGGACAGCTGGCCCGTGGGCAGCACGTGGAGGTTGATGACGATCCCGGTCTTGGGGGTGAATTCCTCATCCGCCAGTTCCTTGAGAATCTCGCCCCACTCCGTGCCGCGGGCGATCCAGACGTTGAGGACCGTGGTCTCGGAGGCGGCATTGCTGTCATCCACGATCAGGCCGACGCTGTCATAGTCCTTGACGAAGGAGGCCAGGAAGTTGCGGAAGGTGACGCCCAGCCGTTCCAGGAAATTGGAGGTGCGGATGGTGAAGGGCTCAGAGGGCGAGGTGAACGCCAGGTAGTCCATGGCCATCGGGCACTTCTCGATGCTGGCAATATAGGTGCCGAGGTTGGTCTGGGCATTGTCCAGGTCGCTCAGCGCCTTGGGAATTCTGTCCACATCCTCCGAGAAGAAGTTCAGCTGGTCAATGATCTGCCGGTAATTGTTCTCCATGGAGGTGGTTTCGCTGGAGATGCTCTGGAGAAGGTCTGCGCTCTCCGTGAGCCGTCCTGCCAGATATGTCAGCTGGCCGCTCAGCTCGGGCATCGTGCGGTACAGGTCATATTCGTAGTTGTAGTCCGGGTCCGTGCCGGTGATCTTCACGATCTCCCGCTGCACTTCGCCAAGATAGGTAACGTCCTTTTCGGTCCTGGTCATGATCTCCCCGATCGGGCCCAGCTTCACCGTGGCCGTCAGGGTGTGCATACCCTTTTCCAGGTAAAACAGATACGGATTTCCTGCGCTGTCGGACAGCGTTTCACCGTACCAGTTGCTGGAATAGGGGAAGGAGTACAGCTTCATCTCCTCAAAGGGGATCTCGCCGTCCAGCATGATCTGACGGTAGGAGGGCATGCCGGGGTCGGTGCTCTGCAGCACCTTGAAATGCAGGGCATACAGGCCACTCTCGGGGGCTTCAATATCCCATGTGATGGCCGCATTGCCAAGGCGCCAGCGATAGCCGCCCACGATGTTCAGCACGCGTTCCGTGCCGCTGACGGGCTCGGTGGCGGGATCCGCATCACTCTCGCGGCGGATCACGTTCTCACTGCGCCATGCGCTGTCCTCGCCCTGCACCTTGATGACGGTCCCCTCGGGGGCAAAGATGGCACCCTGGGACTGCCATTCGCTCAGCTGCTCCTCATAGGAGAGGTAGGTTTTGGGGGATGTGAAGGTCACCTTTCCGAGAATGACGGGCTGGTCCACGTAGGAAAGAGAAATCTCGTGCTGACCTTCCGGCAGATAGAACTGCAGCGGATCCACGTAGATCGCCTGCTGATCCACGGCACGCACGGTCTGCCACACAAACTTTTCCAGGGGATGCGGCCAGACCTCGTCCCCGATGGTGTTGATGCGCATCTTGCCGTCCGGCTGCTTCTCCTCCTCGAAGACACGGTAGAAGCAGAGGTTATTGGCCTCGTCATAGGGAACCTCGCCGTCAATGAGGATCTTGCGCTGCACCTTCGCTTCATTTCCGCCAAGGGACAGATAGCTGACCTCCAGTTCGTACAGGCCGGGCACCTTGACATCGACGGTCCACGTGGCGGTATTGTCCTCATCGCCGGAGGAGAGCACGCTCCCCTGGTAGCCGGGGTTTCCCTGCACGTCCTGGTAGTCTCCGGCAGAGTCCATCAGCTCAATGCTGCCCTCCAGCTGAGCATCCTCCGGCAGCAGCTCAATGACCGTGCCCTGCGGCGCAGGCGAATAAGCTGCCCACTGGGCAGCACGCTCGCCGTAGTCCGGTGCCTGCTCGCTCTGAAGCGTATAGAAATCGGCCCAGCTGTCCTCCGGGCTTTCTGCAAGAGAAAGGCAGACAGGGACTGTACAGGAGAGGATGATCAGCAGGCAGAGCAATCGTTTCATGCGCGGAACTCCTTTGCCTTAAGACTATAAGCAGTGGAACCAGCAGACATATCTGAGGTTCAAAAAATCGCAAGTAATGTGTTCATCCTAACATAATCTTTTTCATGAAACAAGAGACATATGGCGTTTATGGTACGATCCGGGCCAGATATGCGCGAAAAAAAGCCAGGACGATTGTCCTGGCTTTTTTCGTGCTGGAGGGTTACAGCTGCGTGTTGAACAGGTTCCTCAGCTGGTTGATTACATCATCGCTGGAGGCGTTGATGAGTGTGGCTTCATTGAGCCGGGCGAGGTCTGAGAGCTCGTCTGTGTCGGTCATGTTGTAGCCGATGGTGTAGATCGGGACGCGCAGGGCACCCGCGATGGCCTTCACGCGACTGTAGGAGGTGCCGGCGTTCTGCTGGCCGTCGGAGAGGACAAAGAGCAGGGGCTTTGCCTCCGGGATTTCCTGCTGCTTGTCCAGTACCAGCTTCAGGCCGTCCAGCACGGCATCATAGGTGGCTGTGTTTCCGCCGGCGGACATGGCCTTGACGGCCCCGGAGAAGTAGGCGCGCTGCCTTGCGTCGAACTCCTTGGGTTCAAGTTGGACCGTGACGTCGCTGGAATAGGAGACAAGGCCGATATAGTTTTCGGACCCGATATAGGAGGAAGCGTTGATCAGGGAGGTCTGCAGGGAGTTGAGCGGTGTGCCCCGCATGCTGCCGGACACGTCTGCCACAAACACTGCGATGATCGGCACGCCGCCGCTCTTGTTCTGCTTCCAGACCTTCTGGGCCGCAAGATAGTCAAGACCGTTCATGTGCTGCTCTTCCCCGATGTAGTTATCGTGGCGGTTGAAGCCGCGGTCCGTGGCGGCCTTCTGGCTCTCCTCATTCAGGCAGTAGTCCACAAAGATACGGGCGGCTTCCTGCTTGGCATCGGAGACATAGTCGAAGGTATACACCGGATGGTCGTGGCGGATGCCGGCGGGGGTATAGACATAGCCCTTGAGTTCCGGCGTATTCACATAGGCCTGCTCTTCATGACCATGGTGTCGATGATGCCCTTGGCAGCCTGATCGCGCAGGACCGAGGTGGTGTAGGCCACGGGCGGAGACTGACGCTGGTATTCCACCAGCCTGGCGCTGGCCTTCTCG
>JAFUBA010000072.1 GCA_017460395.1 Clostridia bacterium | reverse complement strand
GGCCGTATCCACAAAGGAGTAGAACTGCTGGAACAGAAATCCCAGAAGCAGCGGGGCGGCAAAGGAGAGAATCAGGCGGAAGGGAGAGCCTTCAGTCAGGCTTCGTGCAGCCCCCGACCGCCTGCGTGTATTGGCGTAACTCATGATACATTCCTTTCAGCGCTGCCGCTTTGCGGCAGCGACAGATGCGCTGGGGTTCCAGCGCGAGTGCAGGTTGTATCACTTTGAAAAGCCCTTTTCAAGAGGAAGATGTTTGGAAAAGCCCTGCAGAAAGGTGCAGGGCTCTGAATTCAGGGATCAAACGGTTTAATTGCTGCGGCGATGGCGCCAGGCAGGTGTATCTTCCTCTGTGGTCAAAGAGTCGTCTGGCGCTGTCTCAACGCCTTCATAGCTTCCGCCGAAGGAATCGCCGGTGGCGGTGTCGTCCACGCCGAAGACAGGCGCGGGGGCATCGGCCCAGTTCTGCTGAGGAGCAGCAAAGGACGGGGAGGAGACATCATCTTCTGTCACACTCTCGAGGCTGCTTTCCTCCTCGTGCTGCTCCCTGTCACTGATGGAACCGCCGTCCATATAGGACGAGCCGGAAGCAGTATAGTCGCGGGTGGAAGACAGATAGAGATGATCTACCGCCGCATTGTACTTTTTGCGGTTGGCAGCACGGACGATGGCGGAAATGACGGTGAGCAGAAGGAAGGCGCCAAAGAGGCATCCGAGGACGAGGCCGCCCAGCTGCAGCAGGCTTTCCGTCTGGCTCAGGCTGTCGGGCAGGTCCGCTTCCGTGGGCACGCGCTCATAGGCGGGACGCGGCGGCGTGACGATGGGCACTTCGGTGGGTACAGGGGTCGGCTCTGTGAAGCCGATATAGAGAATGTTGCTGGAAAAATCCTGCCTCTCACCCAGCTGATTTCTGCAGCGGGCGATAAACTGGAACTGTCCTGCCATGGAGATACCCACATCCCGCGTAAACTCCCGGGTTTCACCGGCGAGAATCGAGGGGAAGGTGTACAGTGTCATGCCGGACGCGCTGACGACCACATCGCTCACGTCCATGGCGGATTCGTTGGTGACGCTCACACGGAACTTCACGGTGCCGGGCAGCTGGTACACCATGTCCCGGTCCGCCTCGGCATGGACGTTCAGATTCAGCACCTGGTCCGGGGAGACGGCCGTGATGGTCAGCCGGTCGGTGGCGGTCTCCACCTCTCCTGCTGAGGAGGTGGCCGTGACGGAGAACTGGTAGTCAGTGGTCTCGGAGATCGTGACGGTCTTTTCAAGGACCGTGGTCTTTCCGGCCGGTGCCTTCTGGTCCGTGAACACCTCGCCCAGGACCGGATCCGTCACGGTGATGCCGGTGTACTCTGTCTTTCCGGAGTTGGCCAGCTTCAGTGTCAGCGTCACGCTGTCGCCGATCTGGCCGCCCTTTTTGTCAGCGGAGAGTGTGGCCTTCAGGTTCATCTCGCCGTACTTGACCGTCGCGCTCTCTTTTTCTATGGTCTCTGTCTTTCCGCCGGCCTTGTAGGTGATCTGGGCCTGGGACTGCACGTCCTTGCTGCCCATCTTGAAGGTGAAGGTGTGGGAGCCTTTTTCACCGGCGGCAATCCTGTCAATGGTGGCAGGCTTTGATGCAATGGCCGCATTCTCCTGTATGGAGACGTCCGTGATATCCAGCGTGCCGGTGTTGATAATGTCGTAGGTGATGCTGACTTCCTGGTTCTTGCCGGCCATGGTGGGCTTGATGGTACGGTTGACCTCCACAGAGGAAACACCGCCGACATAGGTGATTTCCTTGCCGAAGCTCTTCTGTCTGTTCACCGTCTCCCCACTGTCAGAATACGTGGAATAACGGATTTTGAAGGTGATCCGGCCGCTGTCGAGCATATCCTGCGTGACGGCTACCGTACCGGACCAGGTCTTGGAGGCACCGGCCTCCAAAACGGGCGCGCCGAAATCTTCCACCTGTTTGCTGTTGGAATAATACAGGGTGACCGGACCGGGAAGATCCTCGTCAGAGGTATTGGATACCCTGATGGATACGGTGACATCCTTTGGTTCCGTGAAAGTGCTGTTGCTCAGCTGCATGGCGACCTTCAGGGGGCTCTCCTCTGCCAGGGCCATGCCGGAAATGGCAAGGACCGCTGAGAAAAGCACCACCAGCAGGGCAAACACAATCAGCCTATGTTTCATCATGGTTCGTATAGGCGAAAACGCCTATCCTCCTTCCGCACCGCAGATACGGGCAGATCTAGCGTGTCAAATACGTTATCGCGCCACAGGGGAAACAGGAAATTGCCGCGGTTTTGTACGCGGCTCATCTGTCGCCCCGGCAGGTTTTCCGTATCTTTTTTTGATCGCGAGCATGCACCCTGGACGCGTGTGATCGCATACATATAACGCGAGGTGTTTCAGGAAACGTCCTGTTTCAGTCAACACCTTTTCTGTATGGAATGCGACAGTGACACGGATGGGTACATCCGCGCTGACAAAAGTGAATTGAAGATGATTTCAGCCAATGAATTCAGCCACAATTCAAAAAGAAGAAATGAAGAAGAAATACATACTAGTGAAGAAATACATATCAAAGAAGGGATATATTAAAGAAGAGATACGCGAGACAAGCGTATTTTACATGCTGCTTCTCTCCACTGTCAAGTGAAGATGGCGCAGGATGGGTGTTTTCAGGCGTTTTCCCCCACTTTTTTGGCAGTTTTAGGGCATTTCCAGAGAAAAAAGATACCGAGCCCCTGTTTTTCAGATAAAAATAGGGCTTTGCACCGGGCTGAAGGGGACAAAGAGAGGGTGACACGTCTCGAAAATACATGAAAGAAACAGATCAGAGAGCTTTAAGGCGCGGAAAATCCCTTGCACGGGGGAGTTTGAAATGTGTATAATGCGCTTCTGTACAGACGAAAACTGCTGTACAAGTGACATAAGAAAAGACCACAGGAAGGAAAGACAAGTCTATGAAAAAACTGGTTGCTGCAATGCTCTGCGCATGCCTGTGTCTGGGCTGCGTGTCCGCTATGGCGGAAACTCTGACAATCGGTGTCCAGGGCCCCTTCACCGGTGCTGCCGCACTCTACGGTGCTGCCGTCCGTGACGCCGCGGAAGTGGCTGCGGAAGAGATCAATGCAAAGGGCGAACTGCAGATCGTGCTCAACGCACAGGATGACGAGCACGACCGCGAGAAGGCCGTCAACGCTTACAACACCATGAAGGGTGCCGGCGTTCAGGCGATTCTGGGCACCGTGACCACGGGTCCCTGCCTGGCTGTGGCTCCTCTGGCCGCACAGGATCACATCCTGATGCTCACTCCCTCCGCGTCCAGCCCCGACGTTCTGGACAATGACAACAACACCGTCTTCCAGGTGTGCTTCACCGACCCTGCCCAGGGCACGCTGAGCGCTCAGTACATCGCGGAAAACAAGCTGGCCGAGAAGGTCGCCGTCATCTACAATATCGGCGATGCCTACTCCACCGGTATCTACGAGACCTTCATGGAAGAAGCTGAGGAGCTGGGCCTGGAAGTCGTGGCCGATCCCACCTTCACCGATGCTGATACCGACTTCTCCTCCCAGGTGGCAGAAGTGAAGAATGCCGGCGCTGAGCTGGTGTTCCTGCCCATCTATTACACCCCCGCTTCCATGATCCTCAAGGCCTGCCACGATGTGGACTATGCCCCCACCTTCTTCGGTGTGGACGGCATGGACGGCATCCTGACCATCGAAGGCTTCGATGTGAGCCTGGCCGAGGGTGTCTACCTGCTCACGCCCTTCGCGGCTGACGCACAGGACGAGATGACCGTGAACTTCGTGGAGAAGTATCAGGCCAAGACCGGCATCCTGCCCAACCAGTTTGCTGCCGATGCCTATGACGGCATCTACATCCTCTGGAATGCTGCCAAGAACGCCGGCATCACTTCCGAGACCACCCCTCAGGAAGCATGCGATCTGATCACCGAGCAGCTGCTGTCCATGACCTATGACGGTCTGACCGGCACCATGACCTGGGGCGAGAGCGGCGAAGTTTCCAAGACTCCGCAGGCTGTCATCATCAAGGACGGCGCCTATGTGAGCGCACAGTAAACAGAAACGCCATATGGATTCTTCAGATTTTCTGAAGAATCCAATTTTTCCGGATAAATGCTGTGAAAGAATTCATCCGGACACAAGGTAACCAGCCCTTTCGGTGACCCCGAAAAGGCTGATTACCTTCATCGTGTTTTATGGGCTCTGGAAATCAGGCAAAAAACAGAGCCGGAAATTTAGGTTCTGGACGGGAGATGGGAAGAATGATCAAACTCCTGGAGACACTGGTGAACGGCATCAATCAGGGCAGCCTGTATGCCATCATCGCCCTTGGCTATTCCATGGTCTACGGCATCGCAAAGATGCTGAACTTCGCCCATGGCGACGTGATCATGGTGGGCGGGTATGTAGCATATTTTGCCATCACCAGCTACATGGTCAACCCATGGTTGGCGGTGGTCATCTCCATGATCGTATGTGCAGCGCTGGGTATGTTCATTGAGCGGGTGGCCTACAAGCCGCTGAGACAGGCGACCAGCCTGGCCGTGCTGATCACGGCCATCGGCGTGAGCTATTTTCTGCAGAACGCGGCACAGCTGCTGTGGAAGACGAACAACAGGGCTTTCCCATCCATTCTGAACCTGGGCAACATCAAGCTGTTCGGCGGAGAGCTGACGCTGATCACATCCAAGATGATGGTGACGCTGATCTCCCTGGTGATCATGTTTGCCCTCACGCTTTTCACCAGCAAGACCAAGATTGGCAAGGCCATGCGGGCCGTGTCGGAGGACAAGGGTGCGGCCGAGCTCATGGGCATCAATGTCAATATGACCATCTCCGTGACCTTCGCCATCGGCTCTGCCCTGGCGGCCATCGCCGGTGTGCTCTACTCCGGAGTCTACGGCGTGCAGCTGACACCGACCCTCGGCGCCATGCCGGGCATCAAGGCCTTCACGGCCGCCGTCTTCGGCGGTATCGGCTCCATCCCGGGTGCCATGCTGGGTGGCGTGCTGCTTGGCGTGATTGAGAGCGTGGTGCGTGTGTACATTTCCACAGACCTGGCCGATGCATTCTCCTTTGCAGTGCTGATCATCATGCTGCTGATTCGTCCGGCGGGTCTTCTGGGCAAAAAGGTGCAGGAGAAAGTGTGAGGTGAGCGCGGTGAAAATCGGAAAGCAAAAAAGAAATCGGCTGATTCTCTCCCTGGTCACCTACGGCCTGGTGATTGTGGCTTATCTTCTGTGCCAGACGGCAGTCAATCAGGGATGGAGCTGGATGACGCCTGTCCTGAAGGGTCAGCTCATCAACATCTGTGTCTGGATCACCATGGCGGTGTCTCTGAACCTGGTGGTCGGCATCTCGGGTGAACTGAGCCTTGGACACGCGGGCTTCATGTCCATCGGTGCATTTACGGCGGTCATGATCGCCAAGTGGATGCGGGACGGCCTGAGTGTGGAGAGTGAATGGGTGAGGCTGCTGGTGTCCATGCTGTCTGCCGGATGTGTCGCAGGCATTTTCGGTGCCATCATCGGCATCCCTGTGCTGCGTCTTCGCGGTGACTATCTGGCCATCGTGACACTGGCTTTCGGTGAGATCATCCGCAGCATCATGAACGTTCTGTATGCCGCGGTGGACGGGCAGAGCCTGCGCATTGCCATCAAGATGGGCAAGACACCGCTCAAGGATCTGAAGCCCTTCATCAAGGGCGCGCAGGGCGCGGGCAAGTACCCGATGGATTCCACCTTCCTGGCGGGCTTTCTTCTGGTGATGTTTACCCTGAT
>JAFUBA010000071.1 GCA_017460395.1 Clostridia bacterium | reverse complement strand
TGCCTGCTTTGGCGTCATTGCCTGAAGAGGATAGCCTCCCACAACCTCCGAAGCCGCCCTTGGCGTGTTTGAGCGCATTTATCCCTCCCGCCTTCTGGGGCCCCAATCCCCAGAAGACGTGAGCATAAACGCTTGTTGCCCGTTGTCTGGTTCGTGGTGTGTTACGTCACATAAAATCTACTGCATATTGTATTTTTTATTGCCATAGTTCTGAGGTTTTACCCACAGTTTTGGCAGAAGACCCGAAAAATTGCAGTTTACGAAAAGACCGTTTTGCATTTCGGGATAAGCTGATAAGTTGAGAAGGGGAAACTTCAGGCAGAGGGCCGGATGGCTGCCTCTGCAATATCCGGTTTCCCGGAGGTGCCGAAATGGTTGTACGGGTGGCCATCGTGGAGGACGAGGCGGAGGCGACCGAGACGCTGGTGCGCTATCTTGACCGCTTTTCCTCGGAAAACGGGATCCAGTTCCAGGTCCGGACCTTTGACAATCCCGTACTGCTGCTGGATCACTATACCGGGGACTATGATCTCATCTACATGGATATCCAGATGCCGGTGATGAACGGCATGGAGGCAGCGAGGCGCCTGCGGACACTGGATGAAAAGGTGCTGCTGGTCTTTGTGACCAGCCTCACCCAGTATGCCATCGCGGGCTATGGTGTCTCTGCCCTTGACTACATCGTCAAGCCGGTCAACTACTATGACTTTGCCCTCAAGCTCACGCGGGCCATGAAGCGTGTGGACGGCGTCAGCAAGAACGTCCTGTCCATCTCGTCCCAGAGCGGTGTCACGCGGGTGGACCTGGATGATCTTGTGTATGTGGAGGTCCAGAACCATCGCCTGACCTTTCACACGCTCCAGGGGGAATATGACCAGTACGGGGCCATGTCACAAGTAGAGAAGGAACTGAAGGGGAAGGGCTTCGGGCGGTGCAACAGCTGCTATCTTGTGAACCTTCAGTACGTGCGGGAGGTCAGGGGATACACCGTTTATCTTCGGGATGGGACGGAGCTGAAGATCAGCCAGCCAAAGAAGAAGGCCTTCATGGACGTGCTGGGAGCCTTTCAGGCGGGCAGCGAAAGCGGAGAAATCTGAGGCGGGGAGCGATTCCCTGCCTTTTTGCTTGCAGCCACATAGCTGAAACTGTATAATCCCGGGAGACAGCACGCCATACATGGCAGGTGAGTCAGAAAAAAGGAGGCGAGGCAGATGCTGACGTACGAGGAAGCGAGAGGAATTGGCATCAACGCGTGCATTGACAGACTGGGCAGGGACTTTGTGACCAAATATCGTGAAAATGGGTGCTCTGCATACGGAGACAGGGGCAGCTATGCCTCATGCTTCGTCGGTGTGAGTGACAGGCCCGCACCTGAGATGACAGACGGGCTGAGGCTGACTTCAGTTGACCCTTTTCCATACATTGCAAGATGCAATGTGGCATACAGCGATGGGAAGATCACGTTCCTCGACTGTGTTTTGCCGGCAACAGCATGAGACATCGCGGGGCTATCGGAAAGTTCATGATGAAAACAGCCGCCACTCTGACTAGAGGACGGCTGTTTTCGCGGTCGTGACGGTTTTTCGGCCAAAATACGATTCTGCCGCATTTTGGCCGGAGCAAAGTTGGATCAGATCATCCATATGGGAAGGATGAACGTGCTTCTGTCGATGGCGGACATTTCCTCCCGCAGACAAAGGACGGCACCTGTGCCCCGAGGACTCGATCCCTTGTCCAGGATTCTGAAGGCAGAGGCAAGCTCCGTCCCAGGACTTTTGCTCTTTCTGATCTCCAGAGGATGCAGTTCCCCGTCTGCTTCGATGACCATATCGATCTCGTTCGTATCCTTGTCTCTGTAGTAGTGCATCAGGCATTCCTTTGCGCTGTTGTGCCATGTTTTCCGGATCTCAGCGACCGTGTAGTTTTCGAGGATGGCTCCATTGAGCGCGCCATTCATCAGGATGTCGGGGCTCGAATACTTTGTCAGGTAAGCCACAAGACCGGTATCAAAGAAGTACATTTTCGGTGTCCTGACCGTACGCCTGAGGAGATGATTGGCGTATGGCCTGAGGTAGAAGATGACCCCGGATTGCTCAAGGACCCGCAGCCACCGTTTTGCCGTATCATCCGACACACCGACATCCTGTGCGATATCGTGCACGTTGAGCATCTGGCCCACGCGGCAGGCGGCTGCCCGGATGAAGTCCGCAAAACGCAGCCTGTCCACGCCCGGAATCATGTCGGACACATCGCGCTGGATATAGGTCTGGATGTAGGAGCTATAGAAACCATCCCGGTCCCGATATCTTCCGCTCCTGTGGCCGGGCAAACCGCCGTTCCATATGCGCTCGAACATTTCGGCGGACGAACATCTTCCAAGGTGTGTGTTTCTCTCGCTTAGTTCTTCCATGGAAAGCGAAAGAGGGCGTGCACAGCCGTCCCCATAAAGCTCGGACTGCGACAGGGAAGACATGTGAAGGATGGCCACTCTGCCTGCCAGGGATTCCTGCGCGAGGTCCATGAGATGGAAGGCCTGGGAGGATGTCAGCCAGTAGGCACCGGGTGCTGCTCCCTGATCCACCTGAATCTTGATGTATGGAAAGAGCTCAGGGGCATACTGAACTTCATCGATCAGGACAGGCGCAGGATGCAATTCCAGAAACAGTGCAGGATCACTTTTTGCAAGTCTCCGGTTTTCCATGTCATCCAGGGTGACCTTCTGCCGCGCTGTCCCCTCCATGAGATGCTCGAGCATGGTGGTTTTTCCGACCTGCCTGGGTCCGATCAGCAGAAGGCAGCTGTAGTCCTCACTGATCTGCGTGACGCTCTTTTCCAAGGATCTCGTGATGTATGCCATGAAGGTTCCTCCGGCTATAATACGATTGCATCTATACCTGTTCTCAGAATCATCTGGAGGATCAGAGAAGGTCTGCGGGTATATATGATTTTCAATCAAGATCCGTTCCGGATCTTTGTGAAAATCAGTAACATTTTGGCCGAATCTTCCGGCGCACGCAAGTGGGATGCTGACAAGATCGGCCCTTCTGCCGCTTTGAACATGTTTCGCGGCGAACAGCACGAAATACTGGATTCCCTTGCAACCGTGGGGTATAATTGGGGCATCGAAGTGCATGCACATACCACGGAGGTGCCAGGCCATGCTTTTGAACTTTTCCTGTGACAACTTCAAATCCTTTCGGGACGGCTTTCAGTTCAGTATGATCCCTGAGACGCGGATGAAGGAGCTTGACTACAGCATTCTCAGGGAGGAGACTGACGGACAGAAGGCAGCAGGATTGTCAGCATCTGTGATCTATGGACCGAACGCCAGCGGCAAGACCTCCATCGTCAATGCCATGTCCTGTATTCGTCAGATCGTCCTTCGCGGCCACATCCGGGATGCGGCGGATAACCGAAGCGGCGATCGCGTGAGCGGTGAACTTGCGCTTGCACCCTTTGCGTTTCGCGATGATGCAGCACCGGTCTGGTTTGATATCACCTTCATGTTTCACGGCAGGAAATACCGCTATGCGGTCGCTGCATTTCTGGGAGATTTTCTGGAAAGACAGGCAGAGCGGTACATTGACCGCGAGCAGCTGTACGTGAATGATGTCCTCATCTTTGACAGGACAAAGGATGCGGTCAAGAAACTGAAGCTCGATACGATCGCAGGTTTCCTGAATGCAGGGTATGAGATAGAAGATACAGAGAAGACCAGACGGGCCATGAGCAATAACATCACGTCCGACAGTCTGCTCCTTAGGACGGACTTCAACTCCTTCTGCAGCAAGAGACTGGTCAGCGAGATCCGGCAGTGGTTTGAGGACCAACTGATCGTGGTCAATGCTTCAAGCAGGGCACGTTTTTCTCCGGGGTTGCCGGAGGATAATGTGTTGATCAACAGAATTGCACAGGAGGCAGGCATCACGGGGAGCGAGTTTGCCTGTGTGCATGATCCCGAGACCCATGCGACAAAGCTCATATCCGGCCTGCAGAAAACGGACGGCAAGGTCTGCTGGCTGGATGCCGACAGGATTGAGTCAAGCGGAACCATGCGGCTTATCTCCATCATGCCACTCGTTCTCTCTGCTCTTCGCAAAGGTGCGGTTCTGGTCATGGATGAGATGGACGCCTCCCTTCATCCTGTGACCATGATGAACCTGATCACCATCTTCCATAACGATAAAGTCAATACAAACGGTGCCCAGCTGATTTTCAATACCCACAACCCGATCTATCTGAATCACAGCCTTTTGCGGCGGGATGAGATCAGGTTTGTGGAGCGGAACAGGGAGACGAAATCCAGCAGCCTGTATGCCCTGTCTGATTTCAGGGCAAACGGGGAAACAAGTGTCCGGCAAACGGACGACTACATGAAGAACTATTTCCTTGGCCGCTATGGCGCCCTGGAGGACATGGACTTCACGGACATCATCATGGATGCCCTGAAGGGGGCAGGCAGTGAGACAGAAGAAGACATCGGCATGCAGCGTGTTTATCATGTCGGCCCGAGGGGATAAACTGCGGGACGATGTATCTGTCTCTATGGTCTGAGGGAGATTCCCGGCACCCATCAAAAAGAATGAAATGAAAAGCCGGGATGGGACCTCGCATATGCCCGCAGCCCGTCTCTGGTCCTTCCAGACCTTTCCGGAAACGGGCATATCATCTCAGGCGAGGAGAGGGGAATCGTTCATGCCAATTGTTTCCGAGGACATCAAAGCCTCTATGAATGAGGCAAAAAACCGCGATGCAAAGCCTGCCTCGATCGGCCATCTGCTGACGAAGTGGAAGCAGAGATGGAAAAGCTTGCGCAAGCGGGGCAATGACGAACCGGGGGATGGACTTGGTATGGCAAAGGGCTCCCTATGACTGTCACACAGATCGAAGGAAGAATACAGACGCAGCAGAATTGAAACCAGCGATGCTATAGCGTTCTGACCTGCGAGAGGATCCTGGAAGCCGCAAGCAATGTTCCAATTGGGCACATTTTGACGACCCGGGGAAAACATTTTTTTGGAAACTGTGATTGTTTGAGCGGCGTCTGTGCGGTAGAATATCTTCCGCAAGGAGAAAACGAAACGATACTTACCCTGGCAGAGCGGTCCCGCCGGCCCAACTGATCTTGAGCAAGGGAACCTGGCATCCTGCAGAAGCAGATGAAGCAATGCTGGCTTCATGGGATGCAGCCATGTGATCGAAAAGCGGTGAAGTCACATCCGGCTGCAGCAGCTGTCGGATCGGATGGCTCGAAACCAGACACTTGCAGGAGCACTGAATGCTTTACAGGCACCGATTAGTACCACGGACCAGTGCCAGAAAGAAAGCAGACAAAGGGTATCTTCCTGACAGATGCCTTCAGCGCTATCCTGACGAAAAGATATAGGGAGTTTGATATGATCGACCCTGGAAGAAAGACATGGATCCGGGTGGCTCTGTTGCTACTTGCCCTGGCGGTCCTGGCACCCCTCACGGTGCCCCGGGCCCAGGCCGAGCGGGAGACCTTCCGGATGGGGTATTTCATCTCCGACAAGTACGGCTACGACGGCATGGACGGGGAACTGCGCGGCTATGATGTGCATCTGGCCAAGACCATCGGGATGTATGCGGGCTTTCGCAGCGAGATGGTGGGCTATGACAACGTCCCGGACATGGAGGAGGCCCTGAGAGCGGGATATGTGGACGTGCTCATCGACTTTGTGAAGACAGATTTGCGCGAGGCGGAGTTCTCCTTTACGCAGAACCACATCCTGGAGGAGCAGGTCAGCGTCTACACGCGCAACATGCCCGATGCGCCCGAGGCAAAGACGGCGGAGGAGCTGGAGCAGCTGACCATCGGGATGGTACAGGACGCGGGGTACCTTGAGTACTTCATGGACTTCTGCGCAGACGAGGGCATCGAGCCGATGCTTGTGCCCTTCCGGGATGAGCTGTCCATGATCGACGCCATGGAGAAGGGGTCGACCGATGCCTGCCTCACCGGCAGTGCCGTGCCCGTTGGCTACCGGGTGCTGATGTCGACGCCGCCCATCGACTCGTACCTCATGCTTAGAAAAGAGGATGCGGCCCTCATCAGCCG
>JAFUBA010000070.1 GCA_017460395.1 Clostridia bacterium | reverse complement strand
TCAATACATCCAGACCGTGCATGTCCGGAAGATTCAGGTCCAGCAGAATCAGGCTGAGGATGTCATAGTGCTCGCGGACCTCTGCCATGGCCTCGGCGCCGGTTCCGGCCACCACGATATCATAGATGTCGCCCAGGATGACCTTGAGGATCTCCTGATTGATGATCTCGTCCTCCACGAGCAGAATGCGGCGCTTGCCGTCCGAGGGGTGAAATGTCCGTTTTCTCTCCGCCATGGTTTCCGGCCTCCAAATTTGCTTGTGATTGATTGGCTGATGTATAGGGGCATCCGATCAGGACCTATCCCTGATCAGGCCCTCCAAAGTTTCAAACAGTGCCTCGGGCTCCACCGGCTTGGACAGGTGGGCGTTCAGGCCAGCCTGCATGCTGCGCTGCACGTCCTCGTCGAAGGCGTTGGCCGTCAGGGCGATGATGGGAACGGTCTTTGCGTCCGGCCTGTCGAGGGCACGGATGGCCTTTGTGGCCTCCAGCCCGTCCATCTCCGGCATGCGCATGTCCATGAGGATGGCATCGAAATAATAAGGCTCGCTCCCGGCAAATGTCTCCAGTGCCACCCTGCCGTTTTCGGCGTGCACAGCCTCCATCTCCCGCATGCCAAGCACCATCATCATGATCTCGGCATTGACGGGCACATCCTCGGCCAGCAGAATCCGCTTTCCTCTGAGGTCCACGCTTCGCCCGACCAGTTTTGTATTTTTCTTTTTGAACGCGTTCCGGAATTCATCCATCACAGTGCCGGCAAACAGCGGCTTGGCGACAAAGCTGTCCACGCCGGCTTCTTTTGCCTCTTCCGTGATGTCATCCCAGCTGTAGGCTGTGAGGATGATGATCGGGGTTTCGTATCCGACTGCCTGCCGTATGAGACGCGTCGTCTCCACGCCGTCCATCTCCGGCATTTTCCAGTCCACCAGGATCAGATTGTAGGGCTCGCGCCGGGCATGGCGCAGCCTGACCATCTCAAGACCGTCCGGTCCGGTCAGCGCCTGCTCGCACGAGATGCCCACCTGCCCAAGGATCACCTGTGCATGCTCGCAGGCGATGGGGTCATCGTCGATCACCAGTACGCACATTTCATCCGGATGCGGGAGGCCGTCCTCTTCGGGGACAGTCCTGCGCTCTGCGTCAAGCAGGGTCACCGTCACGGTGAACGTGGTGCCGACGCCTTTTTCGCTCTCCACCTCAATGGTGCCGTTCATGAGCTCCACGATGCTCTTTGTGATGGGCATGCCAAGACCGGTGGAACCATACTTGCTGGTGGAGGAGCTGTCCTCCTGGGAAAAGGGATCAAAGATGGTCGGCAGATATTCCCTGCTCATGCCGATGCCGGTATCCGACATGGTAAAGCGCAGGGTGGATTTTCCGTCAAACCTGGCCACGCTCTGAATGGTAAAGGTGATGGTGCCACCCTTGGGCGTGAACTTCACCGCATTTCCGAGGATGTTGATCATGACCTGACGGAGCTTCATGTCATCGCCGATGTACTCATCCTCCACCTGGCCCACTGTCCGGCAGATATACGTCAGTCCCTTGTCGCGGCACTGACCGCTGATCATGGTGTTCACCTGCTCAAGGGCCTTTGCAAAGGAGAACTCCTCGTTTTTGATGACCAGTTTCCCTGATTCGATGCGGCTCATGTCCAGGATATCGTTGATGATGCCCAAGAGATGGTGGGCGGAGGTATCGATCTTCTCCAGATGCTCCTTCACCCTGAGGCTAACCGAGGGGTCATGCATGGCGATATTGTTCAGGCCGATGATCGCATTCATGGGCGTGCGGATCTCATGGCTCATGTTGGAGAGGAAAGCGGTTTTGGCTTTGTTTGCCTCCTCCGCCGCAGCCAGGGCGTCCCTCAGGGCGTGGCTGCGCGCCATGCTCTCCCGCATCTCGGCGTCAATGACGGTAAACCCAAGCCCCACGGCATGCACGATGTGATCATCTCTGTCGCCCGGGTGCCTGACACCAGCCATGCGGAGCATCTCATAATAGTCGCTGCCGTTCCTGCGGGCAAGATAGCGGTAGGCGATAATGTTCTCGGTGGCAAGAGCCGCGCGCACATTCTGAGGATCAATGAACCTGCGGAAGCCGTCCTGAAACTCTCTGTCCACGAAGGAATCACAGTACCAGAGAAAGCGCTCATGGTACGGGAAGTGAACACCCTCCGGCGTCTGCGTCGCATCGTCCGGATCCGCCCGGTAGCACACACCGTCATTGGCGTCAATGTCGATATGATAGACACTGCGATAATCGGAGGCCATGGCGGTGATCATGCTGTCCAGCTTCTTCTGCTGCTCTTTCTGGGCAAGAAGCTGTTCCTGAAGCTTCAGCTTCTCCTCGAGCTCCTGCTGCTTCGCCCGGTTTTCGACCTCTGCAGCTTCCATCCGGCGCCTGTTTTCCTGGCTGCGGATGGTGAAAAGCTCAACGTATGTCAAGATGATGAGCAGTGCCAGGGTGCCCAGGTACCAGGGCAGCATCTGCCGAAGACTGCTCCAGCCGCCCACTTCCTCTACGGTCAGATACCAGGTCTCATTGGGTGCATCCACCGTGATGCTGATGCGGCGCTCATGCACATCTCCCGCATGGAAAATGAAGCCGTCCGCATCTGTGATCACGCCGTCATTGTTTTCCTTCCAGACAGCGTAATTGTACAGCTGCTGACCGTTGCCTTCCTCGGTGAGCCGCTGCACAAAACGGTTCCAGTCCATGACGAGGATGGCCAGACCTTTGAACTGACTGTCTTCATCGTAGATTGGATGGCGGACGATAAAGCCGGTGCCACCCTCCACCAGGGCGTGCGGACCTGCCACGGTGGTTTTACGGGACTCGATGGCAAGGCGGGTTGCCGCACCCTGCTGCGGATCTCTGGCGGGCTCAAACCCGATGGTGGCATCGTTCACCTCAGCGGGATAAGCAAACTGAATGATGCCATCGGGTGCAACATACAAAGAGCCGATGATGTCATCCCTTTGCATGATATGCTCGCAGATGCCTGGAAAATGATCTGCGAAATGCTCCCCGTATTCGAGATACTGATCACCGAGCGATTCCACGATGCTGACATACTGATTGAGCCTCAGCTCTATGTTCGATCCGATGGAAGAACCATAGATCTCGGCCTCATAGAGCCGGTTCCGGATCTGCTCATGGGCGATGAGCGAAAGCGTGATGGCAGCTGCGATCAGTTCGATGACGAGAAACTTCCATATGGATCGAAACCATGATGTACGCTTCATCGATAGTCCTCCCTCTGGTCCTGCTGTCAACGTATCAGCGCTCCGGGGTCTGCCTGCGGGCAAGATGGCCGAAGGTATCCCGAAGGACAACCATATTGCATTGTACATTGCCGGGCATAAAAGGACAAGGGAAAAGGCCCAGCTTTGAAAAATTTGAAGTGTACAGGCCTTCAACTTCATCAAACAGGCACATCAGATGATCAGAAGTCAGCTTCACACCATATCTGAACACACAAAAAAAGCGCAGACTATCCCTGCGTGCCGATTGCCGATTTTTTT
>JAFUBA010000069.1 GCA_017460395.1 Clostridia bacterium | reverse complement strand
GATCTGGCTGTCCAACCCCAACACCGCCTGCACCGCCAAGCTGGTCATCAATACCATGGTGCAGATGAAGGGCCACGACGAGGCCATGGCATATCTGGTGGAACTGGACAAGAACATTGCGCAGTACACCAAGTCCGGCTCCGGCCCCTCCAAGAAGGTGGGCGTGGGCGAGTGCACCATCGGCATCGGCTTCCTGCATGATGGCGTCTATCAGATCCTGCAGGGCTATGACAACATTGATCTGATCATCCCCGCTGACGGCACCTCCTATGAGATCGGCTCCACCGCCATCTTCGAGGGCGCTGAGCATGAGAATGCCGCCAAACTGTGGGTGGAATATGCCCTGTCTCCCGAGTGCGTGGAGCTGGCGGACGACGCCGGCAGCTATCAGTTCCTGGTGATTGACAATGCCGAGCAGCCCACCGCACTGCAGGCTTTCCCGGACCTGGATCCCACCAAGACCATTGACTATGACTTTGCAGATGCCAAGGCCAACACATCCAAGTATGTGGAAGATTACTTCAACGCTCTGGGCGCCGCAGCTGATGACCGCTTCAAGACGGAATAAAGCGACGCATCTTCTGAACATTTGCTCTCAACGATCAGGGGACGAGGCTCTGGCCCCGTCCCCTTTGTTCAAGTGAAGCCGGCGTGCGGCTTCAGGAACTGAAGGAGGGACGGCCATGTCCAAACGGCAAAGTGCCCGGCTGGATCGGAAAAAGTTTTTTGCCGATCCTGTGATGGTCATCACGATCCTGATCCTGTTTCTCTTTCTGGCGCTGTTTATCCTGTATCCGCTGGCCACGCTGCTGGTGGATTCTGTCCTGGTGCGCGGAACAGTTCTCTATTCTGTGGAGGATTATACCTCAGGGGATTCCTGGGTCTTCTACAATCAGGAAGGTCAGGTGGCGACCTCGGACAGAGAGGCTGCCTTTATCCGGGTGTATCCTGCAAAAGAGGAAGGGGACCCGGTGTATCTGCCGGTATACAGATCCAAAGGCCTTTTTGCCTCCCAGGCAAATGTGGGGGAGACGACAGGAGAAATGTATCTCAAGGTGGTCAACAGCAGGGACCGAAGCGTCTATCTGCGCATGCAGGATCTTCTGACCGTGCAGGAAATCCCCGCCACCTACCGCAAAAACAGCCGCCTGATCAAAAAGATGGACGGCATTGAGATGACGGACATCTGTGTGCAGGTCAGTGATAACCAGTGGACGGTGGATGCCTTCCCGAGGATTTTCAGGGATTATACATTCAACCGCGCCCTTCGCAATACGCTTTTGCTCGGCGCGCTGACGGGATTTGGATCACTTCTGGTGGGACTGCTGTTTGCGTATGTCGATGTGTATGTACATGTACGCTCGCGTGTGACAAAGAAGCTCTTTGACGTGGTGTCGGTGCTTCCGGTCGTGTCTCCGCCTTTTGTGCTGTCTCTTTCCATGATCCTGCTCTTTGGACGGGCAGGCCTGATCACAAGAAAGCTGCTTGGTATCTATGACTCGGATATTTACGGGCTGTGGGGCATTGTGATTGTGCAGACCCTGACATTCTTCCCGGTGGTCTACCTGATGCTGAAAGGGCTTTTAAAGAATATTGATCCATCCATGGAGGAAGCTGCCAGGGACATGGGTGCCAGCAGGTGGCATGTGTTTACGACCGTCACGCTGCCCCTTATGCTGCCGGGACTGGGCAATGCGTTTCTTGTGACATTCATTGAGTCTGTGGCGGACTTTGCCAATCCCATGATCATCGGTGGAAGCTATGACACCCTGGCGACCACCATTTATCTCAGGATCACGGGCGGGACGTATGATATCAATGGCGCATCCGCTATGGCCGTAGTGCTGCTGGCCCTGACGCTGTGTCTGTTCCTGATCCAGAAGTACATCCTGGAAAAGAAGACGGCGGCGACGCTCTCCGGCAAGGCCAGCAGGGCCCGGATGCTGATTGAGGACAGGTCGGTACGCTATCCGCTGAGCCTTTTCTGCGTCCTGGTGTCTGTGTTTGTGGTGCTCATGTACATCGCGGTGCCCTTCGGCGCCCTGTTCAAATTGTGGGGCCGGGACTATTCGCTGTCCACGAAGTGGTTTGAGCAGATGTTCCGGGAGGGTGGATGGAAGGCCTTCCGCGATTCCTTCATTCTCTCGCTGATCGCGTCTCCTGTGACGGCGCTTCTGTCCATGATCATCTCCTATCTGGTGGTGAAAAAGAAATTCCACGGCAAAGCGTTCATCGAGTTCGTGTCCATGCTGGCCATGGCGGTGCCTGGCACGGTGCTGGGTGTCGGTTTCATCCGCGGGTTTGCCGGTGGCGTATTCCGCACCGGTTTCCTGCAGTCCATCTATGGCACCGGCCTGATTCTGGTGATCGTCTTTGTGGTGCGCTCCCTGCCTGTGGGCACGAGAAGCGGTATTTCCGCCCTCCGACAGATTGACAGGTCCATTGAGGAGAGCGCGTATGATCTGGGTGCCGGGAGCGGGAAGGTGTTTACGAGCGTGACGCTGCCCCTGATCAAGGATTCCTTCTTCTCCGGTCTTGTCACCACCTTTGTGCGATCCATCACGGCCATCAGCGCGGTGATTCTGCTGGTGACACCCAGGTACCTTCTGATCACCTGCAGGATCAATGAGTATGCAGAGAAGGGCGAGTACGGCGTGGCCTGTGCCTATGCCACGGTCCTGATTCTCATCACCTATGCCGCCATCCTGATCATGAATGCCGTGGTGAAGCGCTTCGGCACCAGTAAAAACGGCAGCGGCAATACGAGAGAAGAAAACAGCTGAGAAAGGGGGAGACATCATGCCGGTCAAAGAGAAAAAAGGCGTCAGACTGGAGCATATCTCCAAGATTTACCAGGATCCAAAGACGAAGGCTGATTTTTTTGCGGTCAGGGATGTATCCCTGGATATTGCGCCGGGCAGCTTTGTGACCCTCCTGGGCCCCTCGGGCTGCGGTAAAACCACCACACTGCGCATGATCGCAGGCTTTGAGTCGCCGGATGAGGGAGAAATCTTCCTTGGGGGCGAACCGATCAATGCGCTGACACCCAACCGGCGGGACACGGCCATGGTTTTCCAGAGCTATGCGCTGTTTCCGCATTACAATGTGTTCGACAATGTGGCCTATGGTCTTCGCCTGCGCAAAGTGCCAAAGGACGAGATCCAGAGGAGAGTCACGGATATTCTCAAGCTGGTGGAGCTATCCGGCATGGAGAGCCGTATGACCAACCAGCTCTCCGGCGGCCAGCAGCAGCGTGTTGCACTGGCCAGAGCCCTGGTCGTGGAGCCGGGCGTGCTGCTCTTTGACGAGCCTCTGAGTAACCTTGATGCCAAGCTCCGCGTGCAGATGCGCACAGAGATCCGGCGCATACAGCAGATTCTCGGCATTACCGCGATCTATGTGACCCATGACCAGTCCGAGGCCATGTCCATTTCCGATCAGATCATTCTGATGAAACAGGGTGTGGTGGCGCAGATGGGCACCCCGATGGAGATCTACTATCACCCGGTCAGCGAGTTTGTGGCGGACTTCATCGGCGAATGCTCCTTTTTGGAGGGTGAGGTCCGGAAAGCAGATGGAGAGCGTGTTACACTGGACATCGGCGGGCATGAGGTATATGCTGAGTGCAGCCGCACCCCGCAGGTGGGCGAGACAGTCAAGCTGGTGGTACGGCCGGAGGCCATCGAGATCCGGGACGAGGGCATCCTCCCGGGCAAGGTGGAGCTGAGCTGCTTTATGGGATCCCATCAGTATTATCACGTGCGGGTGGGAGACACCCTGGTGAAGATCACGGACAACTGCCCCCGCAACAAAAAGATCTATCAGGCAGGCGATACGGCGTATCTTTCTTTCCAGGCAGAGTGCGCCCACGTATTGTAAGAGATTCATGTACATGCAATGAAAGACAAAAATATACAGAAAGAAGGAGTTTCCTATGACCATCTATCCTGTTTCCTCAGATGCGTTCCGTCCCTATGGCCGTGTGGTGGAAGGGTATGACACCAGTGCAATCCTGGAAGCACTGAAAAAGACGCCCCTGCCGGCCGGAACCGTATACACCCCCCGCGAGGACAGCCTGCATGAGGCGGTGGGCGCCGACAAGGTCGGCGAGGGCCTGTTCGGCGGCATGCCCTTCCAGCTGGGCTACTGCAATGGACACAACACCAAGCTGAACTGCCTGGAGTTCCACAGGGATTCCGAGTTTAACCTTGGCACAGAGGACTTCATTCTGCTCTTGGCCAAGCAGAGCGAGATCATCAACGGACGTCTGGACACCTCGGTGGTGAAGGCCTTCAGGGTGCCCGCAGGCACACTGGTGGAAGTGTATGCCACCACGCTCCACTATGCCCCCTGCCACACCGATCCCGCCAAGGGATTCCAGGTGCTGGTGGCACTGCCGGAGGGAACCAACACGGATTTCCGGCCGGGGGACGGCGCCAACACCATGGACCGGATGCTGTGGGCCCGCAACAAGTGGCTTCTGGCCCATGCGGACAGCACGGAGGCAACCGAGGGCGCGGTCGTGGGGTTGACCGGCGAAAATACGGACATTGCAGGCGATCTGTAAACCATGCAGCACCGGGGCAGAGATGCCCCGGTGCCGTTTGATATTGCCGGAGGATGATGTTTTCCGCCCTTGCACGAGGTGGGGGCAGGTGCTATAATCCCGCTAAAGGCAATGACGGAGAAGGTAACAGGGACTCCGGTCAGCCCAAGCGAGGAGCGGTATGGTGCGAGCGCTCCGGCTGTCCCTCTGTTCGTTCCCTCCCGAGCTGCACGGCTGAAGCATCCGGAATGGATCAGTAGGCTGTGACGATTCGGCCCCGTGAAAGGCAACGAGCGCATGCATGTGCGAAGAAGGGTGGTACCGCGGCTCAGGTCGTCCCTTGCCGGACGGTCTTTTTTTATGCATAAAAACTTTTCAATGCACAAACCCTTTTATGGCTCAGACACATGCAGACCCCCCGGGCGTTTGCCCGGAAGCAGATAATCCTTAAGAAAAGCAACAGGAAAGGAAGAACACAGGCATGGGCATGAAGGAAAGAATCAGCGAGATTCACGCCAAAATGGTTCAGGAACTGTCCGAGGCAAAGAGCAGGCAGTCCCTGGAAGATGTGCGCGTCAGGATCCTTGGCAAGAAGGGTGAACTGACGGCGCTCCTGCGCTCCATGGGCCAGCTGGCGCCGGAGGAGCGCCCCGCGGCCGGTCAGATGATCAATGAGGCCCGGGAAAAGCTGACGGCACAGCTGGAAGAGAAGATCCAGGAGTTC
>JAFUBA010000068.1 GCA_017460395.1 Clostridia bacterium | reverse complement strand
GTCCATTCTTCTTGTCAACCCAGGATGTGGATTGGTTGAGATATACATATCCCTTTTTATTGACAGACACATTCAATGGTATAGCGACAATGTTACTGTCTGACTTCAAAATAGCCATTCTGCGCAGCCCTCCTCTAGGGTGTAAATTATACCCTAGTTCAGGCTGAAGAATCAAGCACTTTTAGCCAAAACACCGCGTATTTTCTAGACTTTCGTTGTTTACACCCTGTCTAGGGTGTAAATTCAGAAAGAAGTTAAGGGGATAACGTAAGATAAAAGATGTGATTTTTACCTGACAGATTCAGACTGAATCAGGCTCCGTATCATGTGATCATGATAGAGAGCGGACACTCTCTGGATTTGTCAAAAACGTGGATCTTGTGCCTCGTGACAGAAACATATCCAAGGCTTCGTGGCTATTGTATGCATCCCGCGTTGGATGTCAAGGCTATTCAGAAAAAGATTTTCGCAAAATTTCCTGTCAAATGTCGCACAATGATCATGATTCTGTTTGTGCATATCAGCGACAATGGGAACAGCTTCTGACAGAATCAGGTGCCCGCCTGTACCGTCACCATAGAGATGCGCCCGTCGTGCGTCACGAGTGCCTCCTCCGCCTCATGACGGCTGAGGCCCATGAGCAGCATCACGATGGCCGTCTTGCAGCTCCAGCCGCATGTTTCCAGTGTCTCGACGATCTTTTCTCTGTCTTCAAGCCCGGTGGCCGCCATGACGATGGAGATGCAACGCTGATAAAGCTTCTCATTGCTTGCCCGTACATCGACCATAAGATTCCCGTAAACCTTCCCCGCCTTGATCATCACACACGTGGACAGCATGTTCAGCGCCATCTTCTGGCAGGTACCGCTCTTCATCCTGGAGGATCCGGTCACCACCTCCGGCCCCGGCAGCAGCTCCATGGTCACGTCGGCTACCTTCGAAAGTTCGCTGTGTCTCGTACATACCATGGCCATCACGGGTGCGCCCAGGGACCTGGCATATTCCATGGCACCCAGGACATAGGGCGTCCGCCCGCTGGCCGCGATGCCGACCAGCGCATCTTTTTGAGAAAAGTGTCTGTCCTTGAGGTCCTGCCTGCCCAGCTCCCGCGAATCTTCTGCGCCTTCCACGGCCTTGATGATCGCTCCGGTTCCGCCGGCAATCAGACCCTGGACCAGATCCGGGGACACGCCGTAGGTCGGCGGACACTCTGAGGCATCCAGGATGCCAAGCCTGCCGGATGTGCCGGCGCCCACATAGAACAGTCTTCCGCCGGAACGGATGCATTCGTAGATCAGATCGACGCTCCTGGCAATCTCGGGCAGTGCCTGCTTGACGGCCTCCGCACAGTGATGGTCTTCCTCGTTGATGAGGCTCACCATCTCCAGGGTCGACAGCGTGTCGATCTGCATCGTGTTTGGATTCCTTTGTTCTGTGTCCAGGCGTCCAAGTTCCATCCCCGGTCATCCCCTGTCTGTTTTCTTGATATAACGGTGGATTTTGTGTGTTTTAATTTTGTTATAGGGTATACCTTCCCCACGCCCATCGCCATTCGAAAAAGCACAGATCCGGATAAACCCGGTGCCATTTCGAATAGCGGTGGATGCTGCTTTCCTTATCCAGGAAGACAGGGTGCAAACCACAAGCCTGCTTCATCAGCCCCATCGTAAACACATAAGGCTTCCTTTTTGATTAATCTTTGTAATATATGATGTGGCAGCTCACTGAGAGCTGCTCATGCTGTCTGCTCCATAAGGCTCTTCCACGCGAGCATGACGGCACCTTCCACAGCAGAGTGCCTTGGCCTGGTGACGGAAATGCCGGGGATTGTCTTCAGGCATTTTTCCTCGGTCAGATTTCGTATGATATCCACATGTTCCATGATGGAGCCCATGAGGGCAAGTTCGCCTTCAAATAGCTCCAGCTTTCGGAACACGCCCGTCACAAGCTGCGTCAGCTCGACCGCTGCCTTCTCAGCGATCTCAAGCGCCGCATGGTCCCCCGTGTGGAGAGCCGGAAGCAGGAGCGGAGCCAGCGCCGCGATATCCTTCTTTTTTGTCTCCTCGCCATACAGCCAGGTGATCATACCCTGGATGCTCTGAACGCCCAGATGTTCAAAGAGGAAATCCCTGAGCTTTGTGGGTTCTCCCCTGCCGTCCTCGGCCCGCACAACGGCCGCGAGGATGTCCCGTCCAAGGGCATAGCCGCCGCCCTCATCATCGATGAGGTAACCGTATCCGCCGCACCTGGCCATCTGCCCTGACAGGTCTCTGCCCACGCAGATGGAGCCCGTGCCCACGGACAGGATGGCGCCGGGACCCGAGATGGCAGCTTCAAGGGCAATCACCTGGTCACCCACGATCTGACTGGGCCCCCGATACCCGGCATCCCGCAGGGCTTTTTCAATCTGCGAGACACTCTTCGTGTTGGACACGCCGGCCGTTCCAATGACGAGCATCCGGCAGCCATCCAGCCCCTCCGGAAGCCTGGACATCTCAGTGACCGCAGATGCCACCACCTGCCGCATGTCCTGAAGGCCTGCACCGCTCATGGTCAGAGGGCCAAGCTGGCAGTGCAGGATCTCCCTGCGCTCTGCGTTCTCGCACCGAATCGCCGTCTTCGTCCCGCCGCCGTCCCAGCCGCACACATACATTGCCCTGCGCCTCCAAAAAAAATCCCGGGCATCAAAACATTTTCTGCTACCAAAAGATAGCAGAAGACCTCACAATATTGTACAATGAATTCCGTCAGTGTCAATTCCAGACGTAATTTCCGCTTCCCACGTTTCGGGATTCTCGCATAGAATTCCTGCGGAAACCGGGGCACTGTATATCGTATCTTCGGATTTGATTGACCATTGGAAAAGAGCTGATTTCATGCATTCTCTCCTCGCGCTTTTGGAGAAGCCCTCCCGCCTGGTGATCGGACTCATGTCCGGCACCTCTGCCGATGCCGTCGATGCATCCCTTGTGGAGATTTCCGGTCACGGCCTTTCCACGCGCGTAAAGCCCCTCGCCTTTCACTCGGAGCCCTTCCCCCTTCAGGTCCGGGAAAAGATCCTGTCCCTTGCAGGCGGCATGCCTGCGACCGCAAGAGAGTTCTCCCAGATGAGTTTTCTTCTGGGACAGCTGTATGTGCAATGCTGTGAGCATCTCCTCAAAAGTGCAGGAAAAGAACACGTGGATCTCATTGGTTCCCACGGCCAGACACTCTGGCACGTGCCCGTGGCGGAAGAATATCTTTCCTATCAGGTTTCATCCACCTTTCAGACGGGTGAGGCCAGTCTCCTGTGTGAGCGTTTTTCCTGTGTTGCTGTCTCGGACTTTCGTGTCCGGGATATTGCGGCCGGCGGGCAGGGGGCACCGCTGGTCCCCTATGTCGATTATCTTCTCTACCGGACCGAGGATGAGACCACGGCCCTTCAGAATATCGGAGGCATCGGAAATATCTCCCTTCTGCCGCCCGGCTGTGCACCGGAGGATGTGATCGCCTTTGACACCGGCCCCGGCAACATGCTGATGGACCAGTGGATCGCCCGCATGACGAACGGTGAGTACCAGTTTGATCCCGGCGGCTTCTACGCCATGAAAGGTAAGATATCCGAAAGCCTTCTTTCCTTTCTTCTCTCAGACCCTTACCTGAATAAGCAGCCGCCCAAGACGACCGGACGGGAGCACTTTGGGCCGGAGTACATTGCGAAGATCGCAGAGCATGCCCATACGGAAGCCATCCCGGATATTGATGTCCTCAGGACCCTTACGCACTTTACGGCAAAGACCATTGCAGACGCCGGCCAGCTCGTCTCCTGCATCCCGGACCGCCTGATCGTCTCAGGCGGCGGTGCGAAAAACAGGACGCTCATGCAGGATCTGAGGGAGCTTCTCCCCTCCACCCGGGTACTCACCCAGGAGGATCTCGGGATGAGCAGTCAGGCCAAGGAGGGCATTGCCTTTGCGGTCCTGGCCAACGAGGCCATCTTTGCTTCATGCGGGAACATGCCGAACGTGACGGGGGCACGCCACCCCGTGGTTATGGGCAAAATTTCCCTGCCTTGACGTGCAGTGTGTTCCCATGTTAGAATGCGAGGGAGCCTTTCTCCGATTGGCTCCTCACTGCCGGGGATCCCTGGCAGCATCAATCATCTAGACAAGGGAGAAACCATTATGGAGAGAATCAGGACACTGAAGACCCGGAATCTCTGCGAGAGCGCCAAGAACGGCGGATGCGGCGAATGCCAGACCTCCTGCCAGTCTGCCTGCAAGACGAGCTGCGGCGTGGCAAATCAGCAGTGCGAAAAGGCCAGCAAGTAATCAGAAAAAAGCCGTCCTGAGGGCGGCTCTTTTCATGTCCTGACTTTGGATAAAGATACATTCAGGGAGGCAACATGGTCCATCAGTATCATATGAATGGATATCACATCGTGGTGGACACCTGCTCCGGCTCGATCCATGCCGTGGATGAGGTGGCCTATGATCTCATAGAAATGTTTGAAACCTGCACCCGGGAGGAAATAATTCTAAAGGCCCTTGAAAAGTATAAGGACAGAGAAGACGTCACGCGGGAGGATCTTGAAGCATGCCTTGAGGATATTCAGTCGCTCAGGGACGAAGGAAAGCTATTCTCCCCCGACACCTTCGCCCCCATGGCCGGCACCCTCAAGGAACGCTCCGGCGATGTGGTGAAGGCCCTGTGCCTGCACGTGGCCCACACCTGCAATCTGAACTGCTCCTACTGCTTTGCAAGCCAGGGCCGCTTCCACGGGGAGCGCGCCCTCATGAGCTTTGAGGTGGGCAAGCAGGCGCTGGACTATCTGGTGGCCTCCTCCGGCACGCGCCATAACCTGGAGGTGGACTTCTTTGGCGGGGAGCCCCTCATGAACTGGCAGGTCGTGAAGGACCTTGTGGCCTATGCACGCTCCATTGAGGAGCGCGTACACAAGCACTTCCGCTTCACGCTCACCACCAACGGCATGCTGATCGACGATGACGTCATCGACTTTGCCAACCGGGAGATGAGCAATGTGGTGCTCTCCCTGGACGGCAGAAAAGAGATCCATGACGCCCTGCGGGTGGACTATCAGGGCCGCGGAAGCTACGAGAGGATCGTGCCGCTCTTCCAGAAGCTGGTGAAGGCCCGCGGAAACCGTCAGTACTACATGCGCGGCACCTTTACCCACAGAAACCCAGATTTCACAAAGGACCTGTTCCACATGGCGGACCTCGGGTTCACCGAGCTTTCCATGGAGCCCGTCGTATGCGCGCCGGATGATCCGGCAGCCCTCACCCCCGAGGATATTGAGGTGGTCAAGGAACAGTATGAAATCCTCGCAAAGGACATGCTCCGCCGCAAAAAGGAAGGCCATCCCATCACGTTCTATCACTATATGATCGATCTGGAGGGTGGCCCCTGCATCTATAAGCGCCTCTCCGGCTGCGGCTCCGGCACCGAATACATGGCCGTCACCCCCTGGGGCGATCTGTACCCATGCCATCAGTTCGTGGGCGATGAAAAGTATAAGCTGGGCGATGTGTGGCATGGCGTTCAGAACACGGAACTTCGGGAATCCTTCCGATCCTGCAACGCATATGCAAGGGAAGAGTGCCGGGACTGCTGGGCCAGGCTCTACTGCTCCGGTGGATGCGCCGCCAACGCCTATCATGCCAGCGGCTCCATCCGCGGGATCTATGAACCCGGGTGCGAGCTGTTCAGAAAGCGCATGGAATGCGCCATCATGATGAAGGTCGCAGAGACAGAAGAATAAGATAAGAGAATCCCCCTGAGATGCTCAGGGGGATTCGAGATTTTACACAAACCTTGTGCCGTTTGCCACCTGCTCCTGGTGGTAGCGGTCCAGCAGGCGATGGATCCTGTCGTAGGGATTCAGGAGGTTGCTGAGAGACCGGTCGTGGTTCAGCGTCGCAATGATGTAGGAGATGTACTTGCTCATGTCCGCCTCCACGAACCAGGGTGCTGCCCTGAGCTCCGGCGTGCGGTAGGTCAGATTGGTGGAGATCACCCGGTCGATGACACCTTCCTCATAGGCCTTATTGTAGGTGTCAAGACCGTTGGTGAACAGCGGGAACGTGGCGGCTGCGAAGATGCGCCTGGCCTTGCGCTTTTTGAGTTCACGTGCCAGGTCGATCACCGACTCGCCGGAGGAGATGATGTCGTCTGCCACGAACACATCCTTGCCCTCCACGCTGTCGCCGATGTACTCGTGGGCAATGATGGGGTTGCGCCCGTTCACAATCCGTGTATAATCCCGGCGTTTGTAGAACATGCCCATGTCCAGGCCCAGGACCGATGCATAGAAGATGTTCCGGTCGATGGCGCCCTCATCGGGGGATACGACCATCAGGTGGTCCTTGTCCAGCTGCAGGGACTTGTCTTTTTTGAGGAGTGCCTTGAAGATCTGGTAGGACGGCATGACGTTCTCAAAGCCGCCCGTGGGGATGGCGTTCTGGACACGCGGATCATGGGCATCGAAGGTGATGATGTTGCTGACACCCATTCTCACCAGTTCCTGGAGCATCATGGCACAGTCGAGGGATTCTCTCGATGACCGTCTGTGCTGCCGTCCCTCATAGAGCATGGGCATGATCACATTGATGCGCTTGGCCTTGCCGCTCATGGCGGCAATGATGCGCCTCAGGTCCGAGAAGTGATCGTCCGGGCTCATGGGCACATCGCGTCCGTACATGTTATAGGTGCAGTTGTAGGCGCCCACATCGCACAGGATGTACATGTCATAGCCTCGGACCGTGTCCTTGATGAGGCCCTTGCCTTCCCCGTTGCCAAAGCGCGGACAGTAGGCCTTGATCAGAAAGTCCTGTCTGGTGACGCCGGGTGTGGTGCTCATATCACCGGGTTCTGTGGATTCTTCTGTATGGTCGCGCCAGCGAATCAGCCATTTGTCCACCTTTTCCCCCAGTTCTTCCGTGCCGCGCATGGCCACAAGCCCCAGGGGACCCACAGGGTACGTCAGAAACGTGTCCTGGTTCCAGGTACTTACGAAGTCACTCATGCCATCAACCTCACTTGCCTTGTGATTCGATCCGCCAAAAATTATAGCGGAAAGAGTTTTTCTTGAAAAGGACACGCGGAAATGTCCCATGTCCGATTCTGTTCCCTTTTGCCCGCTTTTTCCATCTTTGCAGAGACATTGACAAATTTTCCCATTGATTTTGATGGGAACAGAATATAACCTGAATGGAACCCGGAATAAGCTGGTCGTGAAACACCCCAAAAACGTGAAAAGAGGCAACCCCTTGCTCAGAAAAAAGATCCTGAACTGTCTCCCGGATCATTCAGACCTCTGTCTGATCCTCCTCGGTGCCCTGATCCAGGCCTTTGGCATCTCCAACATCCACGCCCACTCCCCGGTGACAGAGGGCGGGATCCTCGGGATGACACTCCTTTTGGACCACTGGCTGCATCTGTCCCCTGCGATCTCCTCCCTTGTGCTGAGCGGTCTGTGCTACCTCTTTGCATGGCAGCATCTGGGGTTTGGGTTCATCGTCAGGTCCATCATCTCAAGCCTTGCCTACTCGTTGTTCTATGCCCTGTGTGCGCCCTTTGCGCCGCTGCTCCCATGGGTCATCGCATCCCCGCTCCTCTCATCTCTTCTGGGAGCTCTGCACGTGGGCATCGGTGCAGGTATGTGCGTGCGGGCCGGGAGCGCACCCTCCGGGGATGACGCTCTGGCCCTTGGCATCCAGCACCTGTTGCCCGTGAGGATCGAGAGTGTCTATCTTGTGACCGATCTGACGGTCCTTCTCCTGTCCCTCAGCTATATTCCCCTTTCCCAGATCGCCTATTCCCTTCTCAGCGTCATCATCTCGGGAAAGATCATCGGATGGATTCAGAGGATTCCTGGAAAACAGGCCTGAGTCCGGACGCAAAAACAATTCACACAGAAAAAACTGTGTGAATTGTTTTTTTACTGTATTTGCTGCAGCTGCTGGATCTGCTGAAGGGGCATGTGCGCACCCACATAAAAACTGACAAGCTCCTCCACGATCTCGTCCCGCTCCAGGCGGCAGATCATGCTTCGGGCCTGATTGTAGCTGGTGATATATGTCGGATCGCCGGAGATGATATAGCCGACAATCTGCGTGATCGGGTCATATCCCTTCGCCTCAAGCGCATGATAAACATACATCAGGATATCCTGTGTCGGATGCACACTGTCCTGAATCGGCTTCAGTTTCGTGGTTGACATATCCTGCATGATTGGACCACCTCCTGTGCACCTTTTATTATACACATAATTTCTTCAATGAAAAGGCAAAAAACGTGGAAACCCTGTAATTTACATTTCTGATCCGGCCGTCAGGCTCTCCCTGCGTGTGTAAACCGGTAGATCCCGATCCCGGCCGCGATGGACAGGTTCAGGGAATCCACCTCCGTGGAGCTGTCGATCCGAACGGGTTGCCCAACTTCGGAAAACTCCTTTGGAAGTCCGCTGCCTTCGTTTCCAAAGATCAGGGCATACCGATCCGGGATCCCGCAGGCGAGCACCTCCTCCATGGGACGCGAGGCATCCAGCATGAAGGGATACATGGCATGGTCCGGGTACAGCTCCTGATAAGCAGCAAAGTCATCGAACAGATGAAGACGCATCCGGAAGAGGCTTCCCATGCTCCCTCTCACCACCTTCGGGTCAAAGGGATCGGCGCAGGGGCGAATCAGGGCGATGTCGTGGATGCCAAAGCCCAGAGCTGTTCTCAGGATCGTTCCGAGATTTCCGAAGTCCGACGGATGATGGAGCACCACGTGCGGAAGATCCGGGTTCAGCGCGTCCTGAAACTTTTCAAAGACGACGGCCGCAAAACAGTTGTCTTTTCCGGAAACCATTCTGAGGACCCGATCCGCCTGCTCGGCCCGGACAGAGAGCTGATCTGCATAATCCAGCATCATCTGTTCAAGGTCTGTCCCGGCGGCCTTGGAATGAAGAAGGATCCGCCGGACAGATCCTTTCCGGTGCTTCAGGCACTCCACGGCCGGGAAGGCCCCGGTCGCATAGCTGTAATCCAGGTCGGACTTATATGCTGAAAGACTTGGCATCGCTGCTCCTCATTCATGCTTCCTCTGGGTGGTCATCGCCAAAGAGCGCATCCACGAACTCCTTCGCCTGGAAGGGCTGCAGATCGTCGATTCCCTCGCCCACGCCGATGTACCACACAGGCACGGCCAGCTCCTGACGGATGGCCAGGGCGATGCCGCCCTTGGCGGTGCCGTCCAGCTTGGTCAGGATGATACCCTGCACCTCGCAGACCTCCTTGAAGGCCCGGGCCTGGTTGAGTCCGTTCTGGCCGGTGGTTGCATCCAGCACCAGGATGGTTCTGGTGTCGGCCTCAGGAAACTCCCGGTCCACGACGCGCTTCATCTTGTCCAGCTCGTCCATCAGGTTTTTCTTGTTCTGGAGTCTTCCGGCCGTATCCACCAGCAGCAGGTCTGCACCCTGCGCCTTGGCGGACTGAATGGCATCGAACACCACGGCGGCAGGATCTGCACCCTCTGCGTGCTTGATGATCGGCACCCGGGCACGCTGGGCCCAGATGGTCAGCTGCTCTGCCGCGGCCGCGCGGAAGGTATCGCCGGCAGCCATCATGACCTTCCGCCCGATGGCCTGGAAGCGCAGGGCCAGCTTCCCGATGGTCGTGGTCTTGCCCACACCGTTGACGCCCACCACCAGCATGACCATGGGCCACTTGAGGGGCGGACGCGGAATGTCCATCTCCTCCACCATGATCTGCTTGAGGATGTCCTTCGCCTCATTGGCGTCCTGAATCTTCTGCTGCTTCACCCGCTCCTTGAGCTCATCAATCATGGAGGTGGTGGCCTTCATGCCGCAGTCGGAGAGGATCAGGATATCCTCCAGCTCATCGTAGAAGTCATCGTCGATCTTTCTCGTCTGCTTGACCAGGGTCTCCACCTTGTCGGTCATGCCGCCGCGGGTCTTCGTGAGGCCTTCCTTCAGCCTCGCAAAAAAGCCCTTCTTCTTTTCCTTCTCAGCCATATTCTGTATCCCTTCTGTCTTCTATCTATCTTCTTGGTTGTCTTCTTATCTCATGCGATGATCATTCGCCTGAAGTCTGTTTCAGCGTTTCCTCCTCGCGCTTCAGATAGACCATGAGCACTGTGATGTCCGCGGGAGACACGCCGGGGATCCGGCCTGCCTGGCCAAGACTCCTCGGCCTTTGCTTTGACAGCTTCTGCCGGGCCTCCAGGCGCAGGGCATCGATCTTCTCGTACGGCAGATCCTCCTGCAGGGCCATGTCCTCCATGGCACGGGACTTTCGGATCAGCGCCTTCTGCTTGTCGAGGTAACCCGCGTACTTGATCTCGATCTCCGTATTTTTCTGCACATGAGGAGGATATTCCCTGATCGCGGGTTCCAGCTCCGCAAGATCACGGCAGGTGATTTCCGGGCGCTTCAGGAGGTCCGTGCCCGTGAACGTCGCCTCCGACTCCGGCTGGCCGTGCCGCTGCAGCCAGGCACTCCTCGCTTCGGTTTTCTGGAAATGCACCCTGGACAGGGTTTCTTTCAGCTCCTCCGTGCGCCGCGCTTTCTCCTCCGCACGCTCGAGGCGCTCGCGGGACGCAAGTCCCAGCTCATGGGAGATTCTGGTGAGCCTCAGGTCTGCATTGTCCTGGCGGAGCATGAGTCTGTGCTCTGCGCGGCTGGTCATCATGCGGTAGGGTTCGTCCGTGCCCTTGGTGGTCAGGTCGTCTGCGAGTACACCGATGTATGCCTGATCCCGCCGCAGGACCAGTTCCTTTCTTCCCTGAAGTGACAGCGCCGCATTGATCCCGGCCAGGATCCCCTGGCCTGCCGCCTCCTCGTACCCGCTGGTGCCGTTGATCTGCCCGGCCATGTAGAGTCCGCGGATTTTCAATGTCTCCAGCGTTGGCCGCAGCTCCCTTGCGTCGATGCAGTCATACTCGATGGCGTACCCGAGGCGTGTGAGCTCGCAGCGGTGCATGCCGGGAAGAGACCGGTACATCTTCCACTGGACGTCCTCGGGAAGCGAGGTGGACATGCCCTGCACGTACCACTCCCGGCTCTCCCTGCCCTCCGGTTCCAGGAACAGCTGATGCCGCTCCTTGTCCGCAAAGCGCACGATCTTCGTCTCAATGCTGGGACAGTACCTGGGTCCGATCCCGGTGATGGACCCCGTGTACATGGGCGCCCTGGACAGGTTTTCCCGGATGATCCTGTGCGTCTCCTCCGTGGTGTAGGTGAGATAGCAGGAGTAGGAATTCTGAAGCTGCCGGTCCGTGAGGAAGGAGAAGGCCTCCACCGGCTCATCCCCCCGCTGCTCCTCCAGTTCATCAAAGTCGATGGTCCGCTCGTCGATTCTCGCGGGCGTGCCCGTCTTAAACCTTCGAAGCTCGAAGCCAAGCTCTGTCAGCGATTCCGACAGGTGGGCGGCGTTCATCAGGCCCTGGGGGCCGCCCCACCAGGAGGCTTCCCCGATGATGATTCTCCCCTTCAGGTATACCCCGGAGCACACGATGACGGCCCTGGCCGGGATGAACTGACCGGTCAGGGTCGTGATGCCCTTCACCCGGCCGTTCTCCGTCTCGATGCGGACGCACTCGCCCTGTCGGACGATGAGATGCTCCTGGGAAAACAGTGCCCTTCGCATCCTGTTCTGATACGCCTGCTTGTCTGCCTGCGCACGGAGCGCGTGGACCGCCGGGCCCTTGGACAGATTCAGGGTCCTTGACTGAAGCATGGTGTCATCGATGGCCAGGCCCATCTCGCCGCCGAGCGCATCCACTTCCCGGACAATCTGCCCCTTCGCAGATCCCCCGATAGCTGGATTGCAGGCCATCAGGGCGACGCCATCCATGTTGAGCGTGAGAAGAAGCGTGTCCATACCCATCCGGGCACAGCTCAGCGCCGCCTCGCAGCCTGCATGGCCGCCGCCAATCACCACCACATCTGCCATAGTTTTCTCCTGAAGACTTTCTCTTTATGGTTTCATGCCTGCAGCTGCCATAAAGATCAGCGCAGACGTGACATTCTAGCACAGGTTTCCCCGCGCAGGCAAGGAGTTTGCGCCTCCCTCGCGGGGATCTGAGGGCGGAACAGGGCAAGCCCGTCAGTCGGTCAGCTCAAAGGCGGCAGAGGCTTCCGCCTCGCTGTTTTCGCCCACGAAGACAAGGAACTTTCCACATTCCGCTTCAAAGCGGCCGTGCTCTGTGTAGAACCTGAGCTCATCCTCCGCGATCTCAAAGGTCACCGTCATTTCGCTCATACCCGGCACGGTCACCTTCTGAAAGCCCTTCAGCTGGCGGACGGGTCGCACGCGGGACCCCACCAGATCTCGGATGTAGAGCTGCAGAACGGTGCTGACATCGCGCTTTCCGGGATTTTTCACACTCACACTGGCCTTAAGATGCTCTCCCGAGCCTTTCTTCAATACGCTGCCGCTGAGCCTTATGGGGGAAATCTCCACCTGCCCGTAACTCAGGCCGAATCCAAAGGGAAACAGCGGCCGGTGGGAGGTGTCGAGGAACCTGGAGCGGAAGCCCGCCGTCATGTCGTCCACGGGCGGCCGGCCGGTCGAATAGACATCGTAGTGGAGCGGCTCCTGGCCCGTGCACCGGGGAAAGCTCATGGGCAGACGGCCCGTGGGCTCCTCACGTCCTGTCAGCACATCGAAGATGCCGTGACCGCCCTCGGTCCCGGGCATCCAGGAGATCATGAGGGCGTCCGTGTTGTCTGCCACGTCGCCCAGCACCAGCGGGCGCCCGCAGAAGATGAGCGTCACAAGCTTCCTGGCCGATTCCCGCACAGCCTTCAACAGCCGCATCTGGCACGCTGGCAGATCCAGCATGGCACGGCTTGCACACTCGCCGCTCTGCAGCCGGTGTTCACCAAGACAGAGGATGACGGTGTCGGCCCATGCGGCAGCCTCTCTGGCCTCCCGGAGCATGGCCTCGCATGCCTGCTCCCCACACGGGTCGTCATACGTTCCGCTCGAAAGATGGGTGCCTGGGTCCAGCATCGGTGAGCCCTTCGCGCAGCGGATCTCGAAATCCCCCGCCTCCTCAAAGGCCGCCTTCAATGTCACCGTGTCCCTATTGTCGCACGACACGGCCCAGGAACTGTTGAT